>CAACVY010000029.1 GCA_900661335.1 uncultured bacterium | reverse complement strand
CCGGCGTGGATCCTCGGTCAGAGACCGTGAAGCGGAAATACGAGCGCCTGGACCTTGGCGATGACGTGATCCACTTCGCGGTCGAGGTAGGCCATCTGAGTGGGCTCGTCCACGGAGACTGGATCACGGAGCCCTCCGATCCAGTCGGTATTTTGGAGCAGAACGCCACCGACACCGACGCCGTAGTCGGATAGCCCGTCGTTGGCGCCGCAGAAGATGCTCCAGCACAAAGTCCAGCCTCGGACGGTGTTGGGCACGTTGTAGCCGCCGCCACCGAGGGCGAGGATGGGCCGGTCACGGGCTAGGAGCTCAGTGACAACTTCCGCCGCAATGTTGTTGGTTAACCGCATGTGCGTGAGCGGGTCTCCGGCGAGCGTGTCCATTCCCAGCTCCACGACGAATACGTCGGCATCGAAGACATCCACCAACGGCCAGACGATTTCGCGAAGTGCCCGAAGGTACTGCCGGTCGGTCGTGCCGGGAGGCAGGGGCACGTTGACCGTGAAGCCGCGGCCTTCTCCCTCGCCGATTTCGTCTTCGAATCCCGTGCCGGGGAATAGCGCGCGGCCCGTTTCATGCAGTGAGATGACCATCACATCGCGGCGATCGTAGAATGCAAGTTGGACGCCATCGGAGTGGTGGGCGTCCACATCCAACACAAGTACGCGCCAGCCCGCATCGGTGAGTCGGAGCACACCGAGGACGACGTCGTTGATGTAACAGAAGCCCGCGGCGCGCGAGGGCATGGCGTGGTGATAGCCGCCGGAAGGATTGAATGCGACCCCTGCGCGGCCTTCGATCAGCGCCTCAGCGGCCGTGAGCGTGGCGCCGGTGGCCCAAGCGGGGTAGCGATAGACAGCCTCGAACACCGGGCAGTCGAGCGTGCCAAGGCCGGCGGCGAGGTGTTCGTCGGAGAATTCGCCGAGTTCGGCGCGCTGGAGCAAGTCCAGATACCGCGGGCTGTGGAATCGTTCGAGTTCCTCGCGAGCGGCGAGCCGCGGCGGCACTTGGAGTCGGTCAGGCGTGCCCAGCAGGCCCATTCGTTGAACCAAATCGCGCACCATTGCGGCTCGGCGTGTGTTCAAGGGAATCGAGGGCGGATACCCGATCCGTTCCAGTTCCTCGCCATGGACGAACACCGCACCTTGGGGTCGTTTTCGTTGGACATCGCGCCGCGACACGACGGCAACATATACCCCAACGGCCGCTCCGGTGCGAGCCAATTGCGGCTCGCCATCCGTCGAACCATGCTTGCATGGACAGACGGTCGAGAGGAGACTGTTGCCAAAGGAGCGCTGCCATGAGCCGAAAGATCATTTCCATCTCCATGGGGTTATTGAGCCTTATCCCGATGCTGTCCGCAGCGGCCGAAGAGCTGTTCAACGGTCGGGACCTCTCGGGCTGGGACGCTGTGTTGGAGAAACCGGATGTGGCCAAAGAGTCCGTCTGGTCTGTGCGCGACGGAGTGTTGGTGTGTCGTGGCGAACCGATGGGATACTTGTACACCACGCGCGCGTTCACGGACGTCCGGTTGATCGTGGAGTGGCGTTGGGCACCGGGTACGACGCCGGGCAATAGCGGGATCTTGTTGCGCATCAACGGCGAGCCGCGGCCGTTACCGCGCTGCATTGAGGTGCAGTTGAAAAGCGGGCAAGCCGGGGACGTGTATGGATTCCATGGCATGCGCGTGGCGGGTCCGGAGGAACGCATGGTGCGGCGTCCAGACCATCCGTTGGGCGGGGATCTCACCGGTGTGCGAAAGATCGTGGCGGCGGAACGCGCGCCTGGGGAGTGGAACCGCGCGGAGATCGAACTGAACGGCGAGCGGTTGCGGGTGACCATCAACGGGCAGCTCGTGAACGAGGCGTGGGGATGCGAGCGCATGGCCGGCCCGATTGGGTTGCAGTCGGAGGGCGGAGAGATTCATTTCCGCACGGTGCGGATCGAGCCGCTTCCGAAACAATAATCGCTCCAGGATTCCGTTATTCTGCTATACCGCGAGGCCGTGTGCTGCGCGCAGGAGGCGGTTCCATGAACGTTCGGGAAGGTCGTGGGTCCATCGTCACCCTTCTGACGGTGACCTTGTTGTTGGGCGTCTGGTGGGGAGCAGTCAGCCTCGGGCAGGTCCCGGGTCGCCGCGGAGGACGCCGCTCCGAAGCGCCAAGGACGCCACCGAACGCCGGGCAGGTTCGAGCCGAGCCACAAGTACGAGTTCCGAGCGCGCCGCGGGTGGCGCTACGGATTGAGTTTGGAAGCCGCGTGGAGCAGCAAAAAAAGGTGCCGACGACTTGGGACGGCTCGATCCGGGTGTCCCCTGGTCGTGTGGTCGCTGTCCGTAGTTGGTGGCAGGATCCTCGGGACATCATCGAAGGCAGCTCATGGAAGTTGACTACACGCCGCTCCATTCCGTGGAATATCGAGCAGCGCAAGCGCGGGCACGAAGCGATGCCGCTGCAGGACTCGGCCTTGTTGGTAGAGTTGGCCGACGTGAACGAGGACACCGAAGTTTCCTTGCAGACTGTGCAAGGCAATTTCACGTTCCGGCTGGGCCCGGTCCTGAAGGGTGAATGGGTACGGCTGGCGGAGGGGCTGATCCTCGTCCATCCGGCGGCGGTGGCGGAGCGTGTGCTGGAAGCGCCGACGGAGGACGACATGGTTTCCGCCGCCGTCGGGCCAGACGGCGCGGTGCACGTGGTATACGTGGCATTCCGCCACGGGGAAGGATTTGAACGACGCGAGCAGTTGGAAAAGGAGCCCACGACGTTTGCGGATTTGGCGAAGCCCACGGGCGGGGATCAAGTGCGCTTGATGACCTTGCGCAACGGACAGTGGGAGGGTCCGGTGGACGTCACACCTCCAGGCGGAGACGTCTATCGGCCAGCCGTGGCCGTGGATGCAGAAAATGGCGTGTGGGTCGTGTGGTCGGCGAAGGACCGAGGACGCTGGGATCTGTTCGCGCGTCGCAGACTCGGCGGTGAGTGGGCTACGCCGATTCGGTTGACGGACTCGGCGGGACCGGATCTATTCCCCACGGCCGTGCGTGCGGCAGATGGGCGGGTGTGGGTGGCGTGGATGGCGTTTAACGATTCCGGACACTCGGACATTCTCGTGGCACACCAAGAGGGCCGACGTTTCTCGAAACCCGAGACCATCGCCGGCGAGCCGGGCAACCAGTGGTCTCCTGCGATTGCGGCGGCCCAGGATGGCCGCATAGCCGTGGCGTGGGACTCGTACGAAGCGGGCAACTACGACGTGTTCGTTCGAATTTGGAAGGACGGCCGCTGGGGCGAGCGACTCGTCGCAGCCGGCTCATTGCAAGCAGAAAAGCGCCCCGCGCTCGCCTTTGACGCGGCGGGGCGGCTATGGGCAGCCTGGGAAGTGTCGCCGCCGCGCTGGGGCAAGGATTGGGGTCCGACGGTTAAAGAAGAGGAACGTGGCGTCGCGTTGTACCAGAACCGCAGTGTCGCCGTTCAAGTCTGGGACGGTCGCGGGTGGCAGGTTCCGATCCAACCAGCGGCGGAGGCGTTCAGCGCTCCGGCGCTGGTCCGCGGGGGGCAGGCGCGTCAGGCACGGCGCGGCAACCTAGCATTACCCGTGCTCGCCTCGGATCCCCAGGGGCGCATCTGGCTAGCCGTGCGCACCAGCCAAGCTGGGACCCGCGTGGGCGTAGGCACAGTTTGGTATACACATGTGGCTCGGTACGAAGGAGATCGATGGAGTTCCCAGATGATCGTAGACGGCACCGATCACTCGCTCGACAGTCGCCCGTCGCTGGTGGTCTTGCCGGAGGGGCGAGTGGCGATGATCGCGTCGTCGGACGGTCGGGCTGCCACGGCCTCACGGCTGCCGGACTGGTTCGTGCGCGAATTGCGCGCCAAGGGCGAAACCGTGCCCAATCTGCCACTAGCGGTGCGTTGGGCAGACCCGGTGAACTGTGAACTGGTTTGGGCGTGGTTGCCCATGCCGGCCGCTCCCGCGGCAGCGGCGCGCCTGCAACCGATGGAGACGGCCCCGACGGTGGCCGGCCCCGATGAGCTTGCGCGGAAAGAAGCGGCTCAGGTCGAGGCCTGCCGCAGCGCGCGAATCACCGTCGGCGGAAAGACCCTCCGGCTGTTGCGCGGGGAGTTCCATCGCCACACTGAGATCTCCAGCGACGGCGGCGGCGATGGGATGTTGATGGACATGTGGCGCTATGGGCTGGATGCGGCAGCGCTGGACTGGATCGGCAACGGCGACCACGATAACGGAAACGGCCGGGAATATCCTTGGTGGATTACGCAGAAAACCACCGACTTGTTCCAGATTCCGCGCGCGTTTGCACCGGTGTACTCCTACGAACGGTCCGTTAGTTATCCCGATGGCCATCGCAACGTGGTGTTCGCGCACCGGGGGGTGCGTACGTTGCCACGTTTGCAAGGTGGTATGGGCAAGGCCATGGACGAGATGCCGGAAGATGCGGTGCGGCCTAACTCGCCCGATACACAGATGCTGTACAAATATCTGCTTGAGCACGACGGCATCTGCGCCAGCCACACCAGCGCCACCGACATGGGTACCGACTGGCGCGACCACCACCCCAAGGTGGAGCCCGTGGTGGAAATCTTCCAAGGTTGCCGGCAAAACTACGAAATGCCCGGTGCGCCGCGCGCAAACACCGCGGAGCACTCCATCGGCGGCTGGCGTCCCCTCGGTTTCGTCTCATTGGCATTGAAGAAGGGGTATCGCCTTGGCTTCCAAGCCTCGAGCGATCACGTGTCCACTCACATTAGCTACTGCAATGTATGGGCCGAGGACATCACGCCCGAGGCCATCGTGCGCGCGATGAAGGCCCGGCACGTCTACGGCGCCACGGACAACATCATTGCAGATGTTCGCTGTGGGGAACACTTCATGGGCGACGAGTTCACCACGCGCGAGCGCCCCACCCTCACTGTCCGCCTGCGCGGGACCGCCCCATGGGCCCGCGTGCATGTCATCAAGGATGGAGCCTACGCCCACACCGTTGAACCGGGCCGCCTCGAGGTGGAGTTCCAGTGGACCGATCTGGCCGCTCGCGAAGGCGCCACGAGTTACTACTATGTCCGAGGTGAACAGACGGACGGCCAGCTCGTCTGGGTGTCCCCGATGTGGATCACGTTCCGGCCGTGAATCTTCGAGCTGGGGAGCGCGGCGTCGAGGGCGGGCGGGCCTGAGCGATCCGCGCGCGTGAGTAGGCAGGTCCATGTTCGAGTGTGGGCGTGGCCCGCCCTCGTGGCGGCGGCGCTGTTGGCCTACGTCACGGGACGTTGGTCCACCGCGGCGGGCCTCGACGCGGGATTGCTCATCACGCTGATCGGCGGATATCCGATTTTTTCACGCGCCTGGATGGAGTTGCTTCATGGCCGCCTAAGTGCGGATCTCGCCGTCTCGCTGGCGGCGCTCGGCGCGCTGTATATCGGGCAACCCACGGCTGCGGCGGAAGTCATGCTGATTATGCTTATCGGCGAGGCCCTGGAAGCCGAAACGGTCTCGCGCACACGTGCCGCGATCGCCGCGCTGTTGCGCCTCCGTCCTCGAACTGCGCACGTCCTGCGGCCGGAGGGCGAAGTGACGGTTCCCATCGAGGAACTGCGCCGCGGTGATCGAGTGGTCGTTCGGCCGGGCGAATACGTACCCGCCGACGGCCGCGTGCGGTCCGGGTTTTCCAGCGTGGACGAACGCGCGATGACCGGCGAGTCCCTCCCTGCGGACAAAGGCCCAGGGGACATCGTGTTAGCGGGCACCACGAACCTGCATGGGCGCCTCGAAATCGAAGTGGAACGGGTGGGCGAGGACACCGCGTTGGCGCGGATCTTCCAGCTGGTCAACGAGGCGGCCAATACCCGTGCGCGGATCCAACGACGGGCCGATGCATGGGCGCGCTGGTTCGTTCCGATCGTCCTGGTGCTGGGCGCCGCCACTGGCCTGTGGACACGCGATCTCGTGCGGGCCATCTCGGTGTTGGTGGTGGCGTGTCCGTGCGCGTTGGTCTTGGCCACTCCCACCGCGATCGTCAGCGGTATTGGCGCATTGGTTCGAAGGGGTGTGTTGGTCAAGGGAGGCGTGGCACTCGAAACGCTCGCGCAGGTGCGCATCGTGCTGTTCGACAAAACTGGGACGCTGACGCTGGCGCAGCCCCGCGTGGGGCGCATCGTGCCGGTGGTTCCGTCCGCGAGTCAGCGCGATGTGTTGTGGGCAGCGGCGACGGTCGAGGCGGGTTCCGAACATCCGTTGGCGCGTGTGATCCTCCAGGAGGCCCAACGGACCGGCTGGTCAGGTGACACCGAGGTCCATGGTTTTCTCGCACATCCGGGGCTGGGCGCGCAGGCGATGGTGGAGGGGCGTCGGCGTTGCGTGGGCCGTCCGCAGTGGGTGAGTCCCGAGACCGGGGACGCGAACTCGCCCGCCGCCCGCGCTCTGGAGGAATTGCTCCGCGGCGGTGGAACCGTCGTAGGGGTAGCGGAGGATGGCCGACTTCTGGGCTGGATCGAAATATTGGACGCTCCCCGTCCGGAAGCCGCCGAGGCGCTGCACGAACTGGCGCACTTGGGCGTTCAATGCGCCATGCTCACCGGCGACCATCCAGCGGCGGCGCGGGCCATGGCGCGCGCACTGGGATTGGCCGACTACCGCGCGCAACTCCTTCCGGCCGAGAAAGTCGAAGAAGTGCGGCGCCGATCCGCCACGTCGGGGCCCGTCGCAATGGTGGGCGATGGGCTCAACGATGCTCCTGCGCTGACCGCGGCCGATGTCGGAATCGCCATGGCCGACGTGGGTTCTGATCTCACGGTGGAATCGGCCGACGTCGTATTGGTCGGCGGTGACCTGCGCAAGCTTCCCATCGCCATCCGCATGGCGCGTCGTGTGCACCGAACGATCCGACAGAACATTCTGGGCTTTGCCATCATGTTCAATGGCGGTGCGGTGATCGCGGCGGCCACGGGCTGGCTCACGCCCGTATGGGCAGCGGTGGTCCATCAAATCGGTTCGCTGGCGGTGGTGCTCAACTCGATGCGGTTGTTATGGGATTGGGAAAGCTGGCGCGACCATTGGGCGGGGTTATCTAGCACAGTACATAGCCACCAACGCGCCATCGTGTCCGGGGCTGCGGTCGTAGCCATGGTCGCATGGTTGGCCTCGGGATTCACCATCATCCGACCCAATGAAATTGGAATCGTCCGGCTGTTCGGGCGCCCGGTGCTGCGTCCGTGGCAGCCGGGCCTGCACTGGCGATTACCCTGGCCGCTGAGTCGCCTCGACCGGTGCCGTCCGGAAGAAGTTCGACGCGTGGAAATCGGGTTTCGGAGCACGGGGGACTTGACGCAGGAACCCTACGCATACGAGTGGAACATCCAGCACCGAGCGGGCCGTTACCGTTTGGTTCCGGAAGAGGCCACGGTCTGGAGCGGCGACGAGAACCTTGTGGACGTGAATCTGACGGTCCACTACCGCCTGCGGGATCCGTTCGCCGCACTCTTTCGTTTGGGCTCGGGCGAGTGGGAGGGAGAGCCGCGGTGGGACGCGATCGTGCGGCGGTGGGCCGAATCTACACTACGGTTGGAACTTGCCGCACGTCCAGCCGACGACGTCTTGGCGGAGGCACGCACCGAATTAGAACAGCGCATCCTGGAGCGCCTTCGGGGTTCGTGGCTAGCGAACGATGGTGCGTTCGAAGTGCTCGATGTGCGCCTCGCGGACGTGCACCCCCCGCTGGAAGTGGTCGGGGCGTTCCGTGAAGTCGCGGAGGCGGTCGAGGTTCGCGAAGCTACGATCAACGAAGCCCAGGCCTATAACTTCGCCACGCGGACCCTGGCTCGGGGGCAAGCGGCCGCGATGGTGGTGGGCGCGTCTGCATGGGCCACTGGGCGCGTGGTCCTCGCACAGGCAGCGGCGGAGCGTTTCCTTGGCGTGGCGGACGCGCGGGCCCCCGCGCCCGAGGTCACCGATGTGCGTTTGGTCTGGGCGGCCCGAGAGGCATCGCTTCGGAACCGGCCCAAAGTCGTCGTGGCCACGTCGCCCGGAACTCGGCGATGGATCTGGCTCGACGCAGAGCTCGGTCGCACGGTGCGAGGATTGTGGCCGGCGCCGTCCGTTGGCTTGCCCGCCCAGGAGGAATTGAAACCGTGAAACGATGGTTCGCGTGGGGTGCGATTCTGGTCGTGGTGCTCGTTGGCGCCCGTGTGCCCGTGTTCGTGGATGAAACGCAGTTCGTCATTGTGACGCGATTTGGGCGCCCGGTACGGGACCTGGCGACCTCCGGTCTGCACTGGACATGGCCGTGGGAGTCGGTGTTGCGGTTCGATCGTCGGTGGCAGGTCTACGACCCGAAGCCGTCGGAATTCCTCACCCGGGAGAAGAAAAATCTCGATCTAGACGTGTTCGTAGCCTGGCGGATTGCAGAGCCGCGTCGGTTCTTGGAAACGGTCGTCGACCGGCCGGGCGCCGAGGCCCGCTTGCACGACTTGGTGTGGTCTGAGTTGGCGGCCGAAGTAGGTCGCCACACGCTTGATGCGTTTGTGACAACCAATGCGGCCGACCACCGCGTGGATGCGATTCTTTCCAATCTGACGGTGCGCTGCGCGGCGCGGGCGCGAGAGGCCTATGGAGTCGAGATCGCCGAAGTTCGAATCAAGCGGATCGGACTGCCGGCACAGGTTCGCGAGAGCGTGTTCCAGCGCATGCGCGCGGAACGAGGGCGGATCGCGCGGCAATACCGCGCCGAAGGAGAAGAGCAAGCCTTGCGAATTCGTGCCGAGGCCGATCGCGAGCGGGCGGTGCTCTTGGCCAAGGCCGACGCCGAAGCCGAGCGTATCCGCGGCCGTGCCGAGGCCGAAGCGACCCGGATCTACGCGGAGGCCTACGGACGTGATCCGGAGTTCTATGAGTTCTTGCGCACGCTTGAAGCCGCGCGGAACGTGCTGGACGAGAACACCACGGTCTTACTCTCTGCGGATTCACCGTTGTTCCGCGTTTTACTTCACGCTGGAATGTCGGTCGGCTCGACGTCTTCGGTTCCGTCCGGCGTCCGCGAGGTGGTCCGACCGTGATGCACCACGTCCAACACCCGATTCCCGAGGTGCATGCGCCCTCCGCGCCCTTGCGCGAGGGGGGCTCCCCGCTGCGCGCAGGGAGCTGGATCGTCGCCATCGGGTTGCTGGCCTGGGGGCTGACCGCCTTCTACACCGTTCAACCCAACGAGCAAGCGGTGGTGCAACGCTTCGGACGCATGTTGCCCGAGCTGCGCGGCCCCGGGCTCCATGTCGGGTTGCCGATCGGACTGGATCGGGTGCGTCGGCTGCGTCTGTACGAGCTACGCCGGGTGTCCGTGGGGGCGCCAGTCGGTTCGCGCCTGTTAGGTCGGGACAGCGTCGCCGTGCCGGAGTATCTCACGGGCGACCGAAACCTGGTCCGCGTGTCGGGAGTTGTCCAATACCGGGTGGAGGATCCTCGCGCCTACCTGTTCGCGGCCGTGGACGTGGACGCTTGGTTGTCCGCGACCGCCGCGGCGATGTTGGGGGAGGCCATAGCATCGCGACAGGTGGACGATGTCCTCACCACTGCGCGGCCACAGTTGCAAGCGGTGGTCTGCGAAAGCGTACAACGCGCAGCCACACGGCTCGGCCTCGGCGTTCGTATCGCGGGAGTGACGTTGGACGAGCTTGCGCCACCTGCGGAAGTGGCCGAGGCATTCCGCGACGTGGCGGCGGCTCGGGAGGACCGCCAAAAGGCCATCAACGATGCGCAAGGCTACGCGAACCGGATCCTCCCGCAAGCGCGGGGCGAGGCCGATCAGCGAGTGAGCATGGCCCTTGGCGATGCCGACACCATCGTGGCGCGAGCGCGCGGCGAAGCCGAAGCGTTTCTGCTGCGGTGGGCTCAGCTTCCGTCCGACCGCGTGGCGGAGTACCGGCGTTTGGCGCTGGAAACGGCGGAGAGCGTCTTTCCGAGGTTACGGAAAGTCGTGTTAGATGAACCCAGCCACCGTACGCTCGATGTGGCATGGCCGATTGGATCGCCATCGAACAGCCGGCAGTGAAGTGGGCGGCCCGCGGAGTGCTGGTCGTCGGGCTGGGAATCGCTGCGTTGTGGTTTCAGCGGGCTAGCCCGATGACCCCCGAAGAGGTGATTCGAAGGTGGTTCGAAGCCGCCGCACGGGGCGACGTACACACGGTTCTTGCGCTGTGCCGTGAGCCCCTGAAAGGCGAACTTGCCTCCAGCGCCCGCCAAGGGGGTCTGGCGCTCTCCACTGCGGCGTTGCAATCCTCGATGTCGGGCGTGAAGGGGTTAGGCATTCAAAAACTCGACCTCGCGCCGGACCGTGGGGTCTTCCTGGTGGAATTGGTGCACTCGGATCGTAACGAGCGACACCGCATGGAGCTGACCCGCATGGGCCGGCAGTGGTTCATTGTCCGCATCGAATCCGACTCCCCCGTCGTTCCGCCGGTCCGCTATGGCACCCCCGCGTTCGAAGACTAAACCGCTCTGGGATTGGGGGCCGCAAAAGCTTCCTACGCGCTGGTGGGCGTTGTGGCCAGGACAGGGGGTATCGTGACATAAGGCAGCTGGGTTCGGATGGTCCCGACGATGCAGCGTCCCCAAGGGTTTAGTTCGGTTGAGTCAGTCGGGCGGTAATTGGAGCCTTAGGGAAGCGGGCGCTTTGTCAGGGGGACCACACGGGTGCCGAAAAGCCGTAATGTGACCCTCCGCGCTTGGGACTGGGTCTGCCGACCGACTAAAGGTTTCGCCGCTCGAGGCTGCAGTCCTTTTTCGGCTAGGCGAAGCGCCACGCTCCGCGCTTCCCGGGACTGGCGCACCGTTCGATCGCCAAGCGAAGAAGCACCCGCGCGGCGCCTTTTTTATCAACGGCCGCGCAGAGATCTCCCGCCAACCTCAGTGAGCCCATCTTGTCCATGGCGGAACTCCCCCGGCATCGACCCAAGCCCTTCACGATCCTCGGCACGACGGCTCGTACAAAAACAATCTTGCCGACAGCCCTACGTCTCCCTGGACGTCTCACCGGTGGCGGTGGTTCAGGCTACACCAGCTCCACCCGTGGTACATGCAGGCAGCCAGCCATCCGGTCACTCAATGTCGGTCCTCACTCTCGCAATGTTGCCACCGGCTGCGCCGGCGCGGCAGGGTTTTATCTTCTCATGGGTGCGGTCTCCTTCTACCTACTGAAAGAGTCCGCCCGCGAAAATTTCCGCAGCTGGTTCGAGGGCTCGCTCACTGGGACGCCCACGCAAAGCACGCCGCGCGCTGCAAAGCCTCAACATCGCGCATTCGAAACCTCGCCAAAGCCCTTGATACACAATGCGTTTCACGCACTTTCGCAAAGTGTCTGGCACCTGTTCGCTCCTGTTCGCTCGAAGCCTCTGGCACCTGTTCGCCGCCGTGCCCGGCCCCTGTGGCCGCCTGTGGTTGGCAACGGTCCTGGCGCCGGCGCCGAGGTTCTGTCGCGGTATCTGGGCCACTTTGTAGACGGAGAAGAGGAACGGCCGAGCCCCGTAGTACGAGCGCACGGATGGCGTCGCCCCCCCGCCTGCCTCCACCATACTTGGGTTCAGGCGCCCGGGCGACTTGACGGAACGGACCATTTAGCCCAGCCTGAGTCGCGGCGGAGGTCGAGACGACATGACAGCAAAACCCGGTGGTGGTTTGGGACGCGGACTGGATGCCTTGATTCCACGCGCGTCCGCCAGCGCGCGAAACGAACCGCCCAGTACTGCGAGCACGGCGGACGGCTCCGACGTCCGACGCGTCTCCATCACGGCCATACGCTCCGGTTTATGGCAACCGCGCCGTACCTTTTCGGCCGAATCCCTGGAGGAACTGGCCCGCTCGATTCGCGAGCACGGCGTGGCGCAACCTTTGTTGGTCCGCCCCACGGACCAGGGCTATGAATTGATCGCTGGTGAGCGCCGCCTTCGCGCCGCGACCCTCGCCGGATTGACGGACGTGCCGGTGCGCGTGCTGAACGTCTCCGACCAAGAAGCGCTGGAATTGGCGCTGATCGAAAACCTCCAACGCGAAGATTTGGACCCGTTGGAAGAGGCTGAAGGCTATCAAACGCTGATGGAAAAATTCGGGTTGACGCAGGAACAAGTGGCCGAGCGCGTCGGCCGAGCCCGAGCTACGGTGGCCAACGCATTGCGCATGCTTTCGTTGCCCGAAACGGTGCAGCAGTTGATCCGTGAACGGCGGTTGTCGGCTGGGCATGCCAAAGTGCTCCTTTCCGTAACGGTTCCCGCGGAGCAGGAAGACCTCGCCCGCCGCTGCATCGCTCATGGTTGGTCCGTACGCGAGTTGGAACGCGTGGTAGCGCGCCTCCTTCGAGGCCCGCGTCGGCGAAGAACCGGAAGCTCGGAAATCCCCGAGGTACACCTACGAGACATCGAGGATCGCCTCAAGCAAAAGTTTGGCAGCCCGGTGCATGTCACCCCATGCCGAACGCTCGCCGGAGGGCGCCGCGCGCCCGGCCGGATCGAAGTGGAATATCACACACCGGACGACCTTGACCGCATCCTGCTCATCCTGGGACTGTCGGATAAATTCTGAACTTATGCGCTGGTGGGTCACCTGTTCCGCCTCGAGGGTTGACCATTTTCGCGGTTGGCTCGAACCCGCGGGCATCGAGCTTCGTTGCCTGACCAAACCTTGGGAGTGGCCAGAGGGCCCCGTGGACGCCGATGCTATCGTGCTCGGAGGCGGCGGGGACATCGCCCCTTGGCGTTATGGTTGCCCAGGCGCTGCGGTGAAGGTCCGAAACGTGGATGAACGCCGCGACGAGCTAGAGTTCCGCCTCGGCCAATATTGCCTCGACCACGGCATCCCGCTCTTGGGTATCTGCCGTGGGTTGCAGGTCATTCAGGTGTTGTGCGGCGGTCCTTTGATTCCCGACTTGGAGGGGCCACTTCGCGAGATCCACGAGGCGAACGGACTCAGCGACCGAGCGCACGCGATCGAATGGATCGAGAGCACAGAATCGGGATGCGCGTTGAAACATCTCCGGTGGGTGAACAGCGCCCATCACCAAGCCATCGTGCGCGACGGCTTAGGATCCCACCTGCGCATCGCCGCGGTCGCAGCCGACGGCACGGTCGAGGCCATCGAAGCCGACGGCGCAGGTCCCGCCATCTATGCCGTGCAATGGCATCCTGAGCGCCCCGACTTGTGGCAACGTGGGGATCCCGCTTCCCTCGATCTGCGGGACTTTTGGATCGCACGCGTGAACGCTCACGCGTAGTCGCGGCGATGAATCTCACCCCAGGGAGCGCCGGCATCGGCGGAGGAGCGACCCCAACGATGTCTATGGTCGCACATAGAGGCTCCAACTCCGATCGATCGTGAGCGTTCTCTGTATGGGACGGCGGGGCCGAGATGGTGACTCACCACGGCACGACGAGCCACTCGGTCACGAACCGGATTGACTCAGCCGGCGCGCTGGCTGGCCACGAAACCGACGGTCGGCATCTTGAAGCACTTCCACGATCCGATCGGCGAAGGGGCTCTGCGCTAGAGCTTTCCGCACCGCCACTTCGTCCATCTGCGCTGCGTTGCGGCCTGGGAACCAATGTTCCGCCTGGCCGAGCAAGTTGTACCGGGCGCGCGCGTAGTCGGTCATGCCGAGCCCCACGGCGTAGTTCCAAAGACGGACGATCTCAAACACGTTGATCTCGCCAGGAATATCCGTCCACTCTGGGATTCCCTTCCACCAATTTCGCCACCACGGGCGGCCGAGCGTGCGTTCCAACTCTTGTTCCAGTCGTGCGGCGATGTCCGCCGCCAGCTCTTTGCGACGCGAGTAAAACGAGAGGGCCGCGAGATGGTCGTCCCACTCCGCGGCCTCCGCGACACCAATGCTCAGCGTGTGCACCTCCTCACGGGCCAGGCAGTATAACAGGTTGAACTGCATGGGCGTCAGCGGACGGCATAACCGGCGCAGTTTGGCAGAGGGTTTGTACAAGTGCCCGCCTTTGTCGTTCGGACTGATGATGAGCACCCCCAAGTCGTACCGGCCTGCCGTCGCGACGGCAGGTTCCATGTGAGGGTGAACGAAGTACCAATGCAGGTTGACGTAATCGAACTCCTCGGTGGCGATCACGCGCTGCACCAGCCGGCACGAGCCATGGGTGGAAAACCCGACGAACCTGCACCGCCCTTCACGTTGAAGCTTCCGCGCGCCTTCGAGCGCGCCGCCCTTACGCAACGTTTGGTGCAACAGATCCTCGTTGTTGATCCCGTGGATGGCCAACAGGTCCACGTAGTCCAGCCGCAAAGCGCGGAAGGACTCGTCCGCCTTCCGAAGAAACTCTTCCGCCGGGCACGGCTCGATCTTGGTTTGAACGATCAGCCGTGCGCGCGGCAACCGCGGAAGCACCCGGCCCAACTGGGCCTCAGAGGTTCCGTACCCCCGTGCCGTTTCGATGTGCGTGATGCCCGCTGCGACGGCGCGTTCGACCGCTTCCTCCAACCTGCGTTGCTCCTCGGGTGTGACACGCTCAGCCTCCGACTCGTTCCAGGACCGCATGAACCGCATTCCACCGCACGTCAGGACGGGCATAGCCAAGCCCGTGCGGCCAAACCGACGGACCGGAACGCTCACGCGGAGTGTCGACGCCGAACCGAGCACGTCGAGGCATCAGCCCGCGGCGACTTTCATCACCGCGCCGATGAATACGAGCACGAACAGCGCGATCGTCTCGATGATGCCGAGGACCATCAGGTAGTTGCCGAAGCCCTTGCCGGTTTCCGCCATCGCATCCGAAGCCGCCGCGCCGGCCACCCCTTGCCACCACGCCGAAGCACCGATGGCGATTCCTCCGAACAGGCCGGCCCCGAGCATGGCCGCCCAGTTGGTGAACCCGGCCGCGTTGCAGAGCTTCACCATCTGGTTCATCAAAATCATGCCGTAGATCGTCTGCGACAGCGGTGCGCCGGCGAAGACCGTGAGAATGAACGGCGCGGCCTTGTTTTGGGCGAAGCACTTTTTCCACGCGCCGATTGCGGCTGGACCCGCGGCTCCGGTTCCCAGCGCGGATCCCAGCGCCGCCAAACCGAAGGCCGCCGCGGCCCCTGCGCGTCCAAGTGTGGCAACAGTTTCTGCATCCATCGGGTCGTCTCCTTTCAACGGGTTTCACCGGCCTGCGGAAGTTGCGCGCCCCGCACCCGGCGGAACGGCCGATATGGCACTCCCGTCCACTGCAGGCCGATGTGACCGGAAAATTCCAACGTGTTCAAGCGAACGCCGTGCACCATCACGCCCATTAACGAGAGTGCGATGTTCAAAGCGTGCGCAACGAGCAAAAACACCGCCGCGATCAGCGCCGTCCGCCACGAGCCGAGCATGGGCATGAGCAATCGGTTCAGGTTGTCGGCCACCGCATAGGAAGCCGTGCCCACGGCGTACAATCGGATGTACGAGACCACATCCACGAAGTTCCCCACGATGGTCAGCGGTAACATCACGTGGTTGAACCACTCCGTTTTCAACTGCGGCCACGGCGTCATGAACAGCACCACCAACCCGACCGAAGCCGCAAACGCATACGCCATGAACGAGGGGAAGGGACGGTCCAGCACCATCGTGTTGGCGGCGAAAAACATCGTCCAGGTAATCCCCAGCCAACCCAACTGTGCCAGCGAGGCGGTGGTGAACCCGAACCGAACGATGTTCCACAGGTGTGCCAAGGATAGATGAACCACCGCGATCACAAAGCAGAGCCACTTGATGTGGTCTTCGTTCGTCAACCATGCCACCCGCAATGGCCAGTTCGGCCATTGAACGCCGAAGATGGTTCCGGTGATCGCCCCCCAGACCAACGTCGCACCACTGACCATGAATCCCAGGCGAACTAAATCCCGTGGCCAACGCCGGCGTCCCCACCAAGAGGCGGCCAAGAACAGCGCGCCGTAGCCCGCATCGCCGACCAACATCGCGAAGAACAGGCTAAAGAACAGCAGGAAGGCGCCGCTGATGTCCACCTCGTGATAGCCGGGCAAAATTCCGACGAACTTCAACAGAGGCCGGATGGGTTCGACCCACCGCGGCCACCGCAGTAACGTCGGGACGCGGTCGTCGGGCGATGGCTCCCGCTCGATCCATCCCCATCCGTACGCGCGGGCCATCGCCGCCAAGCGAGGCAGCTCATCGCGGGGACAATATCCGGTCCAGTAGACCACCCGTTGGCCTGCCACGCCCATGCCTGCGCGGGCCTCCGCTAGACGGAAGCGGTCTTCGAACTCCGCCGCCAACTCCGCAATCGCCGCGCGGTCACCCGCGTATCGTTCCAACTCCCGGACGAGCTCTTGCTGCTCCGTTTCGAGCCGTGAAATTTCCTGTTCGAGTTCTCCCAAGGAACGGGTGGGCCACGCGATCTCCTGCGCCGTAATCTTTCCCCAATCGCCCGTTCCGATCAGGGCGAAGTACACCGCCGATTTGTCGCGGGCCACCTCCACGCGGACGACGCCGTCGGGAACCCGAACGACCTCCCGAGGGCCTGTACGGTACCAGCGCACGTGGACACCTCGTTCGGCGAGTCGGCGTAACTCGGTTGGATCCACATGGCCGAATGGTCGGATTCGATCGGCCTCGTACCGGAGCTCTTCCAAGCGGTCGGTGATATCGTTCCGCCGGTGCAAAATTTCCCACACTCTGCGTACGATTGCCTCCGGCGGCTGGCCCGTGGGCTGACCCTGCGCGGTACGAGGTAGCACCTCCAACACCTGTTGCACGTGCTCCCACTCGCGACGTGCCGTTTCGACGTCCTCGGTTTCGGCCGGCCGAATGGCCTCAAGGTGGATCACTCCCAGGTCCCGAAGTCGTTCCAACGCCGCGTCGCGGTCGGTTTCCAACACGAGCACGGTCACCTTGGACATGGGCACGATCATGGGTGCCTTCCCCCTCGGCGCACGGCCCGGCGGACCGATGTCTGTCTCCCTTGCATCATCCTGCCGATGTCACCCGTTCGGCCGACTTGCCCTTGGCAATCTTGGCTCGAGCGATCTCGGCCGTCATTTGATCGCCGAGGAAAATCCGGATCACGCGGATGTTCTCGCGCGTCTCGGGAATTTTCACTTTTTCGAAGAGGTTCACGCGCTGCGACGTTGTGCGGAGCTCGGCCCTCAGCGCGCTCAACTGCTGCTCCAACACGAGTTCCTGAACCCTGCGGCGCATGAGTTCCTCCAACACATTGAGCGCATCGTCCACCCACGCGGGTGTCTGGAACAAGTCAGGGACTTCGCGTTCGAATTCCACCGACTCGAGCACCGGAATCGTCACGCCGGCGATGTTGCTGGTACCGACGCGGACCTGGGTCAAGCGCAAGTACGAGTCGAGATCGACGGGCTCGGCCAAGAGTCGAACCCAGCTCTCCAACTGGCGGCGCAACTCCTCAGTCGCGGCGCGGTGTTGTTCCAGGCGCGACTCCACGTTGCGCACTTCCAGCTGCAACTGCTGCTTCTTGAGCTGCAGCGTGGGCAGGTACCGCTGGTAGCGAGCCAGCGCATCCCGCTGCGCCTTGAGCTCGTTCTTGGTGTGTTTGATCCGCGCCATTTAGGTTCCCACAGTGGCCGGCTGCGCCGAGGCAGTTTCGATCTCCGCGCGCTGGCGAGGCCAGAACTTTTCGATCAGCCGAGTGGGGATCGCGGTTTCCTCCGGCTCGAAGCACTCCGCCAGAATTTCCCACCCGAGGTCCAGCGCGCGCTCCAACGGAATGTTCACGCGCAGGTCCATCATCCGCTCCTCAAATAGTTGCCCATACTTGAGCAGTTTGCGGTCCCACTGGCTCATACGAAAGCCCATCGCCTGTTTTTCGAGCGTCTCTTTGTAGCTCGCGTACAGCTGGATCATGGTGTTCATAATCGTGCGGTGGTCTTCGCGGGTACGGGCATTAACCAGCTGCTTGAGTCGGCTGAGCGAACCAAATGGCTCGATGCGCCCATTGCGGAGATAGAACTGCCCTTCGGTAATATAGCCGGTGTTGTCCGGCACGGGGTGGGTCACGTCGTCGCCGGGCATCGTCGTCACCGCCAGAACAGTGATGGAGCCCGCCGTGTCGAAATCCACTGCCTTTTCGTACCGACGCGCCAACTGGCTGTACAAGTCCCCCGGGTAGCCACGGTTGGACGGGATCTGCTCCATGGTGATGGCGATTTCTTTCAGCGCGTCGCAGAAGTTCGTCATATCCGTGAGCAACACGAGCACGCGTCGGTTCTGGAGCGCGAACTGCTCCGCCACCGCCAGCGAGATATCCGGCACCAACAAGCATTCGACCACTGGGTCGGCCGCCGTGTGGATGAACATGATCGAGCGCGAGAGAGCGCCTTCTTTTTCCAACGTGTCGCGGAAAAACAGGTAGTCGTCGTACTTCAAGCCCATGCCGCCCAAGATGATCAGGTCTACCTCCGCCTGGAGCGCGATGCGGGCCAGTAGCGGATTGTAGGGCTCGCCGGCCACGGAAAAGATCGGTAGCTTTTGCGACTCGACCAACGTGTTGAACACGTCGATCATCGGGATCCCGGTCCGCACCATGTTGCGTGGGATGATGCGTTTGGCGGGGTTCACGGAGGGACCACCGATCTCGATCAGGTTCTCGTAGATGGCGGGCCCGCCGTCACGCGGCTGGCCGCTGCCCGTGAAAATCCGCCCGAGCAACGCGTCGGAAAACGGTACCTGCATGGTGTGGCCCAAAAAGCGCACCTGCGAGTCCGTCGAAATGCCGCGACTGCCCGCGAATACCTGCAGGTCCACGCGTCCGCCCTCGATGCGAATTACCTGGGCCAATGACGTGCCGCGAGGACTGGTCACCTGGGCCAGCTCGCGGTAGCCGACCCCGGTGGCATGCACCGTGATGACGTTGCCCGCGATGCGCTCGATCCGATGGTACACCTTATGCATAGTCGGCCACCTCCGCCACCATCTTGTTGATCCGGCCCTCAATCTCTCGGAACTCTCCGCTCTCCCACTCCGAACGATTCCAGTCCTTGGTGACCTGCGTCAGCCGCTGGAAAAAGCGGCGCGCTGCATCCCGCGATTCGAACGACATCTTCGTCTTCAGAATCCGCACGATCCGATCGAACACGTACCGCTGACGGGTGGGAGGCGTCGCGGCGTCCACCGGATGGTAGGCGTCCTGCTGCAAGTACACCGCGTCCAAGTACTCGGCCTTCAAGTACGTGACAAAGTCCTCGATGGACGTGCCTTCCTCGCCGACGACTTTCATCATCTGGCTTACGTCGTTGCCGCGGAAAAGCACGCCGCGAGCCAGCGCGACCTGCTCGGCCGGCACAATGCTCTCGTACTTACTCCAGGACTCCAAGGGATGGATGGCCGGGTATCGCCGTTGGTCGGATCGCTCACGCGACAACCCGTGGAACGCACCGACGACTTTCAGCGTACTTTGGGTCACCGGCTCCTCGAAGTTGCCACCCGCAGGGCTGACCGTTCCACCGATGGTCACCGATCCCATGGAACCGTCGTACAGCCGCACGAGCCCCGCGCGCTCGTAGAACGCGGCGATCACGGACTCCAAGTACGCGGGGAAGGCTTCCTCGCCCGGGATTTCCTCCAACCGGCCGGACATTTCCCGCAAGGCCTGGGCCCATCGCGACGTGGAGTCCGCCAACAGCAACACGTTCAATCCCATCTGCCGGTAGTACTCCGCAATCGTCACGGCCGTATACACCGACGCCTCGCGCGCCGCGACGGGCATGGAGCTGGTGTTGCAGACAATCAACGTGCGCTCCATCAAGGTACGGCCGGTTCGAGGGTCCTGGAGCTCCGGAAACTCCCGCAGCGTTTCGACGACTTCGCCCGCGCGTTCACCGCAAGCCGCGATCACGACGATGTCCACATCCGCGTAGCGGCTAGTGAGCTGTTGCAGAACGGTCTTACCCGCGCCGAACGGACCTGGAATACAATAGGTGCCACCTCGCGCGACCGGAAACATGGTGTCGATAATGCGGATCTGAGTCACCAGCGGCTCCGTTGGACGTAGACGTTCTTCGTACGCCCGAATCGGGATCTTCACCGGCCACCGTTGCACCAAGCGCACGTCCACCGTTTCGTTCCGCTCGTTGCGAAGCCGTGCAATCACGTCCTCGACAGCGTATTCTCCGGCCATCGCTACGGAGTCCACTGTCCAATTGCGCTCCTTGGACAGCGCAAAGGGCACCATGATCCGATGCGAGAAAATTCCCTCCGGCACCGTGCCCAGAGTATCCCCGGGCCGCACAACCTGTCCAACTTTGGCGATGGGTGTGAATGCCCAACGGCGGTCGCGCGGCAACGCGTCTAGATAGACACCGGGTTGTAAGAAAAACCCACATTTCTCCGCCAATTTAGGCAGGGGATTCTGGAGGCCATCGAACACCTGTCCGAGCAGCCCGGGTCCCAGCTCCACTGAGAGCAGCTCGCCGGTGAACACGACCGCGTCGCCTTCACGCAGCCCGGTGGTTTCCTCGAACACCTGCAACTCCGCGTGCCGGCCGCGCACCCGGATGACCTCCGATTTCAGTCGCAAGTCGCCGCGCATCGCGTAGGCGACTTCGTTCTGCGTGACGGGTTTTTCGAACTCCACCGTCAGAAGGTTGCCGTTGATGCCGATGATTTTCCCAATGTTCTCGCTCATGGTGTCTCACCGATCCCAGTCAGCCCCGCCGCCCTCGCGCGCTCCGCGGCACGATCCTGCCACTCGTCCGCCCGCCGCCGACCGAGCCCCTCGTTCCAGCCTTGGAGACGCTCCGCGATCCGAAGCCGGAGCGCATACGATAACACCCCTTCCAAGTCGAACTCGTGGAAGCGCGCAAGCTCCTCGGCGAGATGCCACCGGATGTGCTCCAGCTCCATTTCCCGCTCGAGAGGATTGGCATGACTCATCGCGTCCGACACCGCGCGCTCCAACGCCACGTCGAATCCAGCATGCTCCCGAACATAAGGCCGGACCTCCACGCTCCGACGCGCCGCCCTCGCACGGGCCACGGCGTTGCGTAGCTGGGTTTCGCGGTGCCGCCAGGTGTGCACAAACCACGAGCGTGCAGGCCCCCCCTCCAACAACGCGTCCAACTCCGCGTAGTCCTTAGACGTCAACTGCTCCCGGCACAACGCCCGAAACCGATCCAGGGACATGGACGGCGGCGCACCAAACGCCAACGCCGGCAGCGATGCGACCAGGTAAGGGTATTTCATGGACGGGAGGCACCTGGTTCAGAGTGTCCGTTCCCGGTTTCCGCAGCGGCCCGATGCACGATCTCAGCCAAATGGGGACGCAAGAACCGACACAACGCTTCGGCGATCGCAAACGTCGTAAAATCGTGGTAGACGTGGCCGTCTTTAAAGGATACCCGGAACCCCTTGGAAATCGTCGGGTCCGCTCGGATGGTCACCCCCTGGACCAACTTTTGCTGATACAACCCAGCGAAAAAGGCGACGATCCTTTCCTGATCTTGCGGGCTGATGAGGAACTCGATTCGGCTTTCCTGCCCGTCCCGAGCGCAATACGACCGAACAATTTCCAGCATCATCTGCTGCAACATTGTACTGTCCACCGCGCGATCCACGGCTTCGCCCACGATGTCCTTCAGGATGTTTTCCACACCCTGGCCCACGGTGATCAGAAGGTCGCGAGCAGCTTGCTCCAACGTACGCCGGCTCCGCTCCACGTAGATTTCAGCTTCCTGGCGAGCCTGTTCGAGCATCGCCTTGGCGCGGGCCTCGGCTTGACGGATTTCCTCCGCCGCCTTTTCTCGCGCTTGGGCGAGGATTTGCGCCGCTTCTTTTTCCGCCTTCTCGATTGCGTCGGCGTGAATCCGTTCGATCAAATGTTGTAGCTCTTCGGCCATGACCGGCTCCTTTCGGGGACTCGACCGAGTTTCGGAGAGAAATATGCTACCCATCTGTTCCCCGGACCTCAAGTCCATCCAGTCCACAAGACATGCCGTCGTCGGGGCCGCTAGGCCTCCAGTGCCGAATCAAAGGGCCCGAGATACCCCTGCGGCGTACCTTCCAGGCGATGTTTCCGTACTCGGGCGACACGTTCAGGAGGACAGGTTGCGATGAAACCATCGGGCCCAAAGGCAACATGCCCGAGTGTCCTGTCGAACATCACCAACGGGTGTGGGACTTACCTCGACCGAACTGCGTCATGGTGGACCGGGGCACGACCCAACCCAGCATGGAAATTTGACAAACCCATGGCCATATGCGTGCGTAAGTTCTGGGAACGCGCTAGAATCACCCCTACAGGAGCATCCCCCATAGAAACCGTGGGATGAACATTGGATCGAGGAGAATGCGAGATGCGTCCGCATTAATTTCAACATGATCCGTGCGAAGGACTCGGCGACTTCGAAACGCGGCTGAAGGAGCGGGGGGGTGACATCACCGCCACGCGGTTCTTCGAATCGGATCCTTTTGCTCGATCCATCCCAGAGTCACTTCCTGATCGTAATGGGCGGGCCGATGAGCGTCAATGATGAGATGAAGAGAAGTTTCCTTCGCCCGCTCCGGGAAAAGAGTTTCTACGGCGGTGGATCGCATTGGGCCAACCCGTGTTGGGGGTTTGCCTGGGGGGCACAACTCATCGCCAGCGCCATGGGAGCCAAGGTGTATTCCAACCGGTACAAAGACATCGCCTGGTGCCCGGTCCAAGGTGTTCGGTCGAAGGACGCTGCGTCGTTCGAGTTTCCTCCGGCCTTCAAAACGTTCCAATGGCATGGAGACATTTTCGATCTACTCCTGGGAGCTGTCCATCTCGCCCGAAGCGAGGCGTGCGAGCACCAAGCGTTCCAACTGGGAAGCTCCGTGGTCGGGCTGCAGTTTTACCTCGAAGCCACTACCGAGCTGGTACGGGGAATGGTCGCTCAGGGCAGTTCGGAGCTCGGCCCTGACCCCCTACGTTCAGCCCAAAGAACGAATTCTGGCCGCGACGCCCGAGCAGTACCGAGCGCTCCACTGGCTGATGTCCCTCCTGACTTTTTTGAAACGAACTCGGGCCTAAACAGATCCCCACAGCTTACGGGAAAAGGGCCTTCTGGTAGCCTCTTGGGCTGACCCATTGCGCGGGGGCCTCTGGCTAGGTACGTCCAAGTGCAGGGAAGTGAGCATGCGTTGACCCGAATGTTGCCCAACGAGGATGGGCACGTGTACTCATCTTGCCCGCGCACGCAAGTCCCCTCACCGAGCCACTCGCCGTCCCGGTGGCCGAAATGTTCGCCGTCCCCCGCCGCCTCACACATGAATCCGCCGCGATCCAGCGTCCCCTCGCGCACAGCTCACCCGTCGCGACCCACAGGCGCCCAGGGGAGTACCGCAAGGGCTCCTGAGAAACTCATAGCGGTGTGGCCACATCCGCACCCTGTCCTCACCCCGTTGAGGCGGCCAGTCGAGCTCCCGCCTTTGCCCAGCGCGAGTTCGAACTTTTGCCAATCCGCGCCCCCACGGTACGGTCACGCGCAGCCATTTCAGAGAAAGTGTAGCCGTCCGAGCGCGGCACAAGGAAAATCCAAACTCGATGCCCTCAAGCCGTGTAACTCCATAGGCGCTGGATGTCTCCGCGCGGAAGGGCACCCCCACCAGCGGGGACCGTGGCCATCCGAACGAACGCGCGGTCAAGCTTAAGTTCGCCAGCCTGGGTACCGACTCACTGGGCCGGCGTGACCGGCACCAAATAGACGGCACGCAAGTACATGGCCGTCCGAGCTGTTTCGGACTTCCGCGCTCTGACCGTACTCCGCCATTCGCCAGCTTCGGTGAGTTTCAAGGTACCTAACGGCATCCGATGGAATTTGTGAGGACTGCCTGTAGATTTCACCTCGCCGGTCACGGCTTGGTCCACTACGGTCACCTGCACTTCGCCACCGTCGCCTCGACCGCACGCGTACTCGATCTCCACGCGGAACTCGCCGGGACGCTTCAAGTGAAACGCCCATTCCGCGCCGTCCTGCGACCCCACCCATGGCCCCAAACTATCGGTCGTCATGTCGTAACGAACGCCTCCCTCTCGCTGGGCGTCTGAGGCCGACAACTCCACCGTGCCATCGTCGTCCTGCACGATCGTCGTCGCCACTGCGCCGGGCATTCCCACCACCTCCACGACCGCTACCGAGTCGTGCGGATCGGGTAACCCCTCGGGAATCTCCAACGCCGGCGCCCCATCGCGCTGGACCACCCGAAGCGGCGTGCCGTTCGCCAACCACCGGGCGCCACGCACCTGGTTGGTGAGCCCGTGCAACACCACCGCCCCCGACGCAGGTTGTTCGAACACGTGCACGTACAACCGCCCGTCACGTTTCGTGCACCGCTGCCGCAGCCGCGCGAACGGCGTTGCGGTCGTTCCATAGATGGACTCTCCATTCACATCCATCCACCGACCCACCGCGTCGAGCCGCTCAACAATCTCGTCCGGGAACGTACCATCCGCCTTGGGCCCCACGTTCAAGAGCAGGTTCCCACCTTTGGACACCACGTCCACCAGCGTGCGAATCAACGTGGTGGCCGATTTCCAATTGTGGTCGTTTTTCTTGTAGCCCCACGTGTCGTTGATCGTCATGCAGCTCTCCCAGTAAACCCCTTCCGGAAAACCGCGCGAGGGCACTTCTTGCTCCGGCGTGCCGTAGTCGCCGACGAAGTCGCCTTCCTCCGTCATGCCCGCCATTCCCTTGCGGCCTTTGTCCACGCGGTTGTTCACAATGATCGTCGGTTGCAGGGAACGGACGTAGTTGTAGAGGTCCACCCCGCGCTCGTGGGTCCACGTCGGCTCCCACTCGCCATCGAACCACAAAATCCCCAGCGGCCCATAGCCTTCGATCAGTTCTTTCAGCTGAGCCTTCATGTACCGAACGTAGGCGTCCATGTCGGGCCGGTGGCCCGGACGATCGCGATCCCATGCGGGCAGGGGTTCGTAATTCGGGTGTTGCCAATCCATGATGGAGTAGTAGAAGCACATCCGCAGTCCAGCGGCGCGGGCCGCTTCGGCAAGCGGTTTGAGTACGTCGCGCCCATAGGGCGTGGACGCTACGTCGTAGTCGGTTTCCTTCGAGTCCCAGAGGCAGAACCCGTCGTGGTGCTTGGACGTGATGACGATGTATCGCATTCCTGCCCGCTTCGCGATGCGAACCCATTCGACCGGATCGTACCGCGTGGGATTGAATTGGTGCACGAGCTGACGGTACTCCACCAGCGGGATTTTGGCGCGATTCATGATCCACTCGCCGATCCCCGGTATCTCCTGACCTTTCCACTCGCCGGCGGGAATCGCGTACAGGCCCCAGTGGATGAACATCCCGAACCGCGCCTCCTGGAACCACGCCATGCGCGCGGCTTTCTCCGCCGCACTTTCCTTGGTAAAGTCCACCGCGAACCCTGCGTGCACACCGGCCCACCACGCCACATACAGCCCGACCGCTCCGGTAGTCGCCCATCGACTCATGGCTCTGCTCCTTTTTGCGTGAGATTATATCCGAAGAGGATGCGTTGCGCCTCCCGATCGTCAACCTCAAGGCCACCAGACGTTTTGATGACGTGTACGAGTCGCATGCCCGAGCTGGTCACGGCCGCGCAAACATCCCGCCCCGACCCACGGCTCCGCACCCCATGCTTAACGAAACCGAAACATTTGTTCTGTGGCCGCACGCCACTCAACCTGCGATCACTCTGTCTGCAGAGATTTTTCCGGCCCCCTTGAACAGGTAAAGTAGACTGACAAACAGGAAGAGGAGTGCTTTTTCCCGGTTCGCAAATGAGTCCCCGGCATGCGCCACCAACGCGGCGACCGTCATCGTCATCGCCATGAGTCCAGCAGATAGCCGTGTAAAAAGGCCAAGCGCAACGCCCATCGCGCCGAAACTTTCGGCGAAGGCAGCCATGAAACCCCAGAATATCGCCGGGCCGGGGACATGAATCGTCGCCATGACCCCTCCCACAGATTTCCACGTTTCCGGTCCTCTTAGCATCTTCGGAATACCGTGCGTCAACATCGCGGCGCCACAAAAAACGCGCAGTAGAAGAAAACCGAGGTTGGCCTCTTCGGTGTCGCCCGCGAGAAACTTCAACAACTTTTTCACTGCGGTCGCCTTCACTCCGGTCGCCCTTTCTCCCGCCACGTCGGTTTCGCACCTTTACCATACTCTTCTCCGCTTGTTTTTCACCCCGGTGGGGCGGCCTAGGGGCTTAGTGCAATCATCATGTGGGCCGTCCGGAGGGAGAGGCGGACCTAAACGGAGGAGGCCACATACGGCCCAACTTTCAGTCGCACGACGCGGAGCTAAGCCGAACAGGGCTCGGCCCGAAATCACGGTGGGATCAACTAGGTCTGAGTACGGCGAAGCGATCCCACCCTGGTTCCGGCGACCGAAAAGTTCGGTCGTCAAACACAGCCCAGGACCCCCATCCAATTCAGCAATTCCGAAGGTAGCGCCCGGGTCTGGCCGAGGCAGCCATCGCCCTTGCTCACGCACTGGATCAAGTGCGCCAAAGTTTGCAGGGCGCACAAGCCCGTGAAGCCTGCCGCCAACCACTGCATATGTCTCGATAAAGTCCCGTCGTCCTGCTGATCCTCCCCAACCGCATAGCCCGGCCGTTAATTGGAGTTCTATGACCCGACGGGCAGTTGGCTTCGGCTATCCGGGCGGATACCATGCCGGCATGACACGCGGTGCCGAGTTGATTTGCACGGGAACCGAGTTGCTCATTGGTCGAACCGTCAACACGCACGTGCAACGCTTGGCGCTCGCGCTGGAACCCCTCGGGCTGGAGCTGACCCGAGAAACCAGCGTGCCGGATCATCGCGAAACCATTGCGGAAGTGTTGCGAGAAGCACGGACGCGTTCGGAGATCCTATTCATTACGGGCGGATTGGGGCCGACCAACGACGATGTGACTCGGGAAGCTGTGGCCGATGCGTTGGGACGGTCTCTACGACGCGACCCGGAGAGCCTCGAGCGCATTCGCCATCGATGCCTCCGCTTAGGGCAGGCCTTCACCGAATCTCGACAGCGCCAAGCCGATGTCGTGGACGGCGCGGTCGTCCTCCCGAATCCCGTCGGCGCCGCCCCCGGCGAACGGATCGAGCTGGAGGACGGCCGCGTGTGGTTTCTTCTGCCCGGCCCACCGCGGGAGTTTGAAGCCATTCTCGAGACGCAGGTCCTTCCTTGGTTGGCAGTGCACCGGCCTGGACAGCCCCGGCTGCGCCGACTCTGGATGGTCTGCGGGCTGGGCGAATCCGACGTGATCGAAATCCTTAAGCAGGCCGGCTTCGAACCGGGGCCGTTGGAGCTGGCGTGGTGCGCTGCGCCAGGCGCCTTGGAAGTGAGGTTGACGACCGGGCCGGAGCACGCGGATTGGCTCGAGCGTGCCGCTCAAGTCGTTCGAGCCGCATTGGGCCCTCACGTGTACGCAGAGGAGCGGCTGGACCTGGTGGAGGTCGTGGCGCGCCAACTGCGGTCCCGCGGTGCGACCCTTGCGGTGGCCGAGTCTTGCACGGGCGGTTGGCTCGCAGCACGGCTGACCACGTATCCCGGAAGTTCCGAGTGGTTCCGCGGCGGTATCGTGGCGTACGCCAACGAGGTGAAGATTCAGCAGCTCGGCGTTCCAGAACCGCTTTTGGCTACCCACGGGGCCGTCAGCGAAGCTGTGGCACTGGCGATGGCTCGAGGCGTGCGCGAGCGGCTGGGCGCCACGATCGGAGTGGGCATCACTGGCATCGCGGGGCCCACCGGTGGCACGCCGGAAAAACCAGTGGGATTGGTGTGGTGGGCGGTGGCGGATGAAACCGGCGCGGCAGCGGTGTCGCGTCGGTTCCCCGGCGACCGCGAGCTCGTGCGTCGGTGGGCAGCTCAATTCGCGCTCGATCACGTACGTCGCCGCCTACTGGGGCTACCTCCCGTGGCCTGAGCGGGGCGTGTGCGAACGACTCGTGATCCGCAGCAATTCCGGCGCTCAGGTGCGACCGCGTGCGTACAGGCTCCAAGCCGGCATCCCATACGCGGGGCACCGGTGCGGTCTCGGGACCGATGGACGATGGGCGGACCACGCGGTAGAAACTGGCCACATCGCGAACAATCGGACCGCGGCCGGACGCGGGGCTGAGCCGGCGGCTCGCCCGCTTCTAGTCCGGCGCTCGATGCAGCACGGACCCCTGATCACGGACCCGAATCTGCGGGTGGGCAGCTCAAGTCGTGCTCTCCCACGACGCGTTGCGCTCACGGGTTCCGAGCAGGTGAGCCGGGAAAGTTCCCCTCTGGCGCAGACAGTTTGCCGAGCGGCCGTGGGGATGCTAAACTTACTACTCCAACGAGACGGTTGCGGCCCTGACGGCGTCCCCAGCGATCTCTGCACCGGCCCGGCGCAGGATACCGGGGTGGACCGTACCGTTCGGCTGAGGTCGAGCAACCGCCGGTTAGGGACGCGCCAGGGGGCAATGTCATGACGAAGCACGTGTTTGTGACCGGCGGTGTCGTATCCTCCCTCGGCAAAGGGCTGACGGCGGCCTCGATCGCGCTGTTGCTCTCGCGCCGCGGGTACCGCGTGCGTCTTCAAAAAATGGACCCCTATCTCAACGTGGACCCGGGCACCATGTCCCCATACCAACACGGCGAGGTGTACGTCACGGCCGACGGCGCCGAAACCGACCTGGACCTCGGCCACTATGAGCGGTTCACCGGGATCCCGTGCACGCGCGACAGCAACTACACTGCCGGCCGTATCTACAGCCGTGTGATCTCGCGCGAACGCGAAGGCGGCTACCTCGGGAAAACCGTTCAAGTCATCCCCCACGTCACGGATGAGATTAAAGACGCCATTCGCCGACTCGCTTCCGAGGACGTGGACATCGTCATCACCGAGATCGGTGGAACGGTCGGCGATATCGAGTCCCTGCCGTTTCTGGAATCGATTCGCCAGTACCGCCACGAAGTCGGCCGTTCGAACTCCGTGTTCATCCACATCACGTTGGTGCCGTACATTCGGGCCGCCGGCGAGTTAAAAACCAAGCCCTCCCAACAGTCCACCGCCATCCTACGGTCCATCGGCATTATTCCGGACATCCTGATCTGCCGTTGCGAACGGCCGTTGTCCGCTGAAGTCAAGGCTAAGCTAGCCTTGTTCTGCAATGTGGACACCCACAAGGTGATCGAAGAACGTGACGTTGAACACACCATCTACGAAGTACCGCTGGAGTTGGCGCGGCAGGAAGTCGACGTGTACGTGCTCGAACTGCTGCAGCTCCACGTGCGCCCCCTACGTATGGACGACTGGGAACGGATGGTCCAGGTGCTGATCCAGCCACCCAACGGCACGGTGGAAATCGCCGTCGTCGGCAAGTACATCCGGTTAAGGGATGCGTACAAAAGCGTGTACGAAGCGCTGACCCACGGTGGCATCGCCCACGGCCTGCGAACGGTGGTTCGTCCCATTGAATCCGAGGACATCGAACAACAAGGCCCCGAGTCGCTGTTGGCCGGCGTGCATGGGATCCTGGTGCCGGGCGGCTTTGGTGACCGCGGCGTGGAGGGCAAAATCCTCACGGCACGCTACGCGCGCGAACGGAACATCCCTTTCCTGGGCATCTGTCTGGGCATGCAGTGCGCTGTGATCGAGTTCGCTCGCCACGTGTGTGGCTGGGCCGACGCCCACAGCACCGAGTTCAACCCCGAAACCCGCTATCCCGTCATTGACCTGATGGCGGAACAGCGCGGCATCACCGCTAAAGGCGGCACTATGCGACTCGGTTCCTATCCGTGCCACATCCAGCCGGGCACTCGCGCGGCCGCCGCGTATGGCCACACCGTGATCCACGAGCGCCATCGGCATCGCTACGAGCTCAACAACCGCTTCCGCGACGACCTCGTGCGTCACGGCATGGTTCTATCCGGCTGCTCGCCGGACGGGCAGCTTGTGGAACTCATCGAGCTGGCCAACCACCCCTGGTTCGTCGCGTGCCAGTTTCATCCAGAATTTCAGTCCACCCCGTTGAACCCGCACCCCTTGTTCCGCGCGTTCATCGGGGCGGCTTGGGAGAACGCTCGTCATGCCGCGACGTGAGGACATCCAAAAAATCCTGGTCATCGGGTCTGGTCCGATCGTGATCGGCCAAGCCTGCGAATTCGACTACTCCGGCACCCAGGCGTGCAAGGCCCTCAAAGAAGAAGGGTTCGAGTTGGTCCTGGTGAACTCCAATCCCGCGACGATCATGACCGACCCGGAGTTCGCCGACCGTACCTACATCGAACCGCTCACGGTGGAAATCCTTGAAGAAATCATTCGTCGCGAGCGGCCCGACGCCCTCTTGCCCACCTTAGGGGGACAGACCGCACTGAATCTCGCCATTGAATTATCCGATCGGCACATCCTGGATCGGTACCACGTCGAGTTGATCGGCGCCAAGGCGGAAGCCATTCGCAAAGCCGAGGACCGGCAACTGTTCAAAGCTGCGATGCTCAAGATCGGGCTGGAAGTGCCCCGGAGTGGCTCCGCCCACAGCCTCGAAGAGGCGCTCCGCGTTCGCGACGAGCTGGGCACCTACCCCTTGATCATCCGCCCCGGGTTCACCCTCGGCGGCACCGGCGGTGGGATCGCACACAACGACGACGAATTTCGCGAGGTGGTGCAACGCGGCCTCTACGCGAGCCTGAACTCCGAGGTCCTGATCGAAGAGTCCGTGATCGACTGGAAGGAGTTCGAGCTCGAAGTCATGCGCGATCGGCGGGACAACTGCGTGGTGATCTGTTCGATCGAGAACCTGGACCCGATGGGCATCCACACCGGCGACAGCATCACCATTGCACCCGCACAAACGCTCACCGACCGCGAGTATCAGCGAATGCGCGATGCCGCCTTCGCCGCGATTCGCGAAATCGGTGTGGAGACCGGGGGCTCGAACGTCCAGTTCGCGATCCATCCCGACACGGGTCGCATGGTCATCATCGAGATGAACCCGCGCGTATCGCGGTCCAGCGCGCTCGCCTCGAAGGCCACGGGGTTTCCGATCGCCCGTATCGCCGCAAAGTTGGCCGTCGGCTACACGCTGGACGAGCTGCCCAACGACATCACATGGAAAACCCCGGCGTGCTTCGAGCCGGCCATCGACTACGTGGTCACTAAGGTACCGCGGTTCGCGTTTGAGAAATTTCCAATGGCTGACGACACCTTGGGCACGCAGATGAAGTCCGTCGGCGAGGCTATGGGCATCGGCCGAACCTTCCAACAGTCGCTGCAAAAAGCGCTACGCTCGTTGGAGATCGGCCGCGCGGGCTTTGGCGCCGATGGGCGGGACGGGCCAATGGAAGCTTGCAGTGATCCACAGCTGGAGGCGGAGCTTCGACGGCCCAACGCGCGGCGGATTTTTGCCATTCGCGCCGCGTTCCGCCGCGGATGGACGGTCGAACGAGTCCGGGCGCTGACCGGAATCGACCCATGGTTTCTCACGCAAATGGCGGAATTGGCGGCGTTCGAAGACGAGATCCGCGCCGCGGGCAGCGTCGAGGCGTTCTTCGCCGACCCTGCACGGGTGCGCCAAGCGAAGGACAAAGGCTACTCGGACCGGCAGATCGCCTGGCTGCTCGGCACCCACGAAGACGAAGTGCGCCGGCGCCGGAAGGCGATGGACCTCACACCCGTGTATGGCTTGGTGGACACCTGCGCGGCCGAGTTCGAGGCCTTTACGCCCTACTTTTATTCGACGTACGGCGATTACCGCGAGCCCCGCCGGAGCGGCGACCGGCCTCGGATCATGGTACTCGGCGGCGGGCCGAACCGAATCGGGCAAGGGATCGAGTTCGACTACTGCTGCGTGCACGCCACGATGGCGCTGCGGGCCGCCGGCTACGAAGTCGTCATGGTCAACAGCAACCCCGAAACGGTCAGCACGGACTACGATGTCAGCGACCGACTGTACTTCGAGCCCCTCACGCTGGAAGACGTCCTGCACATCTACGAGCACGAAGGCTGCCAGGCCGCGATCGTGCAGTTCGGCGGACAGACCCCGCTGAACCTGGCTCGCGCGCTCGAAGCCAACGGCGTCCGAATCATTGGCACGCCCCCCGCCGACATCGAGGCGGCGGAGGATCGAAAACTGTTCAGCGCCATCGTCGAACGCATTGGTGCGCGGCAAGCCGAAAATGGAACGGCCACGACCTTGGCCGAGGCCGAAGCGATCGCAGAGCGCATTGGCTACCCGGTGTTGCTACGGCCCTCGTTCGTGCTGGGCGGCCGGGCGATGATCATCTGCTACGACCGCGACACCCTCCGCCGGTACATGGAAGAGGCGGTTCGAGTGTCCGAAGAACGGCCGGTATTGATCGACCGATACCTCGAACATGCGGTCGAGGTGGACGTGGATGCTATCTCCGATGGCCAGACGACCGTCATCGGCGGCATCATGGAACACGTCGAGCTGGCCGGCGTGCACTCCGGCGACAGCGCTTGCATTTTGCCCCCGCCGCATCTGCCTTCGGACATTTTGGACGAAATCCGACGCTGCACCTACGCGCTGGCTCGCGAGCTGCACGTCTGTGGGCTGATGAACGTTCAGTACGCCGTGAAGGACGGGCAGGTGTACGTCCTGGAGGTCAACCCGCGTGCGTCCCGCACCGTTCCGTTCGTCAGCAAGGCGATCGGCGTGCCGTTGGCCAAGCTGGCGGCCTTGGTGATGGTGGGGCACACGTTGAAGGAACTCGGGTTCACGCACGAGATTCGTCCTCGCTACTACGCCGTCAAAGAGGCCGTGTTCCCCTTCGTGAAGTTCCCGGGCGTGGACGTGACGCTCAGCCCCGAGATGCGCTCCACCGGCGAAGTAATGGGAATCGATCCCAGCCTGGGCATGGCCTTCCTCAAAAGCCAAATGGCCGCCGGCAGCGCCCTCCCCACCAGCGGCGCCATCTTCGTCAGCGTCCGCGACGAGGACAAACCCGAACTGATCCCACTGGCCCGACGCTTGGCAGACTTGGGCTTCACCATCTACGCCACGCGCGGCACGAGCACTCTGTTGCGCAACCATGGCATTCCCAGCCACGCCTTGTTCCGCGTATCGGACGGGCGGCCAAACGTGCTGGATCTGATCGAAGAACGAGCCGTCAAGTGGATCATCAACACGCCCACCAGCGGCACTGCCCCGCGGACGGATGAGATCCGCATGCGCGCCAGCGCCGTGATCAAGGGGATTCCCATCACGACGACCCTGGACGGACTGCGTGCGGCGATCCACGGGCTGGAAACGTTGCGAGAGATGAAGCGCGTGGAAGTGTGCAGCATCCAGGAGTACCACCGGCACGCGCCACGCCTGAAACTGCCTCGCACGCCCCCGCGCCCGCGGCCGGCACGGTCATTCTCACCGGTCGCTCCACGTGCTGAATCGCAGGAGAGCCCCTGAAATGAAACCGCACTGGAACTGGTCAGCCGAACGACGCCGCGAAGCGTTTTTGGCACTCGAAGATGGAACGGTATTCCGCGGATGGTCCGTGGGAGCGGCCCGGGATGCGCTGGGCGAGGTCGTGTTCAACACGAGCATGACCGGCTACCAGGAAATCCTTAGCGACCCCTCCTACTGTGGGCAATTCGTCGTGATGACCTGCACCGAAATCGGCAACGTGGGTCTCAACGAAGAGGACATGGAATCCGCCCGCTTCCATGCCAGCGGCCTCATCGTCCGGAACCTGAACGAACCGAGCAACTGGCGCGCCACCGAAACGCTCCGCTCCATGCTGGTGCGGACCGGC
>CAACVY010000032.1 GCA_900661335.1 uncultured bacterium | reverse complement strand
TCGAGTTCGTCTCCGTGGGTCTCGTCGGCCCCCCCCCCGAGTGTCGGGTGGCATCGTGGTCCGCCACTCTTCGCCGGCGCTGCGGTGGTCACCGTCCCGCCAGCCGATGCGTAAAGGACACGTTTCCCGGCGCAGTTCTGATGTCTCAGGGCGGGACCTAGGGCATGGGGCGGGTCCATCCGCGAACGACCACCGACGCGTCCTGGGCAATGGAGCACGTGGCCTAAGCGCGATCCGTCCAGTGCGATCGCGCGAGAGTCCGATCAAGTGCGCGCGTGCAATGCTGCGCGCATCCGCAAGCGGAGCGCCTGCAGCCGAATGAACCCAGTGGCGTCGCTTTGATCGTACCCGCCCGCAGTGTCGAACGATGCCAACTCCGGGTTGTACAGCGATACCGGCGACTTGCGTCCCACGATGGTGCACGACCCTTTGTAGAGCTTCAGCCGAGCCACGCCGGTCACGCAAGTGGCTGCTTCGTCCATGGCGGCTTGCAACATTTCGCGTTCGGGCGAGAACCAGAAGCCATAGTACACCATCTCCGCATACCGCGGGATCAGGGTGTTGCGAAGGTGGAGCACCTCGCGGTCCATGGTGATCTGCTCGATGGCTTCTCGGGCTCGGTGCAAGACCGTGCCGCCGGGCGTTTCGTAAACGCCACGGCTTTTCATGCCCACAAAACGATTTTCGACAATGTCGGTCCGGCCCACGCCATGCCGCCCGGCGATCCGATTGAGCGTACTCAGAATCTGCATGGGGTTCATGCGGCGTCCGTTGACAGCCACAGGGTTACCGCGTGCAAATTCCACCTCGACGTACTCCGGCTCGTCGGGGGCCTCTTCCGGCGCCACCGTGAGCTTGAACATGTCCTTCGGCGGCTCCGCCCAGGGATCTTCGAGGATGCCACCTTCGTAGCTGATGTGAAGCAAGTTGCGGTCCATCGAGTAGGGCTTCTCGACCGAGGCGGCGACGGGAATGTGATGACGGCGGCAGTACGCGATCATGTCTTGGCGTCCACGAAACCGCCGGCGGAACCGCTCTTCGCGCCACGGCGCGATGATGCGGATGCTAGGATCCAGCGCCAGGGCGGTCAGCTCGAAGCGGACCTGATCGTTGCCTTTGCCCGTCGCGCCATGGGCGATCGCGTCCGCATGGTTCTCGTGAGCGATTTCGACCAACCGTTTCGCGATGAGGGGACGCGCAATGGAGGTACCCAGCAAATATCCCGACTCGTACACGGCACCCGCACGGAGCATGGGGAAGACATAATCGCGCGCGAACTCGAGCCGCAGGTCTTCGATGTATACCTTGCTGGCTCCGGTTCGGCGGGCTTTTTCTTCCAACCCCGTGAGCTCTTCCTCCTGCCCGATATCCGCGCAGAATGCGATCACCTCTGCACGGTAGGTCTGCTGAATCCACTTCAGCAGTACCGACGTGTCCAACCCGCCCGAGTACGCAAGCACGACTTTCATGGGTACAGTGTTCTCCTGAAATCCCGACCCGAGGACGCTCAGTCGGGCATCACGGCAATTTGGTCCACCACGATCACGGGATGGCGGCTGCCTTGGACCCAGTACTGCCGCCCCCGAATGCGCAACCGGCGGTCCAAGAACGACCGCAGCTGCGCCTCATTGCCGCGCAAATATCCGATGATTTCCGAGCCGCCGGCCGTTTCATCCACGAGCACGAAGCGCGAAGGTCGCCCCAGGGTCAACATGGTGCTGCGTACACGGCCCTCGCGTTGCACGGAGATCCCTTGGTTCTCGACCGGAGCCAGACGCAGATCGTCGGGGGTGTAGAGTTGCGGTGGTGCAGCCGGGGCGGAGCTTATGACAGGCGGTGGCACTACAGGACCCGGGGGAGAGGCCGGCATTGCAGGGGGCGCCGTAGGCGGACTCGACGGCCGAGAGGGTTGAACCGTACCGGCCACGGCCGGAGGCGCCCCCGTGGACACACCAGTGGTGCCCAAGGGGGCCTGCGGCGAAGGCCGCACCGTCGCCACGCGCGGCGGCTCGGCGGGGCGCGGCGGCTCGGGTAGTTTGATCATCGAACGTGCGATCCACAGCGAACAGTTGGTCGGCGGCGCGATCTTTAGCCACTCACCGAACTCCCCACGAACGACCACGCTGTCGCCGCGGTGTAGCTCGCCCACTTTGCTGTAGTTGATGCCCGGGCCCGCGCGCACCACCAGTTTCGACGCACTAACCACGCCGCCCTGCACGAAATCTTTGTGAACATACAGGTCGAAGCTCGACGGCGGAACGATCTCCGCCCAATCGTTGGACACGCCGCGGACTGCCACGGTGGCGGGTTCGTCGAGCTGACCGACCACCTCCGCCTGCAAGGACGGGCGAGCGCGCACGTTGACGCGCTCGCCGCGCACCGACGCGGGGCCCAACTCTTCAGCCTGCGCGAGCGAGACCACGACACAGGCGGCCATCACCCAACGGCGGATGTTCATAGTTTCCTCACCGACCGCACTGCGGCCGAGCCCCAGTATAGAGCCTGCGGCGGTTCTTTCAACGCGAGCACCGCGCAGATGCGCACTCCTGGGAGCATTCCCGCCGGAGCCACTGCGCCATCCGCGTACGAACCCGGTCGGCCCCGTGAGCGCTTTTCCGAATCCCTGTGGAACAGCCGTCCTCCACGCGGCGCCATTAACGGCGGGCGCGCCAAGAAGTCCGACGACGAGTGATTTCCACCGCCACGCTCCGGGCGAACCGCAACGCGCCTGGCTTGTCGATCGTCACGGTGACTTGTCGCACGCGGTGGTCAGTCAGGCATACGCGAGCCACTTCCTCCGCCAACGTCTCCAGTAAATGGTATTGGCTCTGCTCCACGAGCTCGATCACGCGCTGCTTGATGGTTTTGTAGTCCACCGCGTGTTCGAGCGCATCCGTGGCGGCGGCCCGGCGAGTGTCGGTCTCGAGCGTGATATTGAGAACGACGTCTTGTCGGGCGCGACGCTCTTCTGGAAACACGCCGATGATGCACCGCAGCGCCAAGTCGCGGATGTGGATTTGATCGGTCACAAACGTGTGCCGGGAGGTATAACGGTGTTCTTGGGGATGACGATCACGCCGTCCCGCACGGTGAACTGAGGTGTGACGGTTCCGTCGGGCTTGCCGTCCGGCGTGATGTACGCGCCATCGCCGATGCGCGCGTTCTTGTCGATGATGGCGTTTCGAATGAAGCAGTCGCGTCCGATGCCCAGCGGCGCGCTTTCACCCGTGTCGCGCTCGTAGTCGTAGTAGTCGGCCCCCATGAGGATGGAGTGCTCGATCACCGTGCCCTCGCCGATCACGGAACGAATCCCGATCACGGAATGAAGGATGCGGTGCCCGCTGACGATGCATCCGTCGGCCAACAACACGCGATTGAGGTCGCAGCAGTTGATTTTCGAGGCCGGCAAGAACCGCATATGCGTGTAGATCGGCGCGCGCGGATCGTAGAACGTGAACGGCGGGTTGGGTTCGGTCAGCTCGAGGTTGGCCTCCCAAAACGCCCCGATCGTCCCGATGTCACGCCAGTAGCCCTCGAAGATAAAACTGTGGACATTGTACTGTTGGATCGCGGCCGGGATCACGTGTTTGCCGAAATCGCTGAACTCGGGGTTTTCCAACAGCTGGGCCAGGACGCGACGGTCGAACAGGTAGATCCCCATGCTGGCGAGGTAACGCTCCTCTTGGTACATGGGGGCTCGTAGTTCCGAGAGCAATGGGGTATCCCCGGGTTTCTCCACGAACCGGATGATCCGATTGTGCTCTCCCACCTGCATGATCCCCAGGGAGACGGCCTCGCGTCGTGGTACCGGCTTGGTCGCGATCGTGACGTCCGCACGGTTGTGCAAGTGCTGCTCGATCAACCTCTGAAAGTCCATGCGGTACAACTGGTCGCCCGAAAGGACGAGGATCAGGTCGGGAAACTCATCCATGAAATATCGGAACGACTTTCGGACCGCGTCGGCGGTTCCTTGGTACCACGATTCCGAATCCGGTCGTTGCTGGGCCGCGATGATGCGGACAAACCCGCGGTGGAATTGGTCGAACTGGTACGTGTTGGCCACGTGCTCGTGGAGCGACACGCTGTTGTACTGCGTCAGCAGGTAGACCTTGCGCAAGCGGCTGTTCAGGCAGTTGCTGATGGGGATATCCACCAAGCGGTACTTGCCAGCGATCGGCACAGCGGGCTTGGCACGATCACGGGTCAACGGTTGCAGACGGGTTCCCGCGCCACCACCCATGATCACACATACGACGTTCATCGCTCGACTTATTACCCCCACTGTGAGCATGACCGTTTTTGCCGCGATCGTCAACGCTGTAGGCCACAGCCGCGGTGCCTTGGCTTCTCCCCCGCGCCGTCCCCGCCACCTTGCACGAGCAGGTGGAGTGGCCCCGAACCGAGCCAACATGGCTTCGTTCGACGCTCATCCAAGGATCGGCGGAATGCGAGCGCGCCAGGCCCAACCCTTGGACAGAAGCCGCATGCGGGAGCGAACTCGGGCGCGCGGGCAGAACCGGTTCGGAACCTTGCCAACGGTGTTCAGGGACCTTGGGGCGCGGTCCATGATTTCCACTCGCGTAGGAGTTCATCGGCGCTCCAGCGCCCGGGATGGATGATCACGCGGTACACGAGGCGCAAGGTGGCTCCGGAATCGAGCGTGATCGGCTTGCGGAAGAGGAGCCCGGGACCCGTGAATCCATATTTGCGGTCCGGCGCGAACCGGAGAAACCAAGAGGTGGGTGCTCCGGGATTAGTGGGGTGATCCAACACGGCGATGCCGGCCGCTTGGCCACCGACCACGCCACTGAACTCCACGGCGCGCGCAGGTTCGCCGTGGATCGCCAAATCGCGCCGGCCTTGATCATCTACCGCTTGCCACTGTTCCATCGCGTGGGCGATGCGAAGTGAAAGACCTCCGTAGCCGCCGGCGGTTTTCTGAGTATTGACCGGCGACGTTTCCAGCACCACACGCTCCTGGGCTCGAAACGTCGCATCCCAGTCGATCTTCCACCCACCGTCCGCCGCGGGTGCCGATACGGCCATGCGGCGATCTTCCAACAGAACCGCTGACCGCTCGGGCGGACGGTACGCGATTCGAAGTTCGATCCGTGCAGAGCCGTCCTCTTGCCGCTGGACCTTCGCGTGCAGGATCTCCGTCATCCCTTGCGCACGCCCCGTGGACTTGTCCTCCTCCCAGTAGTTCACGCCGTTGATGAACTTCCACGAAAACCACAGGCCCAGATGCCACGGATGGTCGGGCGGGCGCAGCTCCACCAACGAGGGCCCTCCCGCGACCGCCACGGGATGGAAAAAGGGCTTGGACGCATCCGGCCCGTAGTGGAACGACCAGACCGGCTTGCCATCGGCCGTGGCCAACGTGACCTGGCCGGGCTCTTCGCGCCATTGCCATGCGGCGCCCTGAACGGACATGCTCAGGGCGAGTGGGAGAACGTAGGGGGCCCATGTCCACCGAATGTTGTGTTCAACGTGCATAGTCTTTCTCCGAAGGTTCCGGCACCGCTTGGACGAGCCGCTCGATCAGTTTTTCGGGTGTGACGCCCTCACTGTCCGCGGTGAAGTTCGTGAAGATTCGGTGCCGCAGTACCGGCAGTGCGGCGGCGCGCACGTCGCGGCAGCTGACGTGGATTCGCCCATCGAGAACCGCGCGCGCCTTCGCGGCCAGCACGAGGTATTGGCACGCACGAGGCCCAGCGCCCACCGTGACGTACTGCCGAATGAAATCCGGCGCGCGGTCCGAAGCCGGCCGAGTGGCGCGCACCAACCGCACGGCGTATTTCACCACATGGTCGGACACGGGGACTTTGCGGACGACCTCCTGAAGCTTCAAGACTTGCTCGCGCCCCAGCACTTTTTGAGGTCGCACGGCGAGGTCCACGGTGGTGGTGCGAACGATCTGCTCCTCTTCGTCCTCCGACGGGTAGTCCACCCAGATGTTGAACATGAAGCGGTCCAGTTGCGCTTCCGGCAACGGATAGGTCCCTTCTTGCTCGATCGGGTTTTGCGTAGCGAGCACAAAGAAGGGCTCCTCGAGTGGATAGGTGCGGTTGCCTACGGTGACGCGGTGTTCCTGCATGGCCTCCAACAACGCCGCCTGGGTTTTGGGCGGTGTGCGGTTGATTTCGTCGGCCAGCAAGATGTTGCAGAACACCGGTCCGGGTACGAAACGGAACTCTTTTTCACCGGTCTCGCGATTGGTTTCCAAGACGTCTGTGCCGGTAATGTCGGTGGGCATCAAGTCGGGCGTGAACTGAATGCGCTTGAATTTCAGGTCGAGCACGTCGGCGATGGTCCGGATCATTAGGGTTTTGGCCATGCCGGGCAGGCCCACGAGCAACGCGTGCCCCCGCGCGATCATGGCCATCAAAATCTCCTCGAGCACCCGTTGCTGCCCGACGATGACTTTCGCAACTTCGTGGCGAATTTCCGCCGTGTAGCGGCTCATTTCCTGCACAAGCCGAACCTCTTCCTCGGTGGCGCGGACCGCGGGCGGGGGCGTAGGACGGGGCTCCGCGGGCCGAGCCGTCGGCGTCGCAACGGCTTCGCGGGGAGGCGCGGCGGGGACGTCCTGCACTCCGTCGGCCATGAAGCGAAACTGCGTCTCGCCGATCGCAATAAGATCGCCATCGGTCAGAACTTGTTCGGCGATCGGCTGTCCATTGACTTCGGTCCCGTTGGCGCTATCGAGGTCGCGGATCCACCACTGGCCATCCCGAAAGTCCAGCTGGGCGTGGTGGGTGGAGACGGCCAAATCCTCCGGCAACGAAAGATGACAAAGTTCGCTGCGTCCGATGATGAACCCTTCGGCTCGCAACGGAACCCGTTCGCCAGAACGCGGACCGGTCATGATCAACAGCGAGGCCATAGAGAACCCTCCTTGCTCATGGGGGCGCGGGCAGGTCCACGACGCCGAGGTCGCGCACGGAGTCCAACACGCGGATGCCCTGAAGCGCGGGGACGAACACGTGCCGCAACACGCCCTTCGCATCGTTCGGGCCAACTTCTTGTCGAAGCAGCTCGCGCGTGCGGACCAAGTGCCAGCCCGGTCCCACTTCTTCCAGGAACGCCAGCTTTAGGCTGCGGACTTGAATGTCGGTACGCACACTGGCGTCTTGCAACGTGACGGGTCGTGTGCGCACCTCTTGCAGCACTGCCGCTGCTCGTCCTGCCTGTCCCCCGACACCTTCGCAGCGGTGGATGACTTTAGTGTCAAAGAACGGGACCGATCGCTCGATGGTCTCACGAATCCCGTTTTGGTCGTCGGGGGTGAGCGTGCTGGGATCGCGGTGCAATAGGAACCCTTCGGCGAACCAACGGTCGAATACCAAGAGCAGGTCGTACCGGTCGGTCGGCAGTCCGTGGAAGACCACTCGACGCCCATCGTCCGAGATTTGGCCTGCATAGGCTTTTTCCCGCGAGAGCGCCGGCACGGCGACAGCCGCACGAACCGGCGCCACGCGCTCGGGCACCTGGAACATGATTCCTCCCGGCGCGGAGGAGTCGGGCGGAGTATACAGGCGCGTGGATTGTTTCGTGCCCGTCACCGGTCCCGATCGGGCCACGACGCACAGCAGGCCTGCCAGGGCGAGCACCCGACCCATGGCGTGCACGCACGCTTTCATGGCGTCCGCTCCCGCCCATGCCGTGGGCGCACCGGCGTTGCATCCGAGGAAGATGTGGATCGACTGCGATCGCTGCCCGGGAAGCGCCGTTCCATTTCCCTCACCAACTCGTCCAGTTCCTTGCGCATATCCAACGCGATCAAGCAGCGGCGTTCTAGCTGCATGGCTTTGTACAGTTGGCTGTTGATGTCCACCATCTGGCGGTAGGTTTGCAAAATTTTCAGCGCTCGGCGAGCGTCGCCCACTGCCAAGTAGAACTGTGCTTCGGCCAGCGGGAAATCGCCGTCCAACTTGCTAGTGGGCAACTCCAACTCCCATTGGTCGAGGGTTTGGCGGGCATCGTCCCAAGCTTCTTGGCGGAGGAGGTTGTCGACGGTCACGTAGAACTGTCCTTCTCGAACGGCGGCCACTCGCCAGTCGCCGGCCAGTCGCGCCGCAAGCGTGCGGTTCGTAGCGGCCAGTCGCTGAACAGTGGCCACTTGCGCGGCGGTTTTTTGGTACTCCCGAGACCGGTCTTGCGCAGAAGCGTACAAGCGCGCAGCTTCCGCGCGTTGACGCGCCGCACGCTCCACGTCGCCCGCGCCGACCAGCCATCGGATGCTGCTTTCGGCATCGGTGGCCAGCGTGCGCACTTCCTGCAGTACCGTGCGGGCCTCGTTGGTGAGTCCGAGGTCCCACGCGAGGATCCGCGCACGCTCCACCGCCCGGCGCATACGAATTGAGGCATTGGGTTCCTCGCGAATGACCGTGGCCAGCCATTGGACCGCCGCCAATGGGTCTTTTATGCGTAGCGACTCGACGTACAGCGTCTCGATACGGTCCCGGATGTCGATCGGCTGCTTCAGGAGGTCCGGCCGAGAGCGCTCTACGATCCACGTGGGGATGTCGCCGCTACGGTAAAGCTCCAAGAAGTCCACCAGCGTGGCCCACATGTTCGGCGTCCAATCTGCGCAGGGTCGCCGCTCGGGCGGAACGGATTTCAGCCGCGACTCGAACGCGGCGCGTGCCGCTCGGCGGTCGTCGGCGCGCGACGGCTCTAGCCGCCGAGGGTTGTACGGCAACAGGACTTCGCGCCGTGCGGTGGGCGCCAACGGTCCGCGCCCGAGCGTCAAACTGACTTCGTGTGGGCCCTCGTCTTCCCAGAACCATTGCCAGGAGGTCCCCGTAGCGATGGGTTTCCGATCACAAGTCCAACTGAGCCGGCCGCCGCTTACAAGATCGTCGGGCACCATGGCTTGGAAGGAGTACACGTTGAGCGGCTTCTCCGCGGTCCATATGTACGCCGAGACCTCCCACTCCCACAACGGCAACGGTTGGCCCGCACGGTCGGTGCCCTGTCGCACGACAGCTTCGCCGGAGCGCACCCATGCGGTGGCCGGGACGGTGACGGGCAGTTCCGATTTGTCCCCGGGCACGCGCCAAGCAAGATGGGCTTCTTGAGGTCCATCGATTTCGTAGTGCCAATACTCCACCTGGTGCAGGCCGCGGTCGAGCTCGATCCAATCGCCCCACTGCCCCTTGGCGCCATCGGCACGTCGGTTGCGGCCAGTAATTTTCACGATCGTCCGGCCATCCACCCGCACTTCTGAACCTTCGTCGCAGATGGTGCAGAAGTAGTAGCGGCCCGGCTGTTCGATCTTCAGCCAGCCGGTGTACCACGACACGTAGTGATCATCCGAGCCGAGGCGGTTTTCCATCTGCCCGATGATCGGCACCAAGGCCATGCGGGCTTTCCGTCCCGGCGGCGTTTCCCGCGCGAGGTCGTGCGCTTGGTTCAGCGAGGGTTGGGCCCCGCCGGGCGCGGTGAACATCAACAGGCTGGGCTTCAAACTACGCACGGCGGTCGACCACGGCTCGCCTTTAGGAACCGAGCGCAGGTAGGCCGTCACCCGCCGGCTTGTCCGGGGCGGTTCGAAGCAAATGGCAGCGCCCTCTTTCGGGTTATGCCAGATCACACCGGCCGCCAGCCTCACGCCTTGCTCGTCCAGCACCTCGGCTTGAATGGCTGGGCCGGGCAGGATGCCGCCGTCAGGAACGATGGCCACGATGCCGGCTTCAGGTTGCGAGGGTTCGCGCACGATCTCCAATTCAATCCGATGCGTTGCTCCCGTCACGGGCCATGGCGCAGTTTCAGCGCTTGCGGCCACGACCCACGCGCACGGGAGGACCCAGAGGTGGATGCCCCGCTGGCTCATGGCGCGGTTTCACTGAGCAGCCGGAAGTACTCCGCGACCAAATCGCGGTAGGCCGGCGGGGCGGCCTCCACGGGCGCCGCATCATCCGCCCCCATCAAAGGCCGCGCCGGACCCGTGGGCACAGGAACGTACGCGCCGGCTCCCAGTTCCATCCGCGCACGGGCCAAGGCCTGAGCGGCTCGACGCTGAAACTCGCGTACCTCGTAGATCGGCGCGCCCCGCCGCATCGCCTCTTCGGCTTGACGCATGGCTCGCACGGCATCTTCGAGCGACCCGGTGCGAATGTGCGCCATGGATGCCCGCGCATACAACGCTTCCGCCGAGCGCCGCAGCAGTGCTTGCAATCCCAACTCCGAACGCGCCTCGGTCTTCGCATCCTCGCGACGCCCGGTCCCCGACATGCCGAGACGATCACTGTAGCCCGATCCCTTGCCGCCGCCGGTGGCGCGCGCCTCCGCGTGGCCTTCCTCCTGCACTTGCCCAGCCTGGGCCGAGTCCTGAGTTCGCCGCGCCTCGATATTTCGATCGCCTTCGTTGATCTTCCCCGAACCCGCCACCGTCTCGCCGTCGGACATCCCTTCGCGCCCGACCAGCGACCGGCCGTCCTGGTCTTTGTGATCGGGCCGCTCATTACCCGATTTCCCTTTCGCGCTGAAGTTTGCAAACTCGCCCTCCGCGATCCCCCAACCCGCTGGCATGTCCGCTGAGCCTTGGTTGGTGGCCGAGTCGTCCGCCTGCTGCATAATGTCTTCCTGCTGTTCGAGCAAGTCGCCGATGATATCCTCCAGTTCCGTCGGAAGAGGAATCACCGGGATTTGGGGCAACTCTTGCTGATCAAAATTCTCGGTGTTCCGCTTCACTGCGTCCGGCTGAGAAACCATCCACATCTCCATGTCATCGAGTCGTTCCGTGGCGGTCTCGAGCGCTTCTAGGATCCAGTCTTCTTTCTGCAGACCGAGTTCACTGGCCGGAGTGGACTCGGACCCCGGCACCTGCGCCACCTCTTCGTAGATCTGGTACACATCCGCGACCAGGTCGTTCCCGACGGGAAGCTCTGGAAAGATGTGAAGGTCCGTGGCGATTTTTAAGAGCGCTTCGGCCATGTTGGCTTTGATTTCGCCAAGCTCCTCGAGGAACTCCTCCATCTCCTTGTCGCTCTTGTCCTTCTGCTGTTCGGTCTGTCGGATCGCGTCCACGACTTTGCCTTGCAGCTCGGCGAGGCGTTTCATGGACTCCCGAGCCGCTTCCAACGCTTGCTGGACGGCCTCGTGCTGCGCCTGGGCTTGGGCGGCGCGCCATTCGTTCAAACGGGACTGGAACTCTCGCAGGTCGGCCAGCGCTTTTTCTTGCAACGGGAGGGCGCGCTCCGGCGCTTTCTGCTCCAGATGGCCTGCGGCGCCGAGCATCGTCCGAGGGACTTGCCGAGTGTCGCACTCTTTCGCCACTTCGCCGAGTCGTCGAGCAAAGTCCTCGTCCACCGTGCGCATCGCTTCAGCTTCCCGCGCCGCCGTGCGGGCGAACTCGCTCGTGTCCTCGGCGAGCCGATCCTGACGAGTGACCAATCCCGCCGCGACTTGGCCGGGCTGGAGTTCTTTCGTGGCGTGGAGAACATCCGCCTGCCCTTGGACGAGGGCGTCGAGCATGGCCAAGATCCCGGTAATCTTTCGGTGCGTAGCGACGCGGTCCACGGCCCCGGCCGCCGCCGTCAGCGCTCGCAGGATGGCGCTCTCCAGCGTGACCGCACGGCGCATGAGCATGGGGCGCTCTAGATCGGCCGCCGACGGCACACGAGCAGCCACACCGATTACTTCCCGCATCGGTCCCGCGTGAAGATCGCGGACCACCTGCGCCAGCGCGCCCAACGGCTTGGTGGGGTCGGCCAGCAGCGATTCGGCGATTTGGAAGATTTCTTTCTGCACGTTGGCCACCGCTTGCCATGCGTCCGCGGTGGCGACCTTCTGTTGTTCTAGGGCAGTGGTCTTGGCTAGGTTGGCCTTTTGAAGCTCGACCATGCGGCTGAGCGAACTCGCCGCTGCCGCCACTTCGGTCGTGGATGCGGCCGCCCCCCCGCTCGTGGTGCCGGGCTCGAATACGACCGCCGCGGATACTGCGCGCGGGTGCTTCGCGCCGGGAAGGTTATCGGTTGCTTCCACCCGGTACATCCAAGGCCGTCCCGGCTCGGGACGAGCCGCCTCCCGGTCGGTCCAGCGTTGCTGGAACGTTGGGGCGCCATTGGGGTTCCACTCTGCCACCACGCGGCTCGGGGTCTGGGTATCCCATGGCGTCAGGCGGCAAATCGTGACTCGAACCAACCCCAAATCGTCGGTGGCGACGAACTCGATCGCGGGCGTCGCGCCAGCCTCGAGCCGCACCCGCCCCCGAGGCGCAATGATTTCGACCTTCGGTGGCGGGTCGGGGACGACCTCCACATCGAACGAGGCCGATCCGACGAACCCATGCGAGTCCCGGATGCCGACCGTCCAACGTCCGCCCGCGGCGGGAAGTTCGCCCCACCAAAGGTCTTCGCCCCTAGCCCGGTCAAGGCGTACGGTGGACAGGCCGGTCACGACGGAGGCCTCGACCATGGCTCGGTTGGCCGCCGCCGTGAGCACCAACGTCGAACCTTCCGGCGCCACGACTCGTTCGCGCAACGCGACGATGCGCCGAGGCTGGGCGCGAAGATATGCAGGAGGTCGGACCTCCACATCGAGACCGCGGAACGCGGGCGGCGGTATGGCCACGAGTCGATAGCGCGGAGTCACCGCATCGCCAACAATGAACCGGTATTCGAAATCGGCCGCGACTCGCGGCAGCCGGTGGGACAGTTCCGCGGAGCTGCCTCCGGGCAGGCGGCCCAGCTCTATGCGAGTGCGTCGGTCGTCCCGTGGCCAAAGATCGAGCACGACGGGCACGCCGGCGCGTCCCTTCGCTTTCACACGCAGCGTAGCCGGCTCACCCACCAGCACGGCTCCGTGGCCGGGTTCCACCGCCTCAATGGTCGCCAGCGTCACGGGCGATCGAGTCGAGAATGGGTTGGCCATCCGCAGCGCCGAGTTTACCCACGCCGCGCCGCCCCAGAGGTAGCCGGCCACGCCGAGGCCAAGCCCGATCAACAAGGCCGCCACCGCTTGGCGCGCACGGCGAGGATCACCCAACCGCGAGATCGGCATCTGGTCCAATGGTGGTGGGGGCTCGCGGAGATAAGCCTCGATCATCGCGTCGCGCCAGGCCGAGCGCACGAACTGCACTCGATTGATCAGGCGATTATCCAGTTCGGGAAACGCTCGTTCCACACGAGCCGCAACGGCTTCCGGAGTCCACGGCTGGCGCCACACCTGCGCGGCGGCCGCGAGCGCCGCCACGGCGGAAAGCCACAGCATGGAGCTGCCCACGATGCGGCCAGTGAGGCCGTAGCGAAACACAACATCGGCCGTCGCCAGCACCGCCCACAGGGTCAACACCGCCGCGAGGCCCAACGTCAGCTGGCGCACCGCCGTCCTCCGGCGGAGCTGCCGCCCGAGCGCCATCAGATGAGCCACGACATCCTCTCGATAGGTCATCGCCCACTCCGCGTTCCACTTGGGATCGGCCCAATGGGTTCAAGGCGAACGTCGTCCACCAACAGGTCGCCCGCGTCCCCCCCGATGGCCACGATGTGGACCACCACGAACCGAATCGTCGAGTAAATTTCCCGCTGGAGATCCGACTTCATCGCGTCAGGGAACTCCATGCTGGCTTGGGACCAGGAGCGTCCCACGCCGCCCATGTCGCCAGCTTTGACTGTGCCAAAGTACAACTGCGTGAATTTGTAGCATTTGCGCAGCTCCGAGATGTCAGGGTTGTCGTGGGGACGAACGCCAGGTTTCCAACGGTAGCCCTCGAGCAAAATGCGGCAGTTGGGGCCCGTCGAGCGCGCCCATGCTGAGAACCGGTAGCGTTGGTCCGGTGAGATCGGGATCGGAATGCTGTCGGCCTTCACGCCCTGGTTGATGGCGATGTCCCGCGTGGGCACATGCAGGCGCAGCACTCCAGTACGGCCGCTTTCCTGCGCCACGACACTGACCAACTCCCGGTTACGGGCGTACCAGCTGTCGCCCGGCAAGTCGTAGTGAGTTCTCCATCCCTTCAGTGGTTCCGCAGGGTCGTCGAAGCTTCCGTTCACGACCAAGTTGGTACGCCCCAAGGTGGTGGAGATCATCATTCCGGCCACCAGGCTCGAGCGCCAGATGGAGCACCTACGGCGCATGGGCACCTCCGTTCAAGTACAACTTAGCACGCGCGCAAAAGTGCCGCAACGAGTCCACCCTCGCCGGCCGGCACGCCGCTCGCCTTTGTCCAACGAAGCGGCCAGTAGAATTTTGCGGCTCATCACATTCCCAACCTTTTCCCGCCCTCCAATCGCACGCCACGGCCTAAGGGACCCACACAACCGTCGAGGCGCTGTTGCAAGGGGACCTTTGTGTACTCACCCGTCTGGATTTCGCCAACCGCGCACCAAGACCTGCAATATCACCGCGCCCAGTCGTGGAACGGCCCGCGCTGCAAAGTCGTCAGGGCTACCCACGTTCCGGGCCCCTCGGCGCAAGTGGACGAACCGTATGGGGTGTGAAGTATGCGACGGAGACGCGGAAACTACGCGAGCCCGGCCTCACTGCGGGACGGCATCTAGGGCAGAAGTTCCAACTCTTCGATCACGACGCGCGCTCCCGCGTCGGCACACGGATCCAGCCGCAGTGCGGTGATTCGTCCCCGCCACCAGGGATGACGAGCCAAGGGAATGAGGACTTCGTGCAATTGGCCATCGGCCGGCAACTCGAAGTGAACGCTTGCACGTTCGCCCATGGCCATAGCGTCCGTCTCCCAGAACAATTGGCCACGCGCCACGGTGGATCCACTCCCCGCCACGCTCATCACCAAACGGGCCCGAGTGAAGTGGCGCGCGCGGATGGCGCGAGTGTGAACAAGCAGCGCCGGGTCCGGCCCCGAGGTGCGGAACCGCAAGGCACCCTCACGCACTTCTATGTCGGCGACGTCCATCATCGGCCACCAGTCATTCGCCGGTGCATCGAAGGTCCAGCGAGTCGTGGGGGGCACCGATGGAAAATCGTACGGGCCCAAGCCGATATCTTTGGGGCCGTAATTGATCGGCCATTGGGAAGGATCGCCCCGGGCGAAGACTGCGCGCACGGCTTCGTACATCGCAAACCCGAACTCGAGGTTAGGTTCGATGTAGCTTCCTTCGCCCCACTCGTTGAGCGGACCCAGCAGGATCGTGCGCAGGCCGTTGGATGCGGCGAACGCGCGCGCAGATTTCAGCAGCTGCAGAAACAGCTCGGGCGATCGGCCTTCGATCACTCTTGCGTCGTCCCCGTGCCAAGGGCGCGAGTCCCAACCGGTGTCCACGACCGGCAGGTAGAGCAGTGGTGCGGCCGCTGCGGAGTGTTCTCGCCACGCCGCCGGAGCGTCTTCGACCACTTGTACGTACCTCATGCGCGTGCGTCCGACGTGCCAGGCATTGCGAACCCGTTCTCCCCAGACGTGATAGCACGTCACGCCCATGAACCCCTCGGCGGCGCACTGCGCCATGGCCGAGGGCGTGAAGGGCACGTTGAGTGCCACGAACGAAATTCCTCCGTACCCGGCCGCTCGCGCCATTTGGTCGGACTCAGCCAACAGTTCGCGGACCGCATCGGATCCTCCGACGTCCTCGCGCAGTCGGTGGGGATACCAAAGATAAACCGCGGGCTTTCCGTTTAGCCGCTGGTACGTGGGCAGTGGAAAGTATCGGTCGATCCAATAACGAGTCACCGCCCGCCAATCGTCCGGAGAGTGTGTGCCAGGTGCGTTGTGGTTGGCCCACATAATCGCGACCTTCAGGTAGTCACGATGCCGCGCCTTGCGGTACGCTTCGAACCAGTGTTCGAGGCGGCGAGTCCCGGCCTGCCAGTACCAGTCCACCAGAAATGTCGAAATGCCGTTTTCCACTGCCCACTTGATTTGCCAGTCTACGCACTCGGGATTCGCCTCGTTGTAGTACCCCAGGAGCGGCTTGCGAATCGGCGCGAGGTTCCGAATGCATTCCCACTTCGCATCGCTATCCCAACCCGGGAAATAGTACGCACAAATTTCCACGTCCGTCGGTACGCGCTGTGGCGGGGGGACCCCGTCCGCGGACACCGGCACTGGTGGAGCCACTGTAAGGGCCACCTGGACCGTCGCAGTGGCCACCCCGGGCACCACCAGTGTCAGCGGCACCGCGCCGGGCTGGGAGGCCTGAAGCGTCCAACGAAGCTCCGCACCTTCGAGATACTCCAGAGCGGGAATCCGCGCCTCGGCCTGTGGGGTCGGCCCGCGCAACGCCACCTGCGCCGGCCGCACGAGGCGAGCCAGGGTCTCGGCCGAGCGTTGACCGCCTAAGTTTCGAACGCGCGCCAGCACCGTGAACGGCCGGCCGGCTCGCGGCAGCGGGTCTTCTAGCCCGAAATACTCCACGGCCAAGTCCGGCGGACTCCATGGCTCCGCGGCCAATCGAAGCGACCGCACCTGCGGCACGCCGTCTTTCGGCAGCCGTAGCACCAACCCAGCCAATCGCGTCTCACGCCATTCCACCGAGAGTGGCACGTGGAACGTGTGCCGCCCAGGACGAAGTGAGAATGACTGCCGACGCGCGCCGCGCGCCCCAGCCCACATAAGCGTGGCCCGACCTTCCGCGGCAGCTTCGATCTCGAGACTCACCCACTGGCGACCCCGAATATCCACGTCGAGGGGCGGCGAGTAGAGGTCACCGTGGATAGGATCGCGCCACCAGCCATTCCACACGTCGGCTTCGCTCCATTCGAACACGTTGGTGACCGGCGGCCACCCGCGACTCCAGTCCAGAATCCGGATGGAATCCACCTCAAAACTGGCACCTTCGAACAGGTCCAACCGAAGTTGTCGGATGACCCCTACGCCTTGCCAGAATGGGACCACGAGGATGTCCTGATCCGTGCCGGACGCTTCGACTTCGAACCGAGTGGATTGATTCGGTTCAAAGCCGCCGTACCGGCCTGTGGTGCTGCCCGTCCAAAACAGTTCGCCCGAGCCGGCACGATCGGCTTTCAGTCGGATGACCACCGCATGCCATGGGCGGGCAGGAAGTTCGAGGGGACGGAGGATGAACCACGGATCGTGGCCGATCGTACGGCAGTGCAGCCGGCCGTCGCACACGGCCACGTTCGTGACGTGCGAGTTGGGCGCCCAGCCCTGCAGTCCATCCTCAAACGTCCACTCCGCCACAACGGTGGGCTCGGGTCCATGGCCCGACGGCTGGGAAGCCCCTGGGGCCTCCCGCGGAATAGCGAGAACTGCGGACACCGCCACCGCACCGAGCCGAACGCGCCCAACCCTTCTACCGACATGGCCCAAGCTCATGTGCACTCCAACCGTTCCATGCGCCGATTCGCGGCGGTGAAACTACCACTTCGGTCCCGTGCGTTCAACTGGATGGAGATTGACTTTCGAGGCGTGCGCGGAGGACTTCGGCGACGAGTTTCGGGTTGGCCTTGCCGCGCGTGCGCTTCATGACTTGGCCGATCAAGAACTGCAGCGCCGCGGCCTTCCCGTTGCGGTAGTCGGCGGCAGGACCTGGATGGTCTCGCAAAACCTCCTCGACCACTGGCTCGAGTGCGCCCCGGTCGCTGATTTGCACGAGCCCGCGTCGCTCGATGATTTCGGCGGGCCGGCCCCCATGTTCCATGAGTTCCGCCAGGACCGATTTGGCCGCCGGCATGTTGATCACGCCCCGCTGGACCATCTCGATCAACTCCGCCAACGCGTCCGGCGTCAGCGGAAGATCCCGAATCGAACTCCCCCGTTCTCCGAGGACGCGCAGCACTTCGGTCATGATCCAGTTGGAGACGATCTTGGGCTGTTGGCTTCGCCGGGCGGCCGCCTCGAAAAAGTCGGCGACGTCTGGGTCCGCGGTCAACACCTTTGCGTCGTACTCGGGCAACCCGTACTCGCGCACTAGGCGGGCCCGCCGGGCGGCTGGAAGCTCGGGAAGTTGTGCGCGCCACTCGGTGAGCTGTTCTTCCGTCAGCTCCACCGGCACCAAGTCCGGCTCCGGGAAATAGCGGTAGTCGTGCGCTTCTTCCTTGGTGCGCATGGACTCGGTGATGCCGAGCTCATCGTTCCATCGGCGCGTTTCTTGCACCACGGTTCTTCCGCAGGAGAGTAGGTCGATCTGGCGTCGAATCTCGTAGTCCAGCGCACGGTGGACCGCTCGAAAGCTATTGAGGTTTTTCAGCTCGGTTTTCACGCCGAGCTCGTCGGCGCCCTCGGGCCGCACGCTAATATTGACGTCGCACCGCAGATTGCCCTCCTCGAGGTTGCAGTCGCTGATGCCGCCGTGGAGCAGAACCTCCTTCAGGGCCAAGAGGAAGGTGTGCGCCTCGTCCGCGGAGGTGAGGTCCGGCTCGGTCACGATCTCCATCAGCGGCACGCCCGCGCGGTTGAAGTCTACGCCACTGGATTGCGCGAAGTGCAGGTTCTTGCCCACATCTTCTTCGAGGTGGATGCGGCGCAGTCGGATGAAGCGGCGCCCGGCGGGCGTTTCGATCTCCAGTCCGCCTCCTACGCATAGGGGCAAATCGTACTGCGAGATCTGGTAGTTCTTCGGCATGTCGGGGTAGAAGTAGTTCTTGCGGTCGAACTTGCTGCGAAGGTTGATTCGGCAGCCCAGGGCCAGCCCTGCCATGACGGTCAACCGCACCGCCTCGCGATTGAGCACCGGCAGGGCGCCAGGAAGCCCCAGACACACCGGACAGACCTGCGTGTTTGGCGGCGCACCAAAGGTCGTGGGGCATCCGCAAAAGATCTTTGTGCGCGTGCGCAACTGCACATGGATCTCCAACCCGATGGAGACCGCGAACTTCATGCGGGAGAGCCTCCCGAAGCGCGGGACGCCAGCGGCGGACGCGGCAAGCGGGGCCGCGTTTGTTCCACTACGTGGGCCACTTGCAGCAGCCGGGCCTCCTCCAGCGCCGGTGCCATCAGTTGTAGACCCACGGGCAATCCACGCGAGTCCAGACCGGCCGGAATCGAGATCGCGCAGATCCCCGCCAAGTTCGCGGGCACCGTGAAGATATCCCCGAGGTACATGGTCAGCGGATCGGAAATCCGCTCCCCGATCCGGAAGGCTGTGGTCGGCGCCACAGGAGTCAGCAGAAGATCACACTGCTGAAACGCGCGTTCGAAGTCCCGGCGGATCAACGTGCGAACTTTTTGAGCGCGAAGGTAGTAGGCGTCATAGTAACCCGCCGACAGCGCATACGTGCCGAGGATGATCCGCCGCTTGACTTCCTGACCGAAGCCCTCGGCTCGCGTTCGCTCGTACTGCTCCAGGACATCCTCCGACGGAACACGGAGGCCGTAGCGGACGCCGTCGAACCGCGCCAAATTCGCCGAGGCCTCGGCCGTGGCGATCAGGTAGTAGGCCGCCACGGCGTAGTGCGTGTGGGGTAAACTTACCTCCACCACGTCCGCGCCCAAGCGCGCCATGTCCGCAACCGCAGCTTTCACGGCCTGCGCCACGTCGGGTTCGATGCCCTCCGCGAAGTATTCTCGCGGCAAGCCAATGCAACGCCCCCGGAGATCGTCCGGCGCTTGGTCGACCGCGGCGATGTAGTCGGGCACCGGCACGTCGAGCGACGTGCTATCCATGGGATCGCGCCCCGCCAGCACCGACAGCAGCAGTGCCGCATCGCGCACGGTGCGCGTGAGCGGGCCGATCTGATCAAGCGAGGATGCATAGGCCACCAACCCATAGCGCGAGACGCGCCCGTAGCTGGGTTTGAGGCCGACACACCCACAGAACGCCGCAGGTTGGCGAATCGACCCGCCGGTGTCGCTGCCCAGGGCGGCCACGGCCATCCCGGCGGCGACCGCCGCGGCCGAGCCCCCGCTGGATCCACCGGCCACGCGATCAACGTCCCACGGGTTTCGGGCGGGGCCCCACGCGGAGGTTTCCGTGCTCGACCCCATCGCGAATTCGTCCAGGTTCAGCCGGCCCACGAAGACCGCGCCGGCCTCGCGCAGCCGGCGCGACACGGTCGCGTCATATGGCGAGCGGTAAGACTTCAAAATCTTCGAGCCACAGGTGCACGGCTGACCGCGCACGCAGATGTTATCCTTGATGCCAATCGGCACACCTACCCACGGCGCCGGATCGCCCGCGCGCCGCCGCGCATCCGCCTCGCGCGCACACGCCAACGCCTCCTCGGAGTTCACGTAAACGTACGCGTTCAGCGTCGGATTCCAGCACTCGATCGTCCGGAGCAGTTCCGACACTAGTTCTTCCGAGGACACTTCGTTCCGGCGCAGCGCGTCCAGCGCCGCGGAGAGGGACGGAAGTTCCGAAACTGGACCCGAGCAGCTCATTCGATGATCTTCGGCACGATGAACAGTCCGTCCCGAGCCGCCGGAGCGTTCGACAAGGCCTCCGTATGAGGGAGCCCGGGCCTTGGCTCGTCATCTCGCATCACGTTGGCCACGGGAATGGCGTGCGCCGTCGGCTCCACGCTGTCCACGTCTAGTTCGTTGAGCTGCCGGACGTACTCGAGGATTCGCCCAAGGTCGCGCGTCCACTGCGCGACGTCGTCCTCCGAAACGTAGATCCGCGCAAGTTTCGCCACGCGACGCACTTCAGCGGCCAGATCCTCCGAACATGTCGTGTGTTCGTTCATGCAGCGCGAACAGTCTAGGCATAAGGGCTCGACCCGACAAGCGAGGTCAACGCGCCATCGAACCAGGCGAGGAATCGTGCGCGAGATGGTCCTGGCGGCCTGCCGCCGAGACGGTGTAGCCTGTCCGGGAGCTTGGGCCGGGGTGGTTCATGGCCACCGCTCCGCGCCGGTGCAACGCGGTTCACGCTTGGACGTTTGGCCCGCCGCGCCGTCCCAGGTTTGGACCAAAAGACGCCTCGAGTTTCCAAGGCTTGGACGGGAGAACGCGCCGACTTTCCAAGGTTTAGACGATCGCGTGCGAAGGAGGCGGGCACAGCGAGTCGAACCGTGTTGGTTGGCTACGCGGATTGCGTCCAAGGCGCGAACGCACGAGCTGCACCGAACCGTAGCTGGGTCGCGGAACCGGACACATTGCCCGCGGGGTCGGGATTTTCCAAATGCGCCGCGGGCGTTAGACTCCCCATGAATCGAGCGGCGGACCTAGCGCATGAAGTATCCACCATGAACACCCTGGGTCGTCCCACACGATGGACACTCCTTGTTTGGGCGCTCTGGGCGCTCGTACTAGCGTGGCCGTGGTGGCTTCGGCCTCGGGGGCTTTCCACCCCTACGACCCTGGCCGGCGGCCAAGAGCTGCAGCTGGTCATCATCTCGCCACACAACGATGCCATCCGTCGCGAGTTCGGCCGGGCATTTTCCGAGTGGCACCGATCCACGTTTGGACCACCAGTTCGAGTCGACTGGGTGGTGATCGGCGGCACGACGGAAATCATGCGCTTTCTGCAGACCCAGTACACCGAGGCCGTGCGGGCATGGTGGAAACGCCGTGGCGGCGAGTGGAGAGCGGAGTTCGCCGAGATCCTCTTCCGGGAACGCCGACCGGACGACGCGAGCGCCGCAGAGCTGTGGGAGGCCTACCGGGCGACCGATGACCCCACTGCATTTACCTGTCGGCTGGACGTGTTCTTCGGTGGTGGCACGTACGACTTTCAACGCGCGGCGGCCCAGGGGATGCTCGCACCGCTACCGTGGGATACCGAGCCAGAACTGCACGGACTGAACATCGAAGTCATCCCCACCACGCTGGGAGGCGAGGCCTTGCGAACGGAGTTTTTTGTTTCGACGGCTCTCAGCACGTTCGGGATCGTTTGGAACCTGGACCGAATTGCAGAGTTGGGCGTCGAAGCTCCGCGCGCCTGGACGGATCTGACCCATCCCCGTTTCCTAAACGAAGTGGCGTTGGCCGACCCCACCAAAAGCGGCAGCGTTGCCAAGGCCTTCGAGATGATCGTTCAAGAGCAATGTCATCGTGCCGTTCGCGCCGCCGGGTTCGACGAGGCCACCGTCGCGGCGTGGGAGGCTCGCATTCGGGCCGCAGGCCTTCCACCAGGCGAGTTGCCGGCCGACATTCCCAGTGCGTATCAGGCTGCCGTGGAGCGCGGCTGGATGGAAGGCTTGCGCTTGATTCGGCGCATGGCCGCCCAATCGCGCTACTTTGCGGATGTCTCCAGCCGAATCCCTCTTGAGGTCGCCTCGGGCCAAGCGGCGGCGGGGTTGGCCATCGATTTTTACGCGCGGTTTCAAGAGCAGTTCACGCGAACCGCGGATGGCCGCTCGCGCTTGGGATTTATCGCCCCGCCCGGCGGCACCAGCGTCAGCGGCGATCCAATCGGATTGCTCCGCGGCACCGAGCATCGAACCGTTGCATTGCGATTCCTCCGCTTCGTGCTCTCGACGGAGGGCCAGCGCCTGTGGGCGTACCGGCCTGGCACGCCGGGTGGGCCCGTCCGCTACGCGTTGCGGCGGTTGCCGGTGCGGCCGGAGTTTTATCCGTCCACCGGCTCGGAGGGCGCGCTCGGCTATGAGCGCCACCGGCCGTTCCTGGCAGATGATCTGGCACAGGAGGACGTGGATCCCTATCGGTTGGCCGCGCGGATGACCTATCAACCGCGTTGGACGGCTGCACATTTTGGCGTACTCCGCGACCTCGTGCGTGCCATGTGCATTGACTCCCACCCTGAGTTGCGCATGGCGTGGATCGCAATTCTAGAACGCGGCGGTCCTCCGCAGAACCCGCGCGCGATGGCATGGCTCGACCGATGGCCCGAGGTCCCCGAACCACTGACCTGGCGAAGCGCCATCGCCCCCACCGTCCCCATGTCCCGCGCCGATCGGGTGGCCGCCTGGACGGCCTGGTTCCGCCGTTGCTATCGGGAAGCCTGGCGCGAGGCCCGGTCGCGGCTCACTGCAGCGGAAGGATGGTGATCGCCGGCTCGCCGATCACCGCGTGCACGCGCGCTTTGTCTAAGACGTCCTTGATCTCCTCCGCGGATAGCTCCGCCCGTAACATCGGCACCACGATCTGCACGTCTTGGTCGAAGCGGATGCGCTTGCGAATGTCCCGATACCCGGCCTTGCCGATCGTCAACGTGTGGTCCCCCGCCACCACGCGATGCCCTTCCAGCGGCGTGGTGCCCACGAGCACCCCATCGATCTCCACCAGGGCAGGGTCCGCGGTGGTGCGTATGTTCACGCGCACGGTCGGCCGTTGACGCAGCTCCTCCGCGCGCCGCGTCAAGCTCTGGGTGACTTGGGGCACCGCGGCCCGAACGGCTTCCTCCAACATCGTGAGCACTTCGGCTTCCCCGAGCACGGTTTGAACTTGGTCCGTCTGCCGCACCGACCGGCTCGCCGAACCCGTGCCCACCGCTACGATGGCGCCATCGGTGGCATCCAGCGCCTCGACTGCGACCCGCAACGTCACTGTGGCAAGATCCACGCTATGGCCCCCTTGACGCAGGGCGGTTTTGCTTGACGAAAACGACTGGATTGCGCCGCGCAAGATCAGGTCGGCCCCGACGAGTTGCGCCGCGCGGATCGCCGAAACCTGCGGTCCCTCGTTTGTGCCCGCACGCGTCAATTGGTTGAGGAAGTCTCGGCGGTCCACGACGACAATGCGCGGCTCGTTGGCCAGCGCTTGGGCGAGCACAGCGACGCCCTTACGCGCAAGCTGGGCCGGAGCGATTCCTCCACCCAGCGCAGCGTCAGGCGTCTGCCCCGTCTGATCTTCAAAGTCCAGCACGGCCACCTTCCACGGTTGAGCTGCCGCGATCCCCGTCAGCCCCAGCGCAGCGACCCAAAGTTTCCACGTCTTCACCTTGGCGATTCCTTTCGTTCAGGGGCACTGCTCAGTGCCCACTTATCTAGACGGCATCTGCGCAGGAACATTCACTGCGGAAGTGGACTCGGTCATCTCAACGCTCTTTGGAGTTCCCACGCAACGCGCGGCGCGGAACACCCAGTGCGCGCGCCAACTCTTCCTTCAGGCGAGCCTCGTCCATGAACGCCACGCTCGCCGAACCCGTCCGCAAATCCACCGAGGAGAGCGTCGCGCCCCTCAGGGCAGCGTCCAGCGGCACCGGGGGGCCGGACGGACCGCGGCGTACGCGCACGTTGCGCCCGAGGCCTTGTTCGTCACAGAGCAATGGGACCGCCAAGAGCGCCAAGGGGCCCAGCCACCGGTCCGGTTCTACCTCCACCCACCATTCCAGCTTGAGAGTTTTGAACTCCGCGGCGCGCATCCAGGTCTGCCCGTCCGGAGAAATTTCGTCGTCCAACCCTACCCGACCCACGCGCGCCCATTCCACCAGCGTCTCCGCGTTGACAGGTCCATAGACACGGTCGGCGCTGCGTTTTCGCAACCACCACTGAGTCGTTTCATCCATGGTCAAGGGTCATTCGCAGTCTGCAGCATGTCAGATTTTCGCTTGCACGCCAAGCGTCGCCAACTCCTCGCGGATGGGTGGAGCCAGGACCGGAGTGTGGGTGTCGACCCGCCTTTTGCCGCTGCAGCCCTATGGCGCAACCGCGGGAGGGGTCCGAGACCTCCGCACGGCACCTCGACTCCCGGATGGCCGAAGCGGTTTCTCGAGCACGGCATCATACGGCTGAAAACCCTCACGCTCGTAAAATGCCAGCGCGGATTGGTTCGAGGCCGACACCACGACCCGGAGTCGTCGAGCGCCAGCACGGCGAGCCCAAGACTCGAATGCGGCCAACAAGCGCGCCCCGATTCCTCGGCCTCGAAACTTCTCGTGCACGAACAAGCATTCGATTTCCCCCAACGTACATGGCCGCCGGTAACTCTCCGTGGGCTCGAGTATGCCGACCAAGTAGCCCACCGGCGTGCCCTTGGATTCGGCCACCCACACCCCACCATGTCGGCTTCGCAAGCGCGAGCGCAAAAAACGCGTTCCATCGGCCGTTCGGCTCCATTGACGGACCAACGTGGGATCGAACGCGCGGTCATATCGAATCAACGCTAAATCTAACCGCACGAGCGCATCGAGGTCGCGCGGGTTTGCCCGTCGAATGCGCACGGGATCTGGCTCACGGTTGTTCATGTTCAAATCCTGGCACGGGCCGTTCGGAGGTAGACCACCCACAACGCAATGGCCGCTGGCAACGCCGGCAAGATCAGCATCGGTTTAAGGCCCAAGTGATCGGCCAGAAGCCCGATGGCCCAGGGCGCGATAAAGCAACCGGTGTTTCCCGCCGCGGAAAGCCAACCGAACAACGTACCGCCCACCTGGCCAAGTTCTTCCGAGGCCGCGCCCAAGACGGTCGGCCAAAGCAACCCGGACGTAAAGCCCGCGCCCACCAATGCAGCCACCGCGACGACCGGGCTGGGGATCGTAGCCGCCAGGACCAACAGCGCCACACTGCCGGCCAGTCCCACCGCCAACGCGCCGGCCGCGGAACCGTGCTGCAGAATCCACCCTACGCTCAGCCGGCTCAGCCCGCCTGCGAGAAGGAATGCGGAGAGGAATAGCCCGCCGCCGGTTCGAGGCAGGTGAAGCTGTTGTTGCGCGAAGATGGGCAACCACTGCGCCACTCCTGCCATGATGGTGCCGGTGGCAAACAACACAAACGCCCAGGCCAAGAACCCTGGATGCCTCGCCAGCTTCAGCCCAGCCGAGCCCGCAGGCGCCAAGTCGAACTGTCGCAGCCGACATATGGACAACCAGAGTCCGGCCAACGCCGGCTCCAGTGCCAACCATGTCAGTACGGTTCCCCAACGCCCCCCTGTCTGCAGCCAAACTGCCACCCATCCAGTCGCCGCCACCGCAGCCAGACTGTAGGCCGAGTGCAACCGATTCAACGCCGCCACGCGCCGCTCGGGATAGGCGCTGGCCACGATCGGGCTCAGCACCATGTCGAGCGTGCCCGCTCCCCAACCCACCAACGCCGCCATGAGCATCGCCATGACGTACCCTTGGCTGGCCGCGAACCCGAGCAACCCGAATGCCACCAATAGACACCCACCAAGCGCAAAGGGCTTGGGCCCCCAGCGGTCGGACGCTGGTCCCATGCTCAACAACGCCCCGACAAACCCGGCGGACAACAGCGCCATCAGCCGCCCCATGCGCTCGTACGAGACGCCGGCCTCCCCCAGAAAATCCCGCGCGGCCACTGGAAGGATGACGGGCAAAAACGTCGTCGCAATCGCGAGCGCACCCATGCCACCCATGCCGCCGATCATCACGGCCAACGGGCGGTGAAACCACGGCTCTCGGGATTGGCTCCTACGGTGTTCCACGGTGGGTGGGGCTGGTGTCAACCGCCTCGCAGTGCGGGGCGAACTACAGCCGCCGCCGCGTTGTGAATGTGCCCATTCGTCGCGAGGAACCGATAGGTATAGTCGCCCAAATCCTCCAGCACTTCGCACCGCCCCCCGGCGCGCTCGACCAGCAACGCCCCGGCAGCCAAATCCCACAAGTGAATCGTCGTCTCGATGTACCCTTCACCCCGGCCCGCCGCAACGTAACACAGTTCGGCGGCCGCACTGCCCAAAATCCTCAACTTCCGCACCGCCGACGCGAGCGCGATGGTGACGCGAATCGAAACCCCGCCGTCGCCTTCGACCTCCAGCATGCCAGTGTACAGAATGCTGTGCCCTAGCTCGGTCAATCCGGACACATGGATGGGACGACCGTTGAGCAATGCGGGACCAGTCGCCGTTGCGGTGTACCACTCGTTCAGCATCGGCAACCAGATCGCACCCGCTAGCGTCTGCCCACGCCACTGCACCGCGACCGAAGTCCCCCAGTACGGGATTCCATGCGAGAAATTCACGGTTCCGTCAATGGGATCCACGATCCAACGAAACTCGCCCCTCTCCCGAAGCCCGGTTTCCTCGCCCAAGATCGCGTGGCGGGGGAACGCCTTGCGAATACAGGCCACCGCGGCCGCTTGCGACTCCACGTCCAGGGCCAGCTTCACGTCGTGCGCCAACACTTGAACCGTTTCGGTGCGTCGCGAAAAGTGGTCCAAGGCATGACGTCCCGCCGCCTCGGCAGCGGCCACGCAGCCTTCCAACAACTGTTGCACATCCGGTTCCGCGTTCATGGTCCCTCGGAAAATGTATCGCTACCAAGGTACTCGATCGGGCGGCCGCATCCAACCTGACTGTCCCGTGAATGAGCACCCAACGCCGTCCGCGAGGCTTTCGCGCCCTATGCAGCGGCAGCCGCCACCCCACTCAACGGGTTGGAGGCTACCCGGGAGGCCTTCCCGTCGCGTGGAGTCAGCGACTCCTCCGCCGCCGCGCCACCACACGGCATTCCACCGGTGGAAGATCCCGCCCGAGTCTCACCGCGCGTGCTTGCATTTGGGCCCCTGCGTTGCCATCCTATCGACTTACGCGTGTTGTGGGAGTGTCCGAACGATGGGACGGATCATAGTTCCCGAAGCCGAGGCCCTGCTGGACAAAGAAATCCGCGTACTCGACCATGGGTTTGTCCGCCTCGTGGACTACATGGGCGGGGATGCACGCATTGTCCAAGCGGCGCGTGTGTCGTACGGCTCCGGCACGAAGACTTTTCGCGACGATGCGGCGCTGATTGACTACTTGATGCGGCATCAGCACACCTCGCCGTTCGAGCACGTGGTGCTGGAGCTGCATTGCAAAATGCCCATATTCGTGGCTCGGCAATGGATCCGGCATCGCACCGCTCGGGTCAACGAAATCTCCGGGCGGTACACCGTCCTCAAAGACGAATTCTACGTCCCGCCTCCGGAACAAATCCGAGGGCAGTCGTCCCAAAACAAGCAAAGCCGCTCGGAGGTCGAGCTACCGCCGGAGGTGCAGCGGGAGATACTCGAGCTACTCATTCGCGAGCAGGAGGCCGCCTACGAAGCCTATCAACGGCTGCTCAAACGCGGAGTGGCGCGGGAGTTGGCACGAATCAACCTGCCGCTCTCTGTCTACACGCAGTGGTACTGGCAAATGGATCTTCACAACCTGTTTCACTTTCTCCGGTTGCGTCTCGACCCTCACGCCCAATGGGAAATCCGCCAGTACGCCGAAGCCATTGCCCGAATCGCCAAGGCCGTGGCACCACTGGCCTACGCGGCGTTCGAACGTCACGTCCTTCGTGCCCGTACATTGTCGGAAGACGAAGTGGAAGCGGTCCGGGCCATGATCCAAGGCAAGGACAACCCCCTCCAGGGAAGCCGACGCCGAGAACTGGAAGAGAAACTGGGGCTGACGGGAACCGGCACGGCCGCCGCGAAACCAGAGTATCCCCAACCATCTTCCGCGACGGCTTCGGCGCCACCGCCGAGCCCATCCAGCGCGCCGGCCCCGGCGACGCCGAGCTCCGGCCCATGGCGAGCTTCGCTGAGCGACGAGGAAATTAATTCATTGCCCCTCCGCTGGTACGAAGGACCGATCCACGTCGTATCCGATGACGCCGCGTTGACCGTGTGCGTCGAGGCATTGAACCAAGAGCAGCTGCTGGGATTCGATACCGAATCGCGCCCGGCCTTTCGCCCGGGGGAAATCTACCCGATCGCGCTCATTCAACTGGCGACCGCATCGGCCGTGTACCTCATCCAAGTACAAAAACTTTCCGATCTGTCTCCGTTGTGGCGCGTGTTTGAATCAGATCGAATCATCAAAGCCGGCGTGGCGCTCCAGCAGGATCTTCGAAAGCTTGGCGAACTCCGGAAGCTCGAACCTGCGGGCTTCGTGGACATCGCCAGCATGGCGGCCCGAATGGGCTTCCGAAAGACGGGCGCCCGCGGGTTGACGGCCGCGGTGCTCGGATTCCGGATCTCCAAAGGAGCCCAGCGGTCCAACTGGGCGCGAGCGGAGCTCACTCCGGCCCAAATCCGATATGCGGCCACCGACGCTTGGATCGCGCGAGAACTTTACCTAGCTCTGATGCGTCGCCCCGCGCCCCAAACGGAGGACGCCAAGTCCGGATGAACCCCGGCTCCGGCTCCATCGGAATCCTCGGGGGGCCGTTCAGTCCGACCCACGGCAAAGCCCGCGTAGGCGCCGAGTTTCCCAATCGCCGAGCGGACGGCCCCCGACACGGCAGCGCACTGAGCGGCCATGGGCGCCCCGCCCAGTGCGTTGAACTCACCACCGCGAATGCTTAAATCGCCGGCCCCACGGGTTTCCGGGCGCCTTCCTCGTCGCGGCCCGGACCCGAATCGGGCTGATGTTCTCGGTCCCCACCGCCCCGGAACTCGCGGAACCGCTTCATCGCCTCCGCGGCCTCCCGCCGCTCATTTTCGTCGAGACGGCCATCTCCGTTCTTATCGAAGCGACGCACCATCCGTTCGCGCCACTCCGCACCGGCACGTTCGCGACGCTCGCGCAACACTTGCGCAGCATGTTGACGCTCTTCCGGGCTGAGCTTGCCATCGCCATCCTTATCAAACTCTTTCAGCATGGCCAGGCGCATGGCTTCAGGTAGCTCCGACTCCTCCATCTTGCCCTCGCGCCACGCGGCCAGCGCCGCTTCACGTTCCTCCGGACTGAGCTGCCCGTCGCCATCTTTGTCGAACTTTTTCAGCAAGCGTTCGCGGAACTCTTTACCCACTTTCTCGCGTTCCGCTTGCCACGCCTCACGGGCCGCCTGGAGTTCTTCCGCGGAGAGCTTGCCATCGCCATCCTTGTCGAACCGCTTCACCAGCCGCTCGCGCATTTCCGGCGCCATTCGCGCCTGAAAGGCCTCTTCGGCTTTGGCACGTTCCTCGGGACTAAGTTTGCCGTCGCCGTCTTGATCGAACTGCTTGAACCACTCCGCTCGATGCTCGCGCCCTTCGCGGACGTTCGGCGTCTGCGGACCTCTCGGTCGGGGGGCGTCGTCAGCCCACACTGGCTTTGCCAGTACACACATCGCCATCCCTATAGCCACCATCCATCTAGCTGCCTTCATCGTCACGTCTCCTTGGGCTGTCTCGTTTCTGTGCCTCAGCCCAGGTTATATAACGCACGGCTCGATCGGT
>CAACVY010000033.1 GCA_900661335.1 uncultured bacterium | reverse complement strand
CCTGTGATCCCCTGTGATCTGTGAGCAGACTCGAGCAGACTTTCGAAGGCGAGGGGCATTGAGGGAGTTTGGCGATGGAGGGCCGGAACGACCGAACGCATCAGGTTTGTTTAATTCGAGAATGTACTCAGTCGGAGCGGTTGAAACTGGACACGAGGAGCTGTATGAACTACATGCACATCGCGGCACCTGGACAACGCAATCGGCTGGGACCAGTGGTACTGGTGTCGGCGGGCCTGATACCACGCGACCTGGATCGGGCATCCTAAGGAGAGTTTCGGATGAGCCCAGTTAATCGTGCAAAACTTCACTCGAATGATCCGGCGGGTCGACTTTGTTCGCCGTTCGAGGTTCGGGGCAGAATGTTCATGTGGCGGCTGTTGTGGACTGTGTGGGTCGTGGGCCTGGCGATGGCTCCGAGGCTCGGGTTCGGGGAAAACCAACCGGCCGTACCGGATCTTACGAAGGGAGGGCAGAGGGACACGACCCACGATTGGACGCTGGGTCCGACTGGCGCACGAGGATGGATGTGGGGTTGGAAAGGGCATACGACAAATGCTCGGCAAATTCTGATCACCCACGTGGACGTGGGCTCGCCGGCGGCGGGCGTGCTCAAGGTAGGGGACGTGATTCTCGGCGTAGACGGCCAGCCATTCACCAACGACGCTCGCATTGCGTTTGCCAAGGCGATTACAAGGGCCGAGTCAAAACAGGGCGGTGGTAAGCTGCGGCTGTTGCGGTGGCGCAATGGAACTACTGAGACGGTCGAGCTGAAGCTCCCCGTGCTGGGGGGCTACAGCCCAACTGCGCCGTACCACTGTGAGAAGAGTCGGCGGGTATTCGAGTTAGCGTGCGAAGCGATTGCGCGAAAGCCCTTGAAGGACGTCACGATTCCGAACGACATGAATGCCCTGGCCCTACTCGCTTCACGTCGCCCGGAATACACGAACCTTGTGGCCGAATATGCCCGGAAGGTCGCGGACCATCAGCCCGGCGGCCACGTCACATGGGGCTACGCGTACGCCACGCTGTTTTTGGCGGAGTACGCGTTGGCGACTCGCGACGAGAACGTGATGCCTGGATTGCGCCGGCTGGCGACGGATATCGCGCGCGGGCAAAGTACAGTCGGTACCTGGGGGCATGCATTCGCGGAGCCTAGCGGCCGATTGGGCGGCTATGGGGCCATGAACCAGCCGGGGATCGTGTTGACCATCGCAATGGTGCTCGCGCGCGAGGCCGGCGTGCGCGATCCAGTTCTGGACCTGGCCATCGAGAAGTCGGCGCGGTTCCTCCGATGGTACGTAAACAAAGGGGCGATCCCCTACGGCGATCATGAACCGTGGCCATGGCATGAAGACAACGGCAAGTCCGCCAGTGCCGCGGTGCTGTTCGATCTATTGGGGGACCGCGAGGCCGCCACGTTTTTCGCCAAAATGGCAGTGGCGGCACATGGGGAACGCGAGAGTGGCCACACGGGGAATTTCTTCAATGTGCTGTGGGCGTTGCTGGGCGTTTCGCGGGCAGGTCCGGCGGCGACGGCGGCGTACTTTGCCGAGCAATCGTGGTACTACGACTTGATGCGCGGATGGGACGGAACGGCACTGTACCAAGGAGTGCCGGGAGATTGGGGCGGTCATAGTTACGGAGGATGGGATTGCACGGGCGCGTTTTTGCTCGGATATGCGTTGCCCCTGAAAAGCTTGTACCTGACGGGCCGGAAGCCGAGTGTCGTCGTGCCGCTGTCGCCAGAGGAGGCCGCGGCAGTGGTCGCCGCCGGGCGCGACTTCACGTTTTGGAACGAGCATACCTGCTACGATGGGCGGGACACGGAGACACTCCTCGCGGGGTTGTCGAGTTGGTCCCCGGCCGTGCGCAAACGTTCCGCCGAAGCACTCAGCCGCCGCGAGGCCGACCTGGTGCCGCGCTTGTTGAAATTGCTTGACGGGCCGGACATCTACGGGCGATATGGTGCGGTGGAAGCGCTCGGATATCTCGGGCCCAAAGCCGACGCGGCGGGGCCGCGGTTGCTGGTCCTGTTGAAGGAAAGCGATGATCCATGGTTACTGAGCCTGGCGGCCGAAGCCGTGGCGCGCATGGGACCCGGGGTTCGGCAGAAAGCCGTCCCGGTGCTCTTGCAGCTGATCATGCGAGAGTTGCCCGCGGACCCTCGGCGGCACATCCAACGAGCCGCCAGCGCCGCGCTGTTCTCTCCAATGCCGGGCAAGCGGGAGCCTCGCAGTATCCTGGCCAACTCCCTCGATGGAGCGGACCGCACGTTATTGTACCCGGCCATTCAGTCGGTGCTGCAAAATGAGGATGCTGCGACGCGTGGCCTGGTCGGCAAGATTTACGGAAAGTTGTCACAGAAGGATGTGGCGGTGCTGATGCCGGCGATTGTGAAGGCAATTCACGAGCCCGCGCCAAGCGATGAAATGTTCGCCGACGGCGTTCGGCTCGCGGGGTTGGATTTGTTGAGCCGCTTGAGGATCCGCGAAGGAATGGAAATGTGTGTGGACCTCATGGAGCCGCGTCGTTGGGGAGAGGGCGACCGAATTCCGATTTGCCTCCAATACCTCTTGCGCTATGGAGGTCACGCACGGCTGCTGATCCCCCGGTTACGTGCGATTCGAGAAGAGCTGACCCAACGACCGCACACGCTCCGCTTGGTGCCGGAGGTGGACAAGGTCATCGCGCAAATCGAGTCCGATCTTAATCCACCTCCGCTGGTAACCATCGAAGAGTTCGTCGCGAAGGCGACCGCCCAGTGAGATTGCCTCACGGGTCTCGAAGTGCATATGGCCGGGTCGGCGATCGGACAAAACGTGGGGATGGGTCGGGCCGCCTGCCGCTGTCACTTCCTGGCCGTGTGAGAGGAAAGGTCAGGCTGTATCGGTTCCACAGACCGGATGGTTCGCGCGTTCACCGTTGTTCCGTTTGCCAGCGAGCTCGAAGACGTTCGTGGAGATCGACCATCGGCGTGGGCGGCGCTTCTGGAAGTTTGGGTGCAGGTTCCGGCCGACGGCCGACCACTTCAGTCCGGAATGCGGCGCGCACCCTCGGCGTGATGAAGCGGCTGAGCGGGGCCAGAATGTGGCGGTCCGACCGCAGAGGGCCGTGGACGAAACAGCGCTGAGGCCACGTCACGTAAAGGTAATCGCGTGCGCGCGTGAAAGCGACGTACAGAAGGCGGCGTTCTTCCTCGATTTCCTCAGTACTCGTGCAAGCCATATCGGCAGGGAGGAATCCATCGGCGGCGTGAAGGACCCACACGACGTCCCACTCGCCGCCCTTGGCCGAATGGATGGTGGACAGGACTAGCCAGTCGTCGTCGCGCAGCGGCGGACCGGCCAGATCCCCTGCGCCCGAGGGCGGATCGAGCGCGAGGTCGGCCAAGAAGTCTTCGAGCGACTCGTAACCGGCGGCAATATGCACGAGGTTCTCCAAACTGCGCTGACGGCCCTCAGGGTTCTCGTACAACTGTGCACACCATGGCGCGTACCACGCGATGGCCCGCTCGACCAGCGCCGGGGGATTGGACTCCGTACGCACGCTCCTCAGTACCCCAACGAGGTCCTCCAATCCCGGTCGAGCGGCGGCGGGAACACGCACGCGGAGGAGAGTGGAGAACTCGGCGTCGGCCTCGACGATTACGCTCCACAGTTGGGCCGCCGTGGCCGGGCCGATACCGGGGAGTAACTGGAGCACTCGCAACGCGGCCAACTCATCCCGCGGGTGGACCATCCACCGTAGCAGCGCCACGAGGTCCTTCACGTGTGCAATTTCCAGGAAACGTAGTCCGCCGTACTTTCGGAAGGGAATGTTTCGCCGCGCCAGCTCGACTTCGAGGAGGGCGGAATGGTCGGCCGCGCGCATGAGCACGGCCATTCGGTGCAGAGGAACCCCTTCTTCGTAGTGGCGCAAAATCTGGTCCGCAACCGCGCGCGCTTCGGCGTCCTCGTCCGAGCAGATGAGCAGCACCGGCGTCTCACCCGGGCCGCGGACCGCGCGGAGCGCGCGAGGAAATCCTTGGCCGGGCGGGCGTTCGTCGAGTAGGACGTTGGCCGAATCCAGAATCGGTTGAACTGAGCGGTAGTTCTCTTCGAGCACCACCACCGTGGCGTCGGGGAATAACTCGGTGAACCGAGTCATGTGGCCGGCCACCGCGCCGCGGAAGGCGTAGATGCACTGGGCTTCGTCGCCGACGGCCATGAGGTCGCGCCGCGTCGATCGCATGGCGCGTAGGATGTCCACCTGCAGGCCATTGGTATCCTGGTACTCATCCACGAGGATGTGGTCGAAGCGCTGCTCGAGAATCGGGCCGAGCGTGGGGTCGCGAGCCAGTTCGCGCCAATAGAGGAGAAGATCGTCGAAGTCCAGCAGGTGGCGGCGCTGTTTTTCTTCGGTGTAGGCGGCGAACAGCCTGCGCAGTTCTTCGGCCCACTCTGCGCACCAGGGAAAGACGTCTTGGAGGATCTCCGCCAGGGGGCGATCGGCGTTCACGCAGCGAGAGTAGATGGCCAGGCAGGTGGCCTTCTGTGGAAATCGGTTCCGGGTTTGATCAAGGCCGAGGCGGTGACGCAGGACGTTGAGGAGATCGGCCGCGTCGGTAGGATCGAGCACAGCGAATTGATGGTCGAGCCCAAGCGCGCCCGCGTACGTGCGCAGCAGGCGCATGGCGACGGCGTGAAACGTGCCGCCCCAGACGCCCCGTGCGTCCCGGCCGGACTCGCGGAGCAGTTCGCTCGCGCGTGCGAGCATCTCGCTAGCGGCGCGGCGCGTAAACGTGAGCAAGAGGATCCGGTCCGGCGGTGTCCCACGCTCAACGAGATAGGCCACCCGACCTGTCAGGGTTTGAGTCTTGCCGGTACCCGCCCCTGCGACCACCAGCAAGGGGCCGCCGGCGTGGGTCACCGCGCGTCGCTGGGCCGGGTTGAGGCGATCCAACCATGAGGAATGAAGCGCCGCGAGCGAATTCATTCCATTTCGGGCGGGATGTCCAACCGGCGGAGGTACGCGGCTCGGTTGGGTAGGCGATCGAGCGCTGCTTCGAACACTGGGTCCGACTCCAACCATTGCCGGAATTCACGAGGGCGGCGTTTGACCAGTTGTGCATACAGCACTTGGGCTTCTCCGACACGGTCAAGCAAGGCCAACGCAGAAGCGATCAGAAAGTCCACGACGGGTTCTCGGGGAGCGAGCTCGCGCGCACGTTGGGCATAGGACAGGGCCTCTTCAAACCGTCCGTTGCGCAGGTAGACCTGCGAGGCGCTGACCCAAGCTTGAACGTTGGAGGGATACCGGCGGAGGATCTCGGCCCAAACTTTCATTGCATCCGAACGTGCCCCAGATTGCTCCAACGCCTCGGCTTGGACGACGCGGATCCCGTAGGTATCTATTCCCAGCGCGAACAGCCGCTCGATTTGGCGGAGCACCTCGGCCCAGTTGGATTGGCGGCGCTGGGTTTCGATCCCATCGAGGAGCCCGCGGACTTCTCGCAGCGACTCGGCGCTGGCCCCGAGGATATGGCGGCAGAGCCGGTGGAATCCTTCCGCGCCGAGCAATCGGCTCCAGTCCTCGCGTTCGTCGTCCAGCCACCTCACCACGCCCGCCCATTGCTCGAAGGGAACCGTGGACCAGAAATGATCTGCGCGGAGAGGACGATCCGCAACGACGTCGAGGCAATCGCGCGGGAACCGGATGGAGGTGGCATTGGGCACCAAGGGTTCATATCTCCGGAGCCATTCTTCGGCCTCGGGGAAGCGGCCCAGGCGAAGGAGTGTTCCTATGTACAGACCGACGAATTCGAGGTTACCTGGATCGGTTTCGATGTATCGCCGGAGGTAGGTGAGTGCGTCGTCGGTATGCTTGAGCTTCAAGGAAAGTAGGGCGGCCGTCGCCAGCATGCCTTTGTGGTCGGGGGCGAGGCTAAGGCCATCGCGCAGCTCAAGCATCGCTTTGCCGATCTCGCCGGCTTTCAGATGGTCTTGCGCTCGCTGGGCATGCCGCTGCGCTTCGGCCAACTCGCTGGGCGTGGGTGGGGGTGTTTGCAGGTTACGGCGCGCCAAGTCCGCCAATTCGGGACTGACGTTGATTCGCAGCTGCGGGGGTTCGATCAGCGCCGGCGGCCCTTCTGGGCTCAACGGATCCATCCACCATCCATCCACCTTCACCATGTCTGGGGCGGTCGCCACGCCGGTGGCGAACCCAATGATGGCGATGAGATGCTTCATGGCACGCGTGCGAGTTCCAACAGTTGGTCCACCGAGAGGCAGGTCAGCGATCGCACGACCAAATCGGCGCCGCCCAGATCTTCCGGCGAGTGGGTGGTGGCCACCGCCACCACCGGCAAATGGGCGCCATGCGCGCTTTCGATGCCGGCGGGCGTGTCTTCCACAGCGACGCCCCGGACGGTATCCGGCCGCCGCCCGAGCAACGCGGCCGCGCGTTGGTGAGCCAGACGATAGCCGGAGGGATCGGGCTTGGAAGCGGTGACATCGTCGGCGGTGACGATCACGTGGAACAGTTCCTGCAGTCGTTCGCTTTGAAGAATGGCCCGAATGTCGCTGGCCAGCGCCCCGGTGCACAAGGCGATGACGGCGCGGGGACGTAGCGCGCGCAGCAAGTCCGACACGCCCTCGTACAACGGCGGCGGAGACTCGGCAGCCAGTTGAACTACTGCGTCCGCCTTGCGCTGGATGAGCTCGTGAAGCTTTTCGGGACGCAACTGTCGTCCTGTTCGAGCCCACAGGCCCCGGAACACATCGCGGTCGTCGAAACCGATCCAGTGACGGAGGTATTCTTCCCACGAAAGCCCGATGCCCTCCGAGTCCAGCACGCGCTGGAAGGCCCGGTGGTGGAGCGGTTCGCTGTCGGTGATAACGCCGTCAAAATCGAAGATAACCACCGTGTCCATGTTCGTTGGATTCGTGATTGACCATACTCTTCGGAGGCAGCCTGGACAAGTCCTAAGGACTTCAGCGGCCGTCGCACGCAACCGAAGGCCGAGTTCATCTTTTCCGCATTGCGATCGATGGTCGGTTCAGCGGTCTGGAGAGTCGAACTACATGTCGAAGGGTCCGGTAGGGCTTCTGGATCGTATTTTGGCCGAGCTTGCGGTACAGTTGAGAGGCTTGGCGCAGCCATTGAGCTCGTACGGCCTGGACCCATGACCGAAGACAAGATCCAGCAACAAGGTCTGCCGGAAGACCTTGCCATCGAGTTGAATTTTGTTCCCAAGTGGGCGCGACGCGACCGCGAGGGATCGGCGCGGGCGGAATCGGGTCCACTAGTGTCATCCGGCGCAGAGCGACCTGAGGCCGACGCCGTTGAGGAGAAAGACGAGCGTGCACTGCGGGCGAAAGATCGCGAGGGGCGTCGTCCTGCGCGCCGGACATTGCCGTCGGTGCGCCCAGGTCTCAGAGAGGGAGGAGCGGTGGCGGCCGGACGCGAGCGCGAGCGGCGGGTACCGCGTGCGCCGGTGGAGGTTTTCTTCTTGCCGGAACGGCGTCAGTTGGGCGTAGTGGTCCACCGAATTCAGGTGTCGCGCCGTGCGTATCCGCTGTTGAAATTGGCGGAGCTATTTTTGGAACGGCCGGAGTTTTATTCCGTGAAGCTCGAACTTCGCGGCGCCCCCAGCGCCCCGTCCCAGACCGGGCCGGAACCTTCGGAGTGGATGCTCTATCAATGTAGCTTGTGCGGCTGGGTGGACACCCGTAAGGAAGTAGCACTGCAGCACGTAGCGGCGCGCCATATGGACGAGTATTTCGAGCCGCGGACGGTTCAGGAGGAACCTCCGAGCGGGCAATTCAACGCAGTCGGGGAGTGCCCCATCACCGGGCGACTCATCGGGCCGCCAAACCATCACTCCTACACCGAGGCGGTGATCGAGGCGCATTGGGCGTCTGGCGCGACGATGCCGCTCGATGTGTATCGGAATCAGATTCTTTTGCGACGGGAGCCGGAATACATCGAGCGGTGGCGCCAGGAGTACGCGCGCCGGACCGTGTGGGTGCTTCGCGAACGACCGGAGTCGGAGCCCATGAGTGCGGTGGCCGCACGGGCCTGGATACGCGAGCAGGTCGCGCCCAAACAAGTGGTGGGGCACCGTCGCGTGGTGGTCCCGGGGACTGTAGCCAAGCAGCTGGACGATCCCTCGCTGCGGCCGGCGTTGCAATTGGCCTGGGAACGCGAGCAGCGGTTTCCGATGACGATGATGGTCTCCTTACGGCCGGCGCTGCGCCATATGGGGTTGCACTTCTTCAAGGTGGGCGGCCAGGAAACGTACGTGGCGGCGGTGGTGCCATCGGCGATTCCGCCGGACTACGCCATCCCACCGATCCGCGATACGCTGAGATACCTGGCCGACCACCCGGGGGCTCGACGCGAGGAGTTGGCCCGCGCGTTGTTGGGAGAACGCGCGGCAGAGGACACGCCGCGGGTCGAACTGTTCACGCACTTGCAGTGGTTGATCGAAAAGGGACACGTAATCGAGTTTTTTGACGGTTCTCTGGCGCTGCCCAAGTATCGGGAGGACGCGGGGCGTGACGCGGCGCGGGCTCGAACCTGATCCATCTTCGGGGCGAAGCTCGTCGGAATTCTCCGACTCTCCGACGGGCGCCGGTGGGCCGGCGACGTCGGGGGATTCTTCGGACGAAGCTCTAGTACAGCGCGCGCAGAAAGGGGATACCCACGCATTCGATCAGCTGGTCCGCCGTCATTTCGACCGGATTTACGGCCTTTTGTACCACATGATGGCCCACCGGCAGGATGCCGAGGACTTGGCCCAAACTGTGTTCATCCGGGCCTACCGCTCGCTGCGGCGCTTCCGCAACGAGTCGAGTTTTGGCACGTGGCTGTACCGTATCGCGGTCAACGCCGCGATTACTGCACTGGGGCGGCGAGGCCGGCGTGTGGGAGAGGTCAGTTTCGACGATCTGGACGCGGAGGTGGAGAAGGACAAAGCCTACGTGCAGTTGGTCTCGGGCCACACGCCGAGGCTGGAGTTGGATCGGAAAGAGTTGCAGGCACGGTTGAACGAAGCGCTCCAGGCGTTGTCAGATACTCATAGAGCGGTGGTCGTGATGCACGACATCCAAGGTCTTCCACACGAGGAGATCGCCCGAGTGTTGGGCGTGCCCGTGGGCACGGTGCGCTCACGACTGTTTTATGCCCGGAAACAACTGCAAAGCGCGTTGGGGGAATTTTTGGAGTGAACTGCGAAGACGCACGGCGACAGTGGTGGGAATCGGACGGTAAGCCCGGGCCCGAGGTGGCCGAGCACTTGGCCCGGTGTCCCGTGTGCGCCGATCTGGTCCACCGCCAAGAAGCGTTGGCGGAATTGATCCGCCTCAAGCGTTTCGAACGACCCGACGAGGCGGCGGTCGACCGGGTCGCGCGTAGGGTGGAGTTGGCGATCCGCGGTACGCGGCCGCGACCGGTGTGGTGGCCGGAACCGGAAACGGTCGTGCGCTGGGCCGCCGTGGCGGCGGCCGCGGCCCTGGTGGGCTGGGTAGGGCGGGTGATCCTCGTGCGGATGGAACGCGCTGCCCGCGACGAGCCTATGGTCGGATCTATTCGTGCGGAGCCGGTACGGCCGTCCGAAGGATTGCAGTTGGTCGGAGACGCCTCCACCAATCCAGCTCAACTTCGGTTGCGCTTGGCCCCCGGCGAGGTGATGGAGTATGGCACGGGAGGAACCCGGCCGGTCCGTTGGACTGTGGAGGTGGAGCCGTGAGAATGCTCCGAGGTTCCGCAGAGTTGACAACCACGCGGGAGGGTATACACTAGTATCAGCGGTTAAGGGGTGATTTCAGATTTTGGGCCCTGGCGTGTGCCCCGCCCTCCAACCGAGCCTCCCTCCAACCGAAGGGGCGCACAGTCAGGGCCTTTCCTTTTGGACGTGGTCCGGGTGAGCTTGCATCCGGCCACAAGCTTTCGGATCCTGGAACTTATGAGTGGAGAATCAGGTGGGCTGGATCGGCTTTGGGCACCGTGGCGAATGGCCTACATTCGTGCGCCAAGCTCTGAGGGTTGTTTTCTGTGCGAGGCTTTTGCGGAGGGAGCCGATGCACGAGAGTCGTTACGAGTCGCCAGCGATGTCCACGGTGGCGTGGTGCTCAATCGTTATCCGTACAACAATGGACACGTGCTGGTGGCACCTCGCCGCCACGTGCCGGACTTTACCGCACTCAGTGAGGCCGAGCGACTGGCGTTGATCAACTGGGTGACGGAGATCGTGGAAGTGCTCCGCGCGGAACTGCGGCCGGATGGCTTCAACATTGGAGTGAACCTTGGGCGAGTGGCCGGCGCGGGCCTGGCGGCGCACCTGCATGTGCACGTCGTGCCGCGCTGGAACGGCGATGTGAACTTTATGCCGGTGATTGCGCATACCAAGGTCATTCCCCAGGCGTTGGAAGAACTTTGGGAGCAGTTGGACCGCGCGTTTCGGCAGAGGGCGCGTCCAGGAGGGCCGAGGTCGTGAAGATCCTGGTCACGGGTACGGCTGGGTTCATCGGATTTCACGTCGCGCTCGATCTCTTGCGGGAGGGGCATGAGGTGGTGGGGGTGGACAACTTCAACGACTACTACTCGGTCCGGCTCAAACGGGACCGTCATCGGCAGCTCGAGGCGTACCCTCGCTATGTGGGATACGAGATGGATTTGGCCGACGACCGCGCCGTGGAGGATTTGTTTGCTGCGCACCGGTTCGATCGAGTGTGCCATTTGGCGGCGCAGGCAGGCGTTCGTTATTCGCTGGTCAACCCGCGGGCGTACGAGCGCGCGAATCTGGCGGCATTCGTGAACGTCCTCGAAGGCTGCCGTCATACGCACGTGCCGCGTTTGGTGTATGCGTCCAGTTCCAGCGTGTACGGCGGCAACACGAAACTGCCGTTTTCCGAAACCGATCCGGTCGATCGACCCGTGAGCCTGTACGCCGCCACCAAGAAGGCCAACGAGCTGATGGCCCATACCTACACCCACTTGTTTGGGTTGCCCACGGTCGGGCTGCGGTTCTTCACCGTGTATGGCCCGTGGGGGCGTCCGGATATGGCGATGTGGATCTTTACCGAGCGGCTGTTCCAGCGGCAGCCGGTTCCAGTGTTCAACCATGGCCGCATGTGGAGGGACTTCACCTACATCGACGACGTGGTCGCCGGTGTGCGCGCATCGCTCTTTCGGGAGGGCCTCGGTAGCTATGAGATTTTCAACTTGGGCAACCACAGGCCGGAAGGGCTCATGGATATGATCAATCTATTGGCGCGCGAGGTGGGCGTCACCCCGGTGCTTGAGATGTTGCCCATGCAGCCCGGGGATGTGGAGCGTACGTATGCGGACATCGAGCGAGCACGGGCCCAACTCGGGTTCGAGCCGCGCACGCCATTGTCCGAAGGGGTGCCCAAATTCGTGCGCTGGTTCCGTGAGTATCACGGCTTGTGAGGACTAGGGTCGGCGCGATCGGCACTGTGGCAGGCCGATCGTCAAGCCAGACCTACCCGGAACGCGACGAGCATCCACGACCGGTGACGGCTAGATTAGGTCCCAACTCGGTGGGCAGAAATGCTTTCCCGCGACCTGCCCTCCCGAATGGTGGCGGAAACTTCCGGTCCCGGTCAGGACCGTGCATTCTTCCCATGGCAGATGACCGGACTTCCCGGTAAGATGATCCGCAAGGCCGGCCGAGACACCTTGCATTGCGCTGGCCTGAGGAGCATATGCGATGACCTTTCGTGAACTGGCCATCCAACGCATCAGCGTGCGGGGGTACCGTCCAGACCCGGTGCCGGATAAAATTTTGCAGGAGATTCTAGACACTGCACACATGGCGCCGTCCGCCGCCAACCGCCAACCTTGGCATGTAGTCGTCATCCGGGATGAATTGCGACGGCGTGCCGTGTATTCCGCGTATCCGCGGGATTGGCTGCTGACGGCGCCAGTGCTCCTGGTCGTGTGCGTCGAGCCCAGTGCGGCTTGGGTTCGTTCGGAAGACCAATGGAATGCGGCCGAAGGCGATGGCGCGATTTTCATGACCCACCTGATCCTCGCGGCCGCCGAGCATGGGTTGGGTACCTGCTGGATCGCGGCGTTCTCACCGCGGCGCTTGCGCGAGGTCCTTCAACTGCCCTCGCACATCGTGCCGTTGGCGATCACTCCGTTAGGCTACCCCGCAGATTCGGGGCGTCCCAAACAGCGGAAGCCGTTGGACGCAATTGTGCACAGGGAACAGTGGTAAGGGTACAGATTACGTCCGGCGCAAGATCGAAGTGCCGGCGCACCGAGCAGGCCTCTTGTAAACCGCCGAGACTCACCGGCGCGGAGCGTTGCGGAGCCGGTGGCAATGTTTTCTTGACGATTGTGATCGGGAGTGGTACCTAAGCAGCCGTGAGGCGCCGCGCAGCTATCTTTATCACAGCTTGGGCGGTGGTTCTCCTGGCCTTTGCCGGTGCGGGCTGCAGTAGTTCATACGAAACCGGTCCCGAGGCGCGGCAGGAAAACCACCCTTGGATGCGCCGAGCCATGGCGCTCAAAAAAGCTGGCGACATGGACGGGGCGATTGCCGCCTACACCAGGGTTCTCGAGCGCTACCCACGTATGGCTCGCGCGCACCTCCAGTTGGCCATGTTGTATGACCAGGAGCCCAAGGAAGACTACGCGCGGGCGATTTACCACTACGAGCGCTATCTGGAGCTGAGCCGCGACGATAAGGCGCGCAGGGTTGTGCGGGAATTGCTTACGCGTGCGCAGTGGTCCCTGGGGGCGTCCCTGGCGCGCCGACCCGACGAAGCGGCCGCCATCATTGCGGAGTTGAAGAAGGAAAACGCGATGTTGCGTGAGCAACTCGCGCGTTACCAGGCTCAAGGACCCGCGCTCGCGTCGGCCTCGCCCATCGGGACGGTGGCGACCTCGCCGAAGCCTGCGAGCTCTACGGCTACGGTCGCAGTGGCTCGCCCACCTGGGTCGCATTCGACCACCGGATCGGGCTCGGTGTCGTTGCCTCAACCCACGATCGAACCTGGCGTGAGCCGGGTGCAAACCTACACAGTGCAGCCGGGGGACACGCTCGCGGAAATTGCGAAAAAAGTTTATGGTGATGCCAGCGCTTGGCGTAAGATTTACGAGGCCAATAAGAACATCTTGCCGGGGCCGGGCAGTGTTCGCCCGGGGCAGGTGTTGGTGATACCGCGCTGACCAGAGGAGACGCGAACATGCCGGGACGGGATTTCATGGACCACGACCTGTATGCCAACCGCACGGAGTTGCCCAAGGTGAAACTCGGACCAGGCGGCGATCCCGCGCCCCTAGCCGGAGCGGGTCCGCAGAGCGGTGCGTCGGACCTGGATCTTCCGCTCTTGGCCCGTCACCGACAATCGTTGGACGAGGAAGCCGCTCGCCAGGCGCAGGAACTTGAGCGGTTGCGCCGAATGGAAGCGGAGCTGGAACGACAGAAGCGGGAGATCGAAGAAGCCCGACAGAACCACGACCAATTCGTGCAGGGTCGCAAAGAACTCATGGACCGCCTCAACCAAAGTTTGGTGATGCTAGAGCGGCAGGAGCTGAAAGCGACCCAAATGCTCGAGGTGCTTCAAGCCACCCGGTTGAGGTTCCGCACGTTGTTGGACGAGCTGACGGCCATTCGCCCTGAGGAATGGTCCGAAGAAAACCTTCGGGAAAAGATTCGCGAGGCGCTCGTACGGATGGATGACATGCGCACAGAGTTCAATAAGGCCATGGCGCGGGTCGAAGCCCTGACGGCCGATACCGTCCAACCGGGGGGCGTGTCGGTCGCGATGATGCCGCCCCTGGCCCCGCGGGTGGCCGAGGTCCCGGCCGAGCGCACGCTCGGACAATGGTTTATCATCGGTCTGATGGTGAGTCTTCCGGCGATAATTGCGGCCGCGGTGGTGCTGCTGGTCTTGTGGATCCGTGGAGTGCTCTGAGATTCGCCATGGGTTCGCGTTCCTCCGACTCGGATCTGAACTTCGAGGCTCGGTTAGCGGAGCTCGAACGGCAACTCCGCGACGTGCGGCGGGCCATGAAGGCGGTGGCGCGCGGGCGCACGGTGGATTGGTCGTCCGTTCGGACTTCAGCCACCGTGGCGGTTCCGCCGTCGCAAGTTCGCGATCGGGTGGACGAGTCCAGCGCAGCGGTTGTGCGCGAACCGGCCGTAGAGGCTACGCCGCCGGGTGAGGATAATTCGGAATTGCGAGCGACGGTGGCCAGCCTGCCAGGAGAGCGCACGGCCGCCACGGCACGTGCGCCTCGGATCGAAAAAGAACGGTTTGCGCACTACTTCAGTGGGCATCTGTTTCGAGGCCCCCCAATCAGCGAGGAGCGCCGCGTGCAACGCAATCGGGCGATCGTGATGGTGGTCGTGGTCTTTCTGGTCGGCTATGTGTTGTACGTGCTTCTCAAGTAAAGCTCGAGTTTCACTTGACAATTTGCGCGGCCTAATCGATGCTGTGGTAGGCGCAGGACCGTCCGGGGTTGGACGGTGAGCGGGCGAAAAGAAAGGAACGAGGCGATGAAGATGTGGCGACGACAAATCGGGCGGGGGTTCACCCTCGTGGAAATGCTCGTAGTGATCACGATCATCGGCATTCTCATGGGGTTGCTCGTGCCCCAAATCAGCAACGCGATTCTCCAAGCGCGGTTGACGGGTACGATGAATAACGGCAAACGCATCGTGGAGGCGATCATCCAACAGCAAAGCGACACGGTGTATACGGCGCGGATCATCGGATTCCCGAAATATGGAGCCACGACGGTCGTCACGAACAACCAGTTCAAAGATACCGCGGACTTCTTCCGCTACCTGGTCACCGGCGAGGTGATGGCGGTGAACTGGTCATTCTTCACCGCTCCCGGTATCCCGCCTGCGACAGGTGCGGATACGTTTACGGGCACGAACCACGCGTGGCGCATGGTCGCGGACGTGACCGAAAGTTACCCAGAAACCGCGCCAGTACTGTGGACCAAGAACCTCAGCCTTTCTACAATTGGTGAGCAGATCACGCCGCGTCCGAATGGACTTCCTAACAAGCTGGAAGACATCAACCCGTTTGGTGAAAAAGGCCTCGTGCTCGTGGCCAAAGGCGCGAGCGCGCAGAAATTGATCAAGGATGACCTCAAAGTTTTTGCATTCACGAATATCTTCATTCGTGCTACGCTCGATGGTACCGTGTTGACCAACCGCGTCCTCGTCCCGTAACGAAACGTACGTAATCTATGCCAGCGCCCTGCCCCTCGTGGAGCAGGGCGCTTGGTTTTAGCGCTTCGGCGCTGTCCGGCCCGTTGGGAGGTCGCCCCGATATGGGTTGGGAGTTCGAACCGTGCCCGAGATGCGAATGGGATGTGGATTCGAGGGCTTCGCCTGACCTCGGCGCAAAAATATGAACCACGCCCGGTGCGTTTTTTTCCAATGAGACCCAAAGAGGACCGTCATGCGCCGTGGATCGTGGATATTTTGGAAAATGATTGCATTGGTTCTGGCGATAGCTGCGCCAGTCGTCGCCGGGCCCACCAACCGACCGCCAAACGTCATCCTGGTCGGATGGGACGGTGCTCAACGCGCTCACGTTCACGAATGCCTTCAGCGAGGGGAACTGCCCACGTTGCAGAGCCTCCAGCGCGTGGGAGCGTTGGTGGACATCGACGTGGTGAGTGGGGCGACCGACACCAAGGCCGGCTGGACGCAGATCCTCACCGGCTACGACCCGGAGATCACGGGTGTGTTCAGCAATGGGCGTTATCGGGACGTGCCGGAGGGTTACAGCGTGTTTGAGCGGTTGAAGAAGGCGTTCGGAACGAACTTTGCTTGCGTGGCCGTGATCGGCAAACTTCATCATTGTGGCGAGATCGAGCCTCCGTTTAAGAAGCCCCTGCCAACCAACGCAATGCCCGAGGCGGCCGCCGGCATGCGCCGGAGTGGGCGGGCCGTCACGACGACCACGAACGCGCCTGCGCGCCGGCGTCGTGCGGCCGGCGCGGCGGAGACCGCGGAGGTTCTTCAGCCTGGAGCAGGGCGAATCCAGCGGGGGCGTGTTGTGGAGGAAGGCGGTGTGAAGTATCTCGTCTTCGAGGGTTCCCCTTATTACACGATGCACAAAGCCTGCGACGTCTGGGAGTATGGGCTGATGGAAGATGACAAAGTCGGCCAGCGCACCCTCGAGCTGTTGGAGCGCTACAAGGATCGGCCGTTCTTTTTCTTCGTTCACTTTGCCTCGGTAGACCACCAAGGGCACCGGTATGGCGAAAATTCGCGCGAGTACAACGACGCCCTGATCTCGAACGATCGTTGGACTGGCCGAATCCTAGATAAGGTTCGGGAGCTCGGATTGGCGGATCGGACCTTTGTGTATGTGACTGCCGATCATGGGTTCGATGAGGGGGCACGCTCGCACCGGTATGCGCCATACGTGTTTTTGGCCACGAACGACCCGGAGGTTCGTCGGAACGGCATGCGGCAGGACGTCGCACCCACCATTCTGGATCGATTTGGCCTCGACTTGAGCTCGTTTCAACCTCCGCTCAGCGGAGAGTCGTTGCGCAAGCCCGCCACTCGGTCCGTACGGACTGCCCCCGAGCAACGGCCGCAGGTGGCCCGACCGCGCGCCAAATGAGCGGAGCGGAAAAATGAAACACGCCGGCAGTTCGGCGAGAGGACGCCCATGAACATACTGAACCGTGTCACGACCTCCATGGCACTGGCAGGTGCTGCGATCGCCACGGCGGTCAGTGCGGAGCCGCCCAACGTTCTGTTCGTTCTGGCAGACGACCTTGGCTGGACCGATTTGGGCTGCCAAGGGTCGCGGTACTATTCTACGCCGGCCATTGACCGGTTGGCGTCCGAGGGCATGCGGTTTACCGCGGCCTACACTGCCGGACCGAATTGCCAACCGACGCGCGCGGCCTTGATGAGCGGACAATACGGGCCACGCACCGGCGTGTACACCGTGGGCGGGACCGACCGTTTCGACACTTCCATGCGCCCCTTGGTTCCCGTCGAGAACGTTACGCGGCTGTCCCCGCAGGTGGTGACGGTGGCCGAAGCGCTCAAGGCCTCGGGGTATGTCACGGGCTACTTTGGGAAGTGGCACCTTGGCGATGACCCAGAACATCATCCATCGGCACAAGGCTTCGGTGAAGCGCTTACCAGTATGGGGCGCCACTTTGGATTCGTAACGACGCCTTGCACCAACGTTCCGCCGGGCACATACCTTGCAGACTATCTGACCGACTTGGCGACGAACTTCATTCAGCGACATCGGGATCATCGCTGGTTCTTGTGCGTGGGGCACTTTGCCGTCCACACGCCGCTGGAGGCCCCCGACGAGGATGTGGCCCGCTTTCGCGACCGTCCAGGAGTGGGTGGGCATTCGAATCCAGTCTATGCTGCGATGATCTCGCGACTGGATGTTAGCGTGGACCGGTTGATGCGCACTTTGGACGCGTGGGGTCTAACCAGCAACACCGTTGTGATCTTTTCCAGCGACAATGGCGGCGTGGGCGGTTACAAACGCGAGGGCCTTGGCCACAACGACATCACCGACAACACACCACTTCGCCACGGCAAAGGATCGTTGTATGAGGGCGGGATTCGCGTTCCGTTTATCGTCCGTTGGCCCGGTCGGATCGCGCCGGGGTCCGTGTGTGCCGTGCCGATCCACAGCGTGGACTTGTATCCGACACTGCTTGCGCTGGCAGGCGCTTCGGCACCGAAAGGGCAGGTATTGGACGGTGTGGACATTACGCCTCTGTGGTTCGGTGGTACGATCTCCAACCGTGCACTTTTCTGGCATTTTCCGGGATATCTGGGCGCGGGGCACAACCAATGGCGCACCACGCCGGTGTCGGTGATTCGCGACGGCCGATACAAGCTGATGGAGTTTCTCGAAGACGGCCACCTGGAGCTGTACGACTTGGATTCCGACCTGAGCGAGCGCACGAACTTGGCCGAACGAGAACGCGAGTTGGCCCAGAGGCTTCTGGAACGGTTGAACGAGTGGCGCAAGACAATTCAGGCGCCTATGCCAGCTCGGCGCGAGGCACCCGCTCCGCCCGCACGTGAGCGTGGCCGCCGCCGTCCACGCACGTCCTGACCCAGCGAGTTGCCGCGAACTTGATGAACTTTTTTCGACGTTCGGATGGAGCCGAGTGCTGTGGACTTCCCGTAGTAGGGCAGGCTGCGTAGACCAAGCCAGGGCCACCGTTCTCGAAGCTGAACTCGCGCTGAATAATGTTTCGCCCTCGATGATGCAAGAACGGGCGCGTGGCCGGCCCAGTGACGCCAGACGATTAGTGGGCACCCATGGGCAGCGCCCAACCAGCCCCAGTACACGTTCGCCGAGCGACGATCGCGCCGCAAGCCCCAGACGCGGCCGACATCTCTGCCCTGGGACCGACCAATATCACCAACCCGGAAGTTCGAATAGCCCTACGACCGGAGTGTGGTCCGATGGTTTTTCCCAGGTGCGCGGTGCGAGATCAATCCAAGCATCCTTCGCCAACCGTGCGAGGGGCGGAGTGGCCAAGAGGTAGTCCAACCGCCATCCGATCTTCCGCTTCACCGCGTTGGGCACACGATAATCGAAAAACGAGAATTGTCCGGGCTCCGGATGAAACTGGCGGAACACGTCCACGAATCCCCACTCGCGGCATTGGCGAAACGCATCGCGAGCGGCTTGATGGAAGCAGACGTGTTCCGTGTATTCTTCCGGCGCGTGCACGTCCTCGGGTTCGGCCGCCACGTTCATGTCGCCCACCCACAGGACCCGGTCCCGATGGGGTTGGAAATGGCGCTGGAGGAATTGGCGAAGCCTTCGAAACCATTCGAGTTTGTATTGGTAGAACTCATGCGTGATTTCGCGCCCTTGCGGCACGTAGGTGTTGAGCAGCCACAGATCGCCGAACCGCAGGATTGCCAACCTTGTGGGATCGGCCGGGCCAGAGTCGTCGAAGCCGAACGTGACCTCGTCCGGCGGGCGTCGCGACAGCACGGCCACGCCGTTGTAGGCCTTTTCGCCGCGATACTCGACGTGGTAACCGAGCGATTCCAGCTCGTTGCGCGGGAATTCTTCGTCGCGCACTTTGGTCTCCTGGAGTGCGAGGATGTCGGGCCGCGCCTCTGGGATCCAACGCGCCAGCACGGGCAAACGAGACCGAACTGAATTCACGTTGAACGTGGCGACCTTCATGGCGTAGTTCCTTCCGGCTCGGGTCGGCTTTCGCGGACGCGCAACGTCGCGCGCCGGCCGTCGGACGGGGATTCGAGTTGAAAGTCTTCTAGCATCCATCGGCCCTCGACTTTTCGCAGGCTTTGGACGGACACGCGCCGAATGACCTTGCCACCTACGAAGGCATCCGCTCGCAGCAGCACGTACTCCTTTGCATCCACCCACATGCGCACACGCTCGTAGCGGGCACCACTTGGGCCGGTGACGTCCACGACATGACACTCCCGCCCTCGGACGGTGGCCAAGCCGCCGTAGCTCGCCGGCGTCCACCAGAGGAAATCGAGCACGAGATCTCCCCACTGGAGGCCCGTATCCAAGGCGGGCTGGCTCGGTGGAATGAGTACGGCGGGGTGGTCGGGTGGCTGGAATTGAAGCGTGGGCGGCTCGCCGGCCACGGACTTCGCATGCAGTGTCGCCAGTGGCGCGCCAAATGCGTCGCACAATTGCACGCGCGCTTGGGCGGGGGAACCGCGAACGTCAAGCCAAAGGTCTACGTGATAAGTTCTCTGCACACGATCGTCGGCGTCGCGGCAAATCAATTCACCGCGCAGCCGCCAAGGCGAATCAGGAAACGTGGCACGCACCCGCGCAAGAATTTCTGCCGGCGGCGGCGCACCCTCACCATCGTCAATGCGCCCCAGCTGCGCCACGCTCGCACTCGCGAGCACCATGCCGACCGCGATCCATGCATCCAACATTTTCATGCTCGCATATCCGGCCAAATCCGGTCGAACGCGTCGGTCACCGTATCCACACCGTACACGCGCAAAGACCGCCGGGCCTGCGGCGGAACGTCGCGCAAATCTCGGAGGTTCTTGCGCGGAAGGATCAAGTGGCGAATGCCGCCCCGAACCGCCGCTAGAACTTTTTCGCGGATGCCGCCCACGGGGAGTACGCGTCCGCGCAACGTGATTTCCCCCGTCATGGCCCAACCGCCTGGAACCACGCGGCCCGCCACCAACGACACCATGGCGACGAGAATCACGATGCCAGCCGAGGGACCGTCCTTGGGTACGGCGCCCGCGGGAACGTGGACGTGGACATCCCACTCGCGGTGTCCCCAATCGAGGTGCCACTCTGTCGCTCGCGAACGCAGCAACGACAGGGCAGTATCCGCGCTCTCGCGCATGACGTCACCCAACAAGCCGGTCAAAATCAAACGTCCTTTGCCAGGCATGCGAGTGACCTCGACGGTGAGGATCTCTCCGCCGGTGGGAGTCCATGCCAATCCATTCGCACAACCGGGCGGGAGATGTTGCTCGGCCTCCGTGCGTTCGTATCTGGGCGCGCCCAGCCAACGACGAAGCCGCCCGAGGTCCACGCGGAGCGCCGCGGTCCGCTTCGGTTGGGAGACCAACGCCCGAGCGAGTTTGCGGCTAATGGCCGCTAGCTCGCGATCCAAGTTCCGCACACCGGCCTCCCGAGTGTAGTGGCGGATGAGTTCCCGCAGGACGTCGTCGTCGACTTGCACGCGGTCGGCCGGTAGCCCGTGGGCTTCGATTTGCCGCGGTAACAAATGCCGGCGTGCGATCTCGAACTTTTCCTCGTCCGAGTAGCCGCTGAGTTCGATCACCTCAAGCCGGTCCCGCAGGGCCGGAGGAATCGTATCCAACACGTTGGCCGTGGCGATGAATAGGACGTGCGAAAGATCGAACGGAACTTCGATGTAGTGGTCCTGGAACGCGTGGTTCTGCTCAGGGTCAAGCACTTCCAGCAACGCAGCGGCTGGGTCCCCGCGGTAGTCTTGCCCGACCTTGTCCACCTCGTCGAGCATGAACACAGGGTTGCGCGAGCTGGCCCGCCGCAACCCTTGAAGGATGCGGCCTGGGAGCGCACCGATGTACGTGCGACGATGACCACGGATCTCGGCTTCGTCGCGGATCCCTCCAAGTGACATGCGTACGAACCGACGTCCCAACGCCGCGGCGATGGCCTGCCCGAGCGAAGTTTTCCCCACCCCCGGCGGGCCCACGAACGCGAGGATGGGACCGCGCAAGTGGCCGCGGAGTTTCAGCACGGCCAAAAACTCCAGGATCCGATTGTGGACTTTGTGCAGGCCGTAGTGAGCCGATTCCAAGATCCGGCGTGCCGCGCGCAAATCTAGGCGGTCCTCGGTGGAACGGCTCCAGGGCAGCTCCAGCATCCAATCCAGGTAGGTGCGCACCACGCTGTATTCGGGCGAGACAGTCGGGATGACGCTCAAGCGCTGAAGTTCGCGCTCCGCGGCTTCTCGCGCTTCGGACGGCAGGCCGGCCTGTTCGATGCGCTGCCGGAGTCGGTTGAGGTCGTCGCCCGTTTCTTCGCCGAGTTCGACGTGGATTTGCTTGAGCTGTTCCCGCAGAAAAAACTCACGCTGGTGTTTGCCGAACGTTTCTGAGACGCGCTGCTGGATCTTACGGCCCAAGTCCAGCACCTCCTTCTCTCGGTTTAGCAACACGACGATTCGCTCTAACCGGGCGCGCACAGATACGGTTTCGAGTAGCGCTTGCCGCTCGGTCAGGGGCATGTTCAGGTTCGCGGCGATCAAATCCGCTAAGCGAGAAGCCTCTTGAATATTGAATAGCGCGACCTTCAGTTCCTCCGGCAGCGACGGCGACATCGAGATCACATCTTGGAACAGCTGCGATGCGGTCCGCGCCAACGCTTCCACTTCTAGGCCTTGCGAGTCGGTGTCGGCTAGCGGGGTAACCAGGGCCCAGAGGTACGCGCGGCCACCATCCTCGTATCGTTCGATCCGACAGCGGTGTTCGCCCTGCACGAGGATTCGCAAGGAACCGTCGGGAAAGCGCAGTGAGCGCAACAAGCGCGCGATGCAACCGACCGAGTACAACCCCGAGGGGCCGACTTGGTCATCGGGTTGCCTGCCATCGCGTTGGAGGACGGCAACGAAAAGGCGATCGCCCGCGGCGACGTCCTCGGCAAGCTTCATGGACCGCTGGGTGTTGACCATCAGCGGCAGGATCATGCCCGGGAAAAGGACGGCATCATTTAAAGGAAGCACAGGCCATCCGCGCGGCGCAAGGTCGCCCGGATCGAACGGCCGGAGGTCGGACGGTGTGATGATTTGTGGATCCATTGGCTCCATCATACTCTGAGGCGAGCTTGGTTCCTACTGCACTGACCCGGGGCCATTGGGGGACGGTCAGCACGGCCAAGGTGGGTCGTAAGGATCGGGGCGACTCGATGAATCCAGACCTGAAGGCATTTGGTCGTTCGGATCCACCCGACGGACGCCCCGCGCACGCCGCGGAAACGAGGGAAGAATCAGCGTGAGCAGGGTCTGGCTTTTCGTCGCTGGAACCGCGCGTTTGCGCCAGCGAGATTCCAGGTGTCGCGGAGTTCTCGAACTACGCGGCGAAGCTCGAGCAGAGCAGGAAGCTAGCTCCGGACGTGGCAGGGGGTTGGGACTACCGTGGCTCGTTTGGATCTTCGGGTGCTCGTCGACACGACGCCGGTCGGCGCTGGATTGGCACGGTGTGGGATGAGTCGCGGTTAGGCTTCGGTACCTCCCCTACCGCGGCTCGGGTTGAGTTCGCGAGCGGGACGCGAAACTACGTCACTACGCGGCGCGCCCTTGTCCAAGGCTTGGATGAGACACACTCGACTAGTTCCAAGGATTGGACATGCCGGGCGATCGGCGCAATCTGCCGCCAGTCTACCGCACTCAGGCTCGGCGGAACCGGCGGCGCAGCATCGCCACTACGCCCATGCCCAGGGCACCCAGACCGACCACGTTCGGCTCCGGCACCACAAACACCAATCCGCTAAAGCGGCTATACGTCCCAGCAGTCACCAGGGTACTAAAGGTCCCGGAGAAGGAACCGTTGTAGCCGGTCGTGTCGGTGAGGAGTGCAATTCGATTATTCCCGCCACCGCCATCGACGATGGCGAGCGTGACCGATTTGTCTGGGTTGACCCAGCCATCAATGTGGTAAACGGTTCCTGGATCAATCGTTCCATTGAGCGTCCAAGTGCCACTGACCAACGAGTACTTCGAAACACCCTGCTGCTCGCGCGCCATCCAGAGGGTGTCATAGCCAGGCACGCTGGAGTCGAGGTCAGCCATGAAAAATCCATACGAATCTAGATTTTGGTCGCCAGTCAGTCCGGGAAGGCCGTTCAACGTCACGGGACCGGAGGTCGGAAGGCCAGTACCCACTTGGAAGATCCCGTAGTTGTCTACGGCATCGCCCCACTCATAGAGCTGCCCGCCGAAGATACGCACACCGCGAGTGTTGATTGGGGAGGCCGTGAGCATCGTTCCCTGGCTTGTCTGGCCCAGAGTCAAGTACATCAGGCCATAGGCGGATCCGCTGCCGTGCAGCGCAGCCCAGATGTTGGAGCCGGAATTGTCGAATACCGCTGCGCGAGCGTTATTGTACCCCGTATTCAGTGGGCCGGAAGTGCTGACGTCGAACGAACCGTCGGTGGTATCAATGCGTGCAATGGTTCGGTCAATCCCTGAGGCACTCGCAACGCCGGCCGTGTTTTCAGGCGCGTTGTAGCCTGCTAGACCCACCCAGCGGCCGTTGGGGGAAATTGTGAGCTTGCCCTCGGAGGTGGCCGTACCGCTGCCGGTTAAGAGAATGCCGCTGCCCGTGTAAGGTAGGGTGATGGTTTGCACGAGAGTGCCCGAGAGGGTGTACTCATCAATTCGGACAATGGCCGCATCGTTGCCCACTGGCGCCCCGTTGCCGTCCGCGCGATAAGCCAGGAGGTTTCCTAAAGTGATCGGACCTGCGCCCGCTACTTGGACCATCATCAGTGCCGCCAGTACCACTGTTCGCCGCGTTGATTTCATGGGTGGCCCCTTTGCGCGCTCATAACGCTACTAAACTAAGACCGGATGCCGCCGAGAGCAACTGTGTTTTTCGTTAGAATTCGGTCAACGGGCTGGGACTTGCGGAGGCGGCCCGGCGCGGTCGTTGACAACCAATACCCAAGTGTACCCACGACGGTGTGGCGGGCGTTCTACCTCGATGGTTCGGACCACTGCCCTACTCGGTGAGATGAATCTAATCTCTGCGCGGTTCCAAGAGGTGGGACAGGACATCCGTGCCGCGTGGAGAAAGCGAGGGAGGGTGTCCCACGCGCGGGTGTCAGGTGTTTCCAATGACCATAGCAGCCACCGCAACAAGGCAGCCAGCGCCGGAGAGTCCGTGTTGTGCTCGACGCTCTGAACGATGACCTCCTTGATGACGAGTCGCGTCGCGGTTTTGGCGGCGCGCAATGCGGCCAGGCGCTGGTCGGTCGCCACCGCGAGCTGGTGCGTATCCCCGAGCATGTAGCTACGCCCGAGGGTACGCCCGTCCACGCGGACCTCCACGTGGGAGGTACTGGCATCGGGCGGGTTCCGTTGGCCGAGTAGCGCGAAGCAAATCAGTTCTCCGACGGCGGATGGGGCCGACCTAGGTACGGGCATTTGGGCATGACTGCCCGTTGAGTCCGGCGGCGCGGGCGCGATCCAGCCTTGTTCGCTGACCACTATGCCCGGTGGAGCCGAGGTGGCAGCCCGGCGGTACAGCAGTGCCGCGTTGGAAGGATCGTCGGCCAGTTCGAGCGCCACGGCGGCCACGTAGGCGGAGAATGCATCCGGTGGAAATCCGTACTGCTCGGACCGTTCGAGCACCTCGACCAGACGCCGCGCTTCCACACCCGCTTCGTCCCAGCGTCCGAGCTGGAAATGGTTCAGCGCGGTGAGCGCGTGCAGAAGCGACCATTCGAACGGAACGCCGCGGTAGAACTGGATTTCGTCGTTGAGCACCAGGCTGCCTGCGCCCCGGGAGAGGCTGTAGGTTTCGAGCTCTGCGATTCGCTCGGCGGCGTCGATCCAATCACGCGAGCTTTCTTCGTAGCGGCCCAAGACGTGCCGCACCATGCCGCGTTCCATGAGCAGAAGCACGCGGTCGCGGTCGTCGGCCGGAATTTCCCGGGCCAGGAGTTCTTCAGCGCGGTCCGCACGTCCGGAGCTGTAGTAGGAGCGGGCCGCATCCAACGGAACTGTGGCGCACCCTGCGAGCAGCGCGGCGGTCAAGGGCAGGGCCGCACATCGGAGGCCGATGCATCCTACGGGCATCCCACGGCCTCGGCTTGGGGGTCGGCGCTCGGTGCTCCGCATCACCAGCCAATCAGAGGCAGGCGAGCTTCGCGCGCGAACTCGACCTCGTGGATCCATTTGATCTCGGCAGTTTCGATGTCGGTGATCTCGAAGGTGAGCTTGTAGTAGTTGACCTTGGTCTTGGAAACGCGCACTTGGCGTGGGCTCTCGTCTTTCATCTCGGTGAGTGAGCCGGAGATCATATATTTGGCGCCCAGTTGCCGACCGATGGCCACCTGGGTTTCTGGCGAGGCGTTGGCCGCCGTGTAGCCTTGCTCACGCAACAGGTCTTCGCGGCGCGCTTCGTTGACGAACCGGACTTTGCCGCTTTGGAACAGCATCGTGCGAACGCGGTCGGTCAGGTTCTTGGTGTCCACATACTGGCTGGTGCGGTTCTGCACGCCGGCGATCATCATGACGGGAGGTTCCTGGAACTTCGAAAGAAACTCGCTCACCATAGCCTGGACGATCCGCTCGGAAATTTGGCGCATGTCGCTGTAGTCGTAGCGCGCGCTCAGGTGCCGAGTTTCTTCCACGCTGACGTCCTGGATGCGGGCCCGAAATGCTGCACAGCCGGAGCCAAGTCCGACTGCCCATGCCATCGCCGTGACCGGAATCCAACGCAATCGAGTCATCATGCAGGATCTCCTGTGACCGTCCTGGGGTCTGTAGAATAGACGGCTCATTCGCGCTGGTATTCATTACCACGCCGCGGTTTTGAGGGCAACGCGGGTGGGCCCGCCCGCGGCGGGTTCCTCCGACGACTGCGCGCGTCGCGCCCAGACGAGGAAAGCTCATTTTCTAGGCGCGTGGCCACGTCCGACGCAGGCGGATGCTTTGGGCCTTTCCCCGAAGAGGGCGCGCGGCGGAGGACCCATACCATGTGCGCGAACTAGTGGACTGGCTCGGGGCCAATCGGTATCGTGGAAGCGTGGACCGAACGAGATTCAGCCTCCTGCGCAGATTGCGGTGGCCGTTGGCTCTGTGGGGGACCTTGGTCGCCGCTGCGGGAGGCTACGTGTATTGGCGGGTCCACCGCTTCGATCGCCTCATCCGGGAAGTGGCCACGCAGTACGAATTGGACCCCGAATTGGTCCGCGCCGTGGTGTGGCAAGAAAGTAGATTCAATCCCCTCGCCGTAGGATCTCGCGGAGAAATCGGACTGATGCAGGTCACTCGGGAGGCCGCCGTGGAATGGGCGGCGGCCCAAGGGCGAGCAACTCCTGAGCTTGCCGAGCTGTTTGTCCCGACCGTGAACCTCCACGTCGGCACCTGGTATTTGGCTCGTGCGCTCGCGCATTGGGCCCAGCATCAAGAGAACCCCCTGCCATATGCGTTGGCCGAATACAATGCCGGGCGCCGCAACGTCTCGCGGTGGGCCGAGGGTACCTCCGCAAGCAATTTTCACCACCGGATCGGCTATCCCAGCACGCGGCGCTACGTCGCGGCGGTGTTGGAACGCTACCGGCGCTCGATGCCGTCGAACGCGCAGTGAAAACCATCACCTGCGAACGGCGAAGCTGAAGCGATTCCGCTGCGGGCACCGATAGCGAGCGTGGTGGTGTCCACGTGCCCTGCTGGCAGCAAATTCCGCGCCCAGCAATCCACCGCGAAGCCCCACGCGCGGGCACTGCGAGGCGTGAGTTGCGGCTGGGGCGCGCTACAATACCGCCTATGATCACGCTGCTGGATGGCACGTTGGAAGAGAAACATCCAACCCACGTAGTGCTCATGTGCGGGCCGGTGGGTTACGAGGTCCATGTCCCGCTGAGCACGTATGAACGGCTCCCCATGCCGGGACAGACCTGCCGGCTTTGGATCCATCACCATATCTGGCCAGATGGCCAGGCGTTGTTCGGCTTCGCGACAGAGGACGAACGCCGCATGTTTCGACTGCTATTGGAAGTAACGGGCATCGGCCCCAAAACAGCGTTGAGCGCCCTCAGCGGCCTTTCGGTCCGTGAGCTTGTGGCTGCGATCGTTGAAGGGAATGTTCGGCGCCTGTCCAGTATTTCAGGCATCGGCAAGAAAACCGCTGAGCGCATTGTCGTCGAACTGCGCGACCGGATCGGGCGCGGAGAAGCCATGGCGGCGATCGCTGGTGCCGGCACAGCAGCGCCCAACCCGAAAATCGTGGACGCTGTGCAAGCTTTGGTCTCTCTCGGGTACAAGCTGGCCGAAGCTCAGAAAATGGTCGCCGACATTCCCGCGGCTGTGGCCGAGTCTTCTTCGGTGGAAGACCTTCTTCGGATGGCGCTGCGTTCTCGTTGACACATGCTTGGGGTCTCTGTCGATCGGTCACAACTAGCCGTGTCCGGGTGACCGCACGGGGAAAGTCTCCGCTCGTATGCGGAGCGGTCGGTCTCCAACCTTGCATGCGAGCACGCAGCTTCGGATCGCGTTGAACGATCGTGCGGTGATCGTGGTGGCGGACGGCGACGTGACGTTCCTGTAACGGCTGAAGGAATCCTACCTGGATGACTTCATCCGGTACAGTCGCAGTTCGGGCATTCTGCTCTTTGAGGTGGCGGAAGGCGTGCTGGACTCATTTCGGCGTGCGCGTCGAAATACGGCCGCGGCAGTCGAGGAGTTGTACGACTCTTTGCTCGGCCTGGTGGACGAAACAGCCATTCACCAGATTGCGAGCTTGGCCACTCAGGCGCGCCGTGTGCGCAAGGTGACGTTGGATGCCGCCGACTTGTTCGATGCGTTGAACAGTCGCAAACCGGTGTTCATCTCCGAGTCCACTCAGCCCCGCCTTCGT
>CAACVY010000034.1 GCA_900661335.1 uncultured bacterium | reverse complement strand
ATACTGAGTTCTGCGATCACTAAGTAGGAAACTCTAGTGTGGGTCATAGCGTTGTTTCCTTGACCTCCCGATGGAAACTAAACTAGTGCGTCCGTTTTGCTTGTCAAGACCCACGAGGCGGTCGCCCAAAGGAGGGGGCGTCAACGTTCGTAATAAACCTTATCGTGCCGTCGGGAGACTTAACCGTCCCATGCCGAAGCCCGTGGAGGACAGAAGCTGGCTGCTTGAAAAGTGCATTCTGGGGGTCGAACGCGGCGTAAAGTTCGGCCAACGCTTCTTACCTTATGAATGAGGACAGGACACGCAGGTCCTCGGACTGAAGGGGTGGGTTCAATGACAGTCGTACGTACATAGGGAAGGATCGCTTGCCACGCTTCCGCTTACAGATGCGGTTCTTTCGAAAGTGAGCCGCGAACTCGTTGGATGAGCTCGCCCGGATGAAACCTGGCCCAGCGCTTTGCTTGCGCAATCCGGCGAAGCGTGGGTGGAGCCATCCGCTTTACCCGGTTGGCGCTTACAGGCCGAAGACGTAAGATACAACATGTCGTGGCATGAAGGACAAATTCTTCGACCGACTGGTGGATCGACTCGGCAAGCTCGATGCGGATAGCTTGCAGAGCCAGTTTCTTCGACTGGCACAGGAAAAAGGTTTTTTGGAGGCGGTGTTCGACTCGATGCAAGAAGGGCTGGTGATTTTGGACCGGCGGGGGCGCATCGAGTACGCCAATCGCGCGGCGCAGCGGCTGCTCGGGCTGAGCATGCCTGAGTCGCAAGGGATTCACATTCGGCGGTTTTTGCGCGAGGTGGACTGGGAGAAAATCCTCGAGTTGGATGCCACGGAGTGGGAACGATTGGTCAACCGCGAAATCGAGGTGAACTATCCCGAACATCGGTTCCTGTCTTTTTATTTGATGCCGGTGCCCAAAGTGGATGCCCGCTCATCGTCGGGCGCGGTGATCATCCTTCGGGATGTGACACGTGAACGACTGAACGAGGCGCAGTCCATCGAATCGGAACGGTTTCGGGCGGTGACGTTGTTGGCGGCAGGCGTGGCGCACGAGATCGGCAATCCGCTGAACTCGTTGCGGATACATCTGGAACTCATGCGGCGTACTCTTGCCAACCTTCCGGCGGACGCCCAGGCAGGGCTGCGTGAGTCGCTCGAGGTGTGTCTGCAAGAGGTGGAGCGACTGGATCGGATCATTTCGGAGTTTCTCCAAGCCGTACGGCCGGTGAAACCACGGGTCGAGTCCGCGTCGTTGCGCGACATCGTAATGGAGACCATTACGTTTTTGCGGCCGGAGTTGGCCGATCGTCAGATCTTGATCGAGACGGATCTTCCAGACGACCTACCGACCGTGCGCGTGGATCGGCAGCAGATCCGCCAGATGTTGTTCAACCTGCTCAAAAACGCGATGGAGGCGATGGAAACCGGTGGGGTGTTGCGGGTGTCCGCGGCGGCCACGGATCGGTTCGTCCGACTGGCCATACGGGATACCGGCCGCGGGATGAGCTCGGAGGAGATGGGCCGGGTGTTTGAGCCTTACTACACTACCAAGCCGGGCGGCACAGGGCTGGGCATGATGATCGTGCAGCGCATCGTGCGCGACCATGGGGGGGAGTTGGAAATCCATAGCGAGCCGGGTCGTGGGACTTGTGTGACGGTGTTTTTGCCTCGGGAGGATCAACTGGTACGCATGTTGCCGCCCGGGGACGAATCGTCCGCCGCGACCTCGGCCGCCAAGAGGGCTACGACGACGTGAAACGTAAACCGGTGCTGTTGATTGTGGATGACGAGAAACCCACCCGCGACGGGTTGGCGCGCGCGTTGGGCGGAGAGTACGAGATTCGCCTCGCCGAGAGTGGGGAGCGAGCCCTGCAAATCTTGGATGCAGAACCGGTGGACCTTGTCCTGACGGACCTGCGCATGCCCGGCATGAACGGATTGGAACTTTTGCGGCGGATCCTGGCGATCAGCCCACCGCCGGTGGTGATCTTGCTGACCGCATATGGGAACGTCGAGACCGCGGTCGAGGCCATGAAACTGGGGGCCTACGACTTTTTCACGAAGCCGGTCCATCTGGATCGGTTAGAGATGGTCCTGCGGCGCGCGTTGGAAACGCGGCAAATTCGGAATGAAAATCGGCGGCTGCGTGAGCAGCTGGACGTACGGTACGGCATCGAGCAGATCGTGGGGCAGTCGGCCGCGCTGCGGGAAGTGTTGGAGGTCATTCGCCTGGTCGCGCCGACGCAAGCGACCGTGTTGATTCAAGGGGAGAGCGGAACGGGCAAGGAGATGGTGGCGCAGGCGATTCACCGCCTGAGCCCGAGGTCGTCGGGGCCGTTCGTGCCGGTGCATTGCGCGGCCCTGGCCCCCACACTGCTGGAGAGCGAGTTGTTTGGCCACGAACGTGGTGCGTTTACGGGTGCGGTGGAACGTCGGATCGGACGATTCGAAATGGCGGACGGAGGTACGCTGTTTCTGGATGAAGTGGGGGAAATCCCATTGCCGATCCAGGTGAAGATCCTGCGTGTGTTGGAAGAGCGGCGATTCGAGCGGGTGGGTGGCAGCCAGCCGATTTCTGTGGATGTCCGTTTGATCGCGGCGACGAACCGTGACCTGCGGGTCATGGTCGAGGCCGGAACGTTTCGCGAGGACCTCTACTTCCGGCTGAATGTGGTGACGATTCACTTGCCGCCGTTACGGGAGCGAAGAGAAGACATCCCGCTGCTGGCGGCGCATTTTGTCCAAGAGTTGGCGGCGCGGCACGGCCGTCCCGCGCCAACCATTTCACCGGAAGTGATGGATGCCTTCCTCCGGTACTCGTGGCCCGGAAACGTGCGCGAGCTGCGGAACGTCCTCGAGCGGATGGTGGTCTTGGCCCGCAGGCCGGAGTTGACCGTGCAGGACCTCCCGCCAGAGTTGCGGGAGCAAACGGTCGGTGCAGCACCCATGGCGTTGCGCGCCGGGATGACGATGCGCGAGGCCGAGAAACTTCTCATTGCGGAGACGCTGCGAAGCACCGGTGGCAACCGCGCGCGCGCCGCACAGATGCTTGGAATTAGTCGGCGGACTCTGCAACGAAAAATCGCCGAGCATGGACTGCAGGACGCCGGGCAGGCGGCCGAGGCCAATCGTTCATGACCGGCCGCGAGTCGATCAATCCCTCACGCGGTCAAATCGTATCGTCACTCGTGCTTCAGGCCACTGGAGCCCGGTGTGGACGTAAGCGAGGCCGAAGCCTTCCGCCGGACGCGTGCCGGCGTACTGCCAGTACCGGAAAGCGCCGCGACGGTCCAGTCGCTGCCCCGAGATGATCCAACCCGGCCAGTACCGCGTGACCGCAAAGGCCACGCCTTCGGATTTTTCATCACACTGTTCCCAAAACGGGCATCGGTTGGTGGCCCCCTTGGCATCGAGTAGATCGAGGTACATCCCAGCGCAGAGCCGCTCCAGATCCACGCCTTCGCGGGGTTGGTCGTGCCCCGGCACGCCAGGGGCTCGGTAGAAAAATGCCGTGCCATGCATAACAGGGTTGTTGTCCGACGGCGACAGTCGTGCGGTCGCCTCGATGGTGATCGAGTTGCTCTCGAACAGTAGTTTCGCATCCATTCGAGACCGCCGTTCATCTTGCACGCGCACGCGGATGGTCAGCGCCGGCGAAAGTGCGCGGGCGGGCGGTTTCGAGGTTTCGATGTTGATCTCTGCGACTTCGCGACGAGCCAGGTAGCCGTGTTCACGGGTCCAGAACGCCACATAAAATGGGCAAAAAGGTTGGACACGCCGCGGGCCCGTGGCGTCCACAGGGTACACTAGCAACCCCGCGGTATTGACAGCATGCACGCGGTCCTTCCAGATTGCTTCATAGACAGGGCTACGGTATAGGAGTTGACCACTTAGTCCTGGCGTCGTCGGGGCTTCGGATGGCGGTGACCGTGGGGACTGAGCCACTGCGCACTCTAGCTGCGGCATGCAGCCGCCGGCCACCAAAAGAATGACGAACACCGAACGCGCCATTGGGTTCATGGGATCTTCCACTCATGGACCGTCTCGATCATGGCCAGGATGTTCTCGACGGGGGTTCCTGCTTGCACGTTGTGACAAGAGCAGACGATGTAGCCGCGCCCGTCCCTGCCTAAGGTGGAGAGCAAGAACTGGGTTTCGCGACGGACATCGTCCGGTTGACCAAACGGCAACACGTGCTGATTGTCCACGCCTCCGTGGAACACAACGCGGTCACCGAACTCGCGTTTAAGTTCCATGGGATCCATGCCAGGACAGGTGTGTTGAATCGGGTTGAGGACGTCCACGCCGCAGTCGAGCACATCTCGCAGTAAGGGGCGCGCGGCCCCGTCGGTGTGGTAAAAGACCTTCAAGCCGTACGAGTGCACGAGGTCGCACCACCGACGAAGCCGAGGTTCTAAGTGCTCCCGCCATTGGTTGGGGGACATCAAGAGGCTGGTTTGGCCGGCGATGTCATCGCTGATGAACACCAAATCCAACACATCAGCCGCGCGCTCGAAGAAGCGCCGCATCATGCGGGTTTGGATGTCCTCGACTCGGTCCAACACGGCCGCCACGTAGTCCGGTCGTTCGATCAAGTCTACGAGCGACTGTTCCAAGCCGCGAAGTTGGCAATAGATTTCGAACAACGACACCCACGGTCCGATCACGGCAAATTCTGAGGTCACTTCGCGGGCGCGTCGTTCTGCGCCAACGTAATCGAAGCGCTCAACATCCGGCCACCATGGGTACTCGTCGAGGCTGGCGATTGTTGGGAAATCGGCGAGCGGGGCGGCGGCGAACTCGGCATAGACCGCCGGGCCCGCCTGCACGCCCCGAAGCGGTACACCCCACATCGTGCGCTGTTCACTGTGATCCGCGCCCACCTGCGCACCGGCGCGCAGGTGGTCCGGCGTCACGTACTCCATGAACACCCACACGATTTTGTCGAGCCCGAGCGCTCGGTACATCTCAATGTCCGAAGCGACTCCGCAGGCCGCCCGCAGCGAATCTCCCACTTCCGGTGTGTACCACAGGTCCACCGGGAGCCTGTCTACTGGCTCACGCGCGAGGACTGCGTGCACTCTCTGTTTCGGCGTTAGGCCTTCGCTGCTCATGCGCTCACCGTCCGGGCGCCCGGGCTCCACAGTACGCCTCCAACCGGTGCGCCGCTCGTTCATCCGAGCCTCAGCATAGCGGACATGTGCGCGCGTGTCTTTGCACAAAATGATCTTTTTTTTGCACTTTTTGACCCGCGTCACGGAGCGCGGAGCCGCAGTTCGTACCACAGCGTTCGGGTGGTCGTGGGCAAACGAAGATCGCCGTTCCACTCGGTGGGGGCGGCGGACGGCTGTCCCTTCCCGTCCAATGGAACCAATGTGCCAGTTCGGCCGCGCCAGGTGAGTTCGAGCGGGACGACTTCGATTCGACTTGGAGCCCGACCCCAGTTGCGTCCGACGGAGTCCATGGCGGGGGACTTCCACACCATGTCGGTGTTGTCCGCCATGGCCGTAACCGCCAGAAGGCATCGCGCCGGGCCTCGCTGAAGCGAATCGCCTTCCAACATGACGAGTGCGAACGTGCCGTAGCCGGTGCGTGTGGGACCCATTCGAATGCGGAGTCCATCGCCCAGGTCCACATCGCGCTGACTCAGGGCGCCCCAGGCGGCGCGGAACCGGGGGGCGATGACGGTGAGCCAGCCGCGCCGGTCTTGGCCGACCGTCCACTGAACTTCGCCGGTATCGGAAACTTCGGAGAACGGCCGCGCGGCGCGCGATGTGGCCGAGTCGGCGCTATTCGTGGAGTTCGCGTCGAGGCGCAGCGCGACCCGATGACGAAGTGCGAGCCTGCGTTCCTCCGACGTGGGCGGGTACCCAAGCCCCCACGCGTGTCCTCGACCCGCAAGGTAGTCCAGTTCCGTTGCTACGGCCCATGGTCGCGTCACCAGTTCCGTGCCGGGCCGAATGTCGCCTCGGCGGAATACCAGGGCGGCCACGACCAGATTGGCGAGAATCGTGGGATGCTGCCCCACATCGAAGAAGCCGGGGATTTTTCCGGCCTTCAACCCCTCGTCCGTATGGGCCCAAGTGTAGTAAATGACGGCATCCCAATCTTGGAGGCAGGCCATCGTGGCCAAGAACAGCGGTCCCTCGGACGCATGAGGATTCGGCGCGGGGTGGTTGTACTCGCTCACCATGTGCGGGCGCCCGAAAACGCGTTGCCATGCTAGTGCGGTGACGGTGGCTTCTTCGGGGAAATCGGACATGGATCGATTCCGAACGATCCAACGCTCGGGATCCCAGTGGGGCGCATTCGGCCACTGGGGGTGCTCCCAATACGCGTGCGTGTCCACCAGCGGGAAATCGGCCATCAAGTGGGGCGTACTGGTTCCGATAATCGTACCGACTACCGGCGCCCGCACTCCGAGTTGTTTCGTCAGGAACGTACGCATAGTTCCCCAATGCCGGCGTTCCGTCTCCCAAAGGAACCCGATCCAATCCCGACGAGCGAGCGGCGTCATCACTCGACCCATCCACCCTCGTGCAGGTACAATCGGAATCGTGCCGTTTTCCAGCCGTTCGTGTTCGCCCAGTCCTGTGTGGCCCCCAGGACGGAGTGAAATGCCGGCTATTCGGAACACCGCCCCGCTTTGGGAAAGTTCCGTGAACCCAAACCGTGCACGATCATCGTGCTCGTTCACCTCGAAGACGAGTTCGAAATCCTTCCATTCCGGCCCGACTTGAATCGCGCAGGGCGAGGCCAAGTTTTTCCAAGGGTCGTGGGCCTGCATCAATGTAACCGTCACCTGTCGCGGACGATCGGCAGCCATGCGGAAGCGAGCCGTGTAGAGTGCCCCAGCACGTACGTGGAGTCCCGATTGATTGAATTGCACGTGCCACCCCTCGCGGCCAGGTTGGAGCACCCGAATCGAAAGCACGTTGGTTTCGACGCTCAATTCAGCCCGAGCACCTTGGTGTTGCTCCAGGATTCACTCCGCTGCCTGGCTCGCGAAGGCGGGGTTACGCAGCAGTTCGGGCCCCAGCGGTTCCGCACGCACCTTCCATGCGGACGCGAGGTCCTTCGTGGACGCATACCGGCGACGCAGCCAGTCATTCCACTGCCTGCGCAAATCGGACGCGAACGGTGCGGGAAGTTGGTCGAGCTCGCCCCCCATCCAGGTATGGATCAAGCCATTTTCGTTGTTGATTTCTACCACGGCCAGCGCGGAATCGTCTGCGATCCGGGTGCCGGTGTATGGATTGACTCGGTCCAACAGCCACTTTGCGTACTCGAGTTGGGCCTGTTGGTGGGGCGCATGGAAAAACCCGATGGCATGAGCGGTCTTCCAGTCGAGTCGCTGGATGGCGGGATCCACACCGTCGCCGACTCCGAATTTCCGACCAACCAAAAGGTTGATGTTCCAATAGATGCCGGCCTCTTTGAGGCGGGCCATGAAATAAAGCCAATGATCCAGCGCTTCCGCGTTCCAATTGGTCCAGCGGCCCGATTCGTACTGGATCAGTCGAGGGGTGCCCCATGTAGAGTCGAGAAAGTGGAACCGGACCAGATTGATGCCCAACTTGGCCATGTGGGGCGCGAGCACGTCGGCCGTGGCGTGATCCGGAAAACACGCCCCTGCCGTCAGGTTCACGCCAAACAAACGAGCTCGTGAAGCCAACATCTCGCGTCCCGCGATGCGAAGCGACCAGTTCCCCGCATACAGGTGATCGCCTCGCACGCGCACGGGTGGCAAAGGGGTGCGCTCGGGCTGGAGAATCGGCCGCAAGTCCAGCGGACCCGAACTCGTGTCGTCCCAGGGGATTACGAACGGGGCCATCTCAGGTTCGGTCTGCGCGCTCGCCAGGCATGCGGATGCCAACAAGAGGGTCCATCCAACTAATGCGCCTACGGTCATGATTCACCTCGCTTGAACTGTAGAGTTCGTCAACCGGGCTTTACAATGCCGAGCTTCAACCCTCTCGTCAATCAGCTTTCGGCATTCGCTTGTTCGCGATGGGTGAGTCCGTGACTTCGGCGGAATGGGCCCAAGGCGCGTGGAGGACGCGTTGTCGAAGTTCGTCGGCTTGCTCGCGTTCGATGGGGGACCAGCGGCCCATGCGCACGCGCGATTCGAATTGAGCGGGGGTGAGGACGAGGCTAGTGACCAGGCGGCCTTCGGCGTTGAAGACGTGGGTGCGGCCCGACTCGCCGCGCACGACATATGTGCCCGCCTTTTCGTCCTGATAGAAGGCGTGCGTGGGCGCGTTCTGGAGATCTTCGAGGGCCTTGGGAACGGGCCGCCGCTGTTCCACCCGCCGCTGTTCAGCGTGCCGGGTGCGGCGATGCGCTTGCCGACTCGCCCGTTCAATGGACTCGGCGCACTGTCGGAGGATGGCGGGCAGTCGGCCGAGGATTTGTCTTCGATGAGCGGGCGGGGCATCGCGGGGCAGATCGTCGAGCAAACGGTTGAGCCGTTCCACTGCGGTACGGGCGACGGTACGCGCGCGAGCGATGGCCATGCCGGAGTCGGAGGCCAGCCACTCTTCGATGGGTCGTTCGGGGTCTGGCAAGCGGGCCAGCGTGTTGAGGTGGACGCGGACCAGGCCAGGGCGCGGGTGGGACTCCACGACTTGCAACGTGAGTGCAAAGCGCTCTGCGCTTGCGCGAGTCGGCGTGGCCGCGAAGTACCCTGCCGCCAATTGGCCTAGGATTGCGTAGCTGCGCGACGAACGGCCAAACTCGGGCAACTGCCGCTGGCGTAGCTCGTGTCCCGTCATAAGAACACACACGATCCGGGGCGGGTCGTCAAACAAATCGGAGACGCGCCGATCTGAACGGCGGAGGAGCAGCTGGGCCAGTTCCAGCCACTCTGGCTTCCCCATTGGGTCGTACCCGCCGAACACCGACAACGGCGTGGGGGGTGTGGCGTGTTCGCAAACGCTGGAGGAGCACTTATAGCAGTATACCGCGCCATCGCGGTAGACGCCGGCCACGGTGTGAATTTCGTCGAGTTGGGCTTGCACTTGTTCCGCCAAGCTGGGCACGAAACGCACTTCCCAGTTCCGGGCCGGTTCGACGAACACCGTAAGGTTGAGAGCCCATGGAGGTGCGCCCGGCGCAGGATGGCCATAGTCACGAAGATGGACGTCTCGGATGATGGCCCGCAAGGCGTCCGCCACCGTCCTCACTCGGCGCTCGTAAGGGGACGGCGTCGGGCTAGGAGGTTCGGGCGTCGGGTTCGTGGACGCCCCAGGCGTTCCAGTGGATTCGGGAAGGGTCATAGCGGTCCTCCCACGTAGGTCGCTCGGCCGATGGCCCGATGGCGATCAGCGCAAATGGTACGAGCGATTCGGGCACCTTGAGCAATTCGCGCACAGTGCGCTCGCGGTCTGGAACTGGGTGAAGACCGATCCACACTGCCCCCAGCCCAACCCCGTGCACAGCCAGTAGGAGATTCTCGGCCGCCGCGGCGCAGTCTTGAGGCCAAAATCCTGGAATTTTTTCCCGAGCGGGATCTGCGCAAATCAGGATGCCCAAGGGTGCACTCAACAGCATGTCGCAGTGCGGCATGGCTCGCCCGAGCGCGTCCAAGATGTCTGGACGATCGATCACCACGAACTGCCAGGGCCGTGCGTCCGCAGCGGACGGTGAGCGAAACAAGACCTGCAGGAACTTGTTCACAACTTCTCGCGGAACTCGTTCTCTCCGGAACCGGCGAATGCTGCACCGAGTCATCAAAGCATCGAGAACGTCCATGGCGTCATCTCCGTCGTCAAGGGCTGGGTAGCAACTGTAGCAGGGATTCGTACTCATGGGGCAACTGGTCGGCGGAAAATTCCCGAATTGTCATCGTGCGTCCGCCGGCGGGGTCTTCCATTGAGTGCTCGTCGCGGACTCGGATCCGCGGCTCGGAGCGTTCGTCGGACTCGACCAATTGGAATCGGACCGTACGTGTGCCATGGCCGAAGTAGCCGAACCGGCGCACAAGGTCATTGGTGGCGGTGGCTTCCGCCCACGGAAGGCGTGCATCACCCAAGACCGCGCGCAACGCGTCGCGGATTTGCTGACGGACGAGAGCGCCTTGATCCTCGTGGGGCGGGATCTCCAGGACCAACTCGGTGGGCGAGGGGACCGTAGCCCGAAGTACCTCCGCATAGATGCCCAGGGTCATACCGTGGGCGGCTTGGAACGCTGCGTCCAACTGCCGGCGTTCCTCCGGGGAAAGGCGAACGAGCGCAGCAAAATCATCGTGGACAGTGAAATCGTCGTTCAAGGTCGTCACGTGCAGTCGGTCCACGAGATGCTCGGGAATCGGGTACCGGCCGCGGAAGTTGTCGAGGATCCACTGCAGCACGTCGTGCAGTTGCTGTCGGAGGCGGAAATTCTCCTGTTCCAGGTTGGCCTGGACTTGCCGCAATGCGACGTTCTCGCTTTCCACGGCTTTCCAACGCTCCGAGAGTTGTGATGCGACGGTGGGATTGGCGTCGGACGGTTGTGCCGGGGAGGGCGGGCCCGAACGAGAGGAATCCGCGGGTAACGGCAGCTCGGGTGCGGGGAGGACGCCTTCGGGTGTGGGAGCCGCGGCAAACCGATGCGCCAGCAACGCAAGAGCTGTCGCCGCGAGCGCATACAAGTACTTGCTGCTCTTGGATGCCGTGACTACCTGAATGGACGAGTACAGTCTCACGCTGAATTCAAACGGCTCGCGGCTGCGCGATCGGCCCACACCGAGACCCCAGAGTGGCCCCGAGTTGCCAAGCCGGCAGGAAGCGATTCCGGGTCGCGAACGAACTTCGCAAGGATCTCTGCTTTGGATTCACCAGTGACGACGAAAACAAGTTCCTCTACCCGAGCCAGTAGCTGGGGCGTGACACTTACTCGCCACGGTCCGCTCGGACGAGCGATTGCGATGGCAAACCGACCGCTGGTACGAGCGTTGGCGACGTCGGCGGCAGAAAACAACGAGGCCGTGTGCCCATCGGCGCCGAGTCCGAGCAATCCAAGATGTATCCGTACGTGGGCGCGTACCCACTGGGTCAACACGCGGTCAAACTCTTCGGCCGCGCGCATCGGGCCTTCGCCGACGGGAATGGACAAAAAACGATCCCGTGGCATCCCAGCGGCGTCAAGGAGCGGGCGAATTCGGCCCTGGTTAGACTCGGGGGAATCTAGGGCGACACAACGTTCGTCGCTCAGAAAAACCCGAGCGAATCGTTGAGGTTCCAGAGCGAACCGGGAGAGGCGTGCATAGGCGTCTATCGGGGTCGAACCGCCCGCCAACATCACCGCTGATTCGGGTCCGGTTTGCAGCGCCGCTTGCAGCCGATCCGCGAGCGCTGCCGACATGAGTTCTGGCCGATCCCAAATCTGAAGTTTCATACTAGACATATACTCATCGTTCTGAGGTTTGCGTACAAGCCGGCTACGGGAATGAAGTGGATGGGAGTCAGAGGGCAAGGCCTGCATCTTCGCCTTTGTTGAAGTCTAGTAGGGTTTTCGCGTGCATCCGACTAGTTCGCTGTCAGCTTGGAGGCCCCACCCAATGCCGCGCGCCAATTCTCGCGAGCCTCGGTAATTCAAGCTGTCCCTCGGGTCGCTCGGCCGCATCTACGTGTAGGGACTGAACACGGGGCCAAGTGATCCAGACGGCTAGGTGTTCGTTCTTCGGGAACGACTTGAACTTTGCGTGTCAACGAAGACATGTACCCAGTTGGGCTTGGATGGGAAGCCTCCAACCGGGAGTTACTCAGCTCGGTGTTTTGCCGATTGTTCGTGCTCCGTGCGTCGTGCGCTATTTCAAGTTTAGTGTTCTAGCCGTACTTTGGCGCGGAAGAAGGCAGGGGAACTGTTGGCAGACTCGTTCGTGAAGCTGTTTTGGGGAGGAGTGGCGGGCAGATCCACAGCGTTGGGGATGGGCATAAAGGTCCCCGCCGCAAGGTTGGTCGTTTGCTCAAGCGTATACCGTCGCCCGTTTGAGCTGTGCCAAGTCAATACCCGCCCGTCATCTGAAATCCGTAGCCGGAACACCGAGGCGGTATTGGTCGGCACAGTGTCCGTGACGTACTCCTGCCAGGTCAGTGCTCCATCGCCGTCCAGATCCACCTGATCCACCGAGCCATCGATTGGCAGGCCATACTGTTGCAGCCATGCGTAATGAACGCCTGCAGGAGTGAAGGGGAATTCGTACGCCCCCATGTCGATCCGTGGGCCGACCACACGAGGTGTTCCGTCCATGTCGCAAGGAGGTCCAGCTGGAAAACCCCACCCATTTTGTCCAGCGTCAATACAGGGCGATCCTGCTAGAAGGCGGAAGTTTGCTCCGGGTCCGTTTTGGAAAAGCGGGTCTGCATCTTTATTGCCATCTCCGGGCGGTAACGGCTGGGAGCAGCAGTAGCGAAGCGTCGACTCTTCATAGTTCGGATAGGTATTATAAACAATGATCGAATTATATGCGGTTCCGCCATAGATGCCCCCGCCACCCTCCTCCGCCGTATTGTTGACGATAGTGCAATTGAACAATGTTCCTCCTTTTGCGCCCCCACCCACAAAGCCCGCTGAGTTTCCGGTCAGAACGCAGTTATACATTGTGCAGGACGCCGTCCCACCCCCACCCCATGTTGCGGAGTTAAACTGGACGAAGCAATTATTCAGCGTTGCACCACTTGCCCCTCCGCCATCGAGCTGGGCGGAGTTACCAACTACAGTGCAGTTGTAAAGCGTTCCGCCGTAGATTCCGCCGCCCAGTCCGTGGGCAGTATTGGCGCCAACGAGACAATTGGACAGTGCCCCGCCTAACACAAGTGCCCCTCCTCCGGACCGATCCTTAGTAAGATCACCGCTCGTCCGTGTGTAACCTTCACGCAATGTGAATCCCTCGAGCCTTCCTTTTGCCATCCACACGCAGCGTACTGCGGCATCTCCGAGAGGGCCTTGGCCTCGGATCACGGTGTGTTGGGGTCCATCAATGCCTCGAACCGTTATATCGTTTGTAATGACAACTCGGTTGGTTAAAGAACTTCCAGGTCCCGGTCGTCCCCCGAGGTCGTAAATTCCACTCGCCACTACCACAGTATCGCCGTCGACCGTTAGATCCACGGCGGCCTGAATTGTCTTCTTGGCTGTCGCCCAGCTCCGACCGTCGCCAGAGTCATCGGGACGGCTTGCGTCCACAAAGTACGTGGCGCCCCAAGCCCAGTGGATTGCCATGAAGCACCCCAACAACCCATACTCGACCGCCTGTCGCGCTCTCATACCTCGATTCCCGGGTGACACCAATGCTGCACGCAATTTTTTGGGCCGCTGAGCGCGTCGTCAAGACCTAAGACTGTCCCCAGTGCCGCATGGAACTGTAATACCGGAACACGTGTGCGATGACAGCGGTTGGATCACCACTGTGCGGTTCGGATTTTCCGCCAGGAATGCGTTTCGATTAAGAGCATGGATGACAGGAGGAAAGGGCCTGCAGTTTTGGCTGTAAGGCGGATGATGGGTACTGTGACAACATTGTGGCGCGGAATAGAGTCCAACTCATATGGCTGCAAGGCGACTTGGCGCTCTGCGCATGACAAGCAAGCGTCCTCCTCCCTCAGAGGCCCGGTCGGGTTGTCGAAACCTTGGGACAGGTTCTATGTCGGTAGGTTGCTCGTCCGCTATCGCCGTACTAGAGTGATTCTGTGAATGCGCGACCAACGAATGGTGGATCTTGGCCGGTATCAATTCGCAGTTCATTGACGCTGTTGCGCGTTGTTGTGGGTTGGCATCTCTTCCACGAAGGCGTTGCAAAGCTGGCGCAAGGGGACTGGACTGCTAAGAATTATCTTGCGACGGCCTACGGCCCGTTCGAGCAACTTTTCCGTTCGATTGCAAATCACCCTGGTCTGCTTCGGCTGATTGACTTACTCAACATATGGGGCTTACTCATTTTGGGAACGTTGCTCTTATTGGGGTGGGGCACTCGCCTAGCCGCCGTACTGGGTGCGATATTGCTAGGGCTCTACTACGCTGCGCACCCTGCACTCGTCGTCCTTCCGCCGGTGTCTTTGCCTTGGGTGAATCCGAAAGAGGACTTGATCGTCAACGAGGTTTTCCTCGAGGCTATGGTGTTGGTTGCCTTGGCCGTGGTGCCGAGTCGGATCATGTGGGGATTGGACGCTTGGATCGCTTTGCGACGCGGCCGGCGCGTACAAGGAGAACTGGGGCCTGCGGAGGAGCCGCCGTCGCTTGCGGAACGGTCCGCCTCGGATGCAGTGGTCTGGCCCCGCCGGGCCGTCCTGGCCCATCTTGTTGGATTGCCCGTGCTGGGCGCTTGGACGATCTCCTGGCTGCGCCGCCGCGGTTGGCGGGTTCACGAAGAAGAGGCGTTACGCGGCCGAATCGATGGAGCCACGTCCGCCACCATCCCGACCTTCCAATTTTCGCAGTTGAAGGACCTGAAAGGCCGCGTGCCCGTTGGCCGCATTGGATCGCTCCCGGTCAGCCGGCTGATTCTGGGCGGAAACCTGATCGGCGGATGGGCCCATGCGCGGGACCTGTTGTACGTGTCCAAATTGGTCAAGGCCTACCACCATGAGGGCAAAATCTACGAGACGCTCGCGCTGGCCGAGCAGTGCGGGATCAATGCACTCCTCACCAACCCGATTCTCTGCGATGTGATCAACCGCTACTGGAAATACACGGGCGGAAAAATCCTGTTCATTTCCGACTGCGGAGGTGCGGATCTCTTGGAGCGCGTGCGCGTTTCGATCGACAAAGGTGCGGCCGCCTGTTACGTGCAGGGCGAAACGGCTGATCGCCTCATCCGCACTGGCCAAGTCGATACGATCGCAAAAGCACTCGAGCTCATCCGGTCCGCGCGCCTACCAGCGGGCATCGGCGCCCATGACCTGAAGACCTTGCAAGCGTGTGTCGAACACGGGCTCCAAGTGGACTTCTGGATGAAGACCTTCCATCACCTCAACTATTGGAGCGCTCGACCTGGAGAACCGCCCCACGACAACCGTTACTGCGATCAGCCGGAGGAAGTGGCGGTCTGGATGGCAAATCGGCCCGAACCCTGGATCGCGTTCAAGACGTTGGCGGCGGGCGCCATCCACCCGCGGGATGGGTTCCGCTATGCGCTCGAACACGGCGCCGACTTTTTGTGCGTAGGAATGTACGACTTCCAGATCGTCGAAGACGTGAATATATTCCTGTCCGTATTGGCAGAGGTCGAGCCTCGGCGTTTGCGGCCTTGGCGAGGCTGAGGGACATTGGGGGGTGGGCCATGCAGTCGGATAGGTGGGGGCCAAGCAGAAGCGCGGGTGGCAAGAATAAGGTCGCCTCGACAGCGATCCCCATCGCAATTGGATGAGCGCGAAGGCTCGTGATGGGTCGAGGCATGGGAACCACGGGCGTGGTTGGAGGCACGGGCTCGCCTTGTCCGTCAGGGAAATTCGGAGGTGTCTTCATATGGAACGGCACAAAGGTGCGAGGGGTTGGGCCGTTCGTCTCGTAGCTGGGCAGGTTCTCTTCACGTGGGTGTGTGCACAGGGCACGTCGGACGCCGATCGAACGGAGTCGGCCGCGCGTCGTGCACCGTGGGTCCTCCTGGGGTACGAGCGAACGCTTCCCATCCCACATGGCGCACGAAGTTTGAAACAGCAGTTGAAGGCGGCGGGCTACGAGGTAGTGGAACGTGAGCTTCCGGCAACGGCGCCGTGGGACGCCACGAACGGGACCGGCACAGCTCGCGCGGTCATAGTCGTACGGACTCGACGCGAGGCAGACTTGCCCGCGATTCCGCCGGAGGGCTTTCGCGTCGAGCTACACCGGAACGCGGACATTAACGTGGTACAAGTGGTCGGAGGAGACGCGTGCGGGGCGATGTATGGCGCGATGGAACTGGGTGAGCAAATCCGCGACGGCGGCTGGGACCGAATCCACAGCCAAACGGTCGCCCCACGGTTTCCCTTTCGCGCGATCAAGTTCAACCTGCCTTGGATGTCATACCGACGCCATGAGGCGCTGCAACTTCACGATGAAACTTGTCGAAGTTTGGAGTTTTGGAACGAGTTTCTGGACCTGATGGCGGAAAATCGGTTCAACACGCTAACGCTCTGGAGCTTACATCCGTTCACTCTGATGATCCGACCGAAGGAGTTTCCTGAGGCGTGCGGGATGTCTGACCAGGAACTTGCGCGTTGGCAACACTTCTGGCGCCAACTGCTCCGCATGGCCCGCGAGCGGGGAATTTCAGTCTACATGGTCAACTGGAACATCTTTGTTTCGCCCGAATTTGCCCGTGCCAGAGGCGTGTCGCCATTGAGTGCGCGAATGGAGTTTTTCGGGGAAGGCGATCGTTCCGAGCTGGTCGAACGGTATACCCGGCAATGTGTGACGCAGGTGTTGGAGGAATACCCGGATCTGGCCGGTTTGGGGGTGACCCTCGGCGAGGGAATGGGTGGAATGACTCCAGAAGAGCGAAAAGATTGGATTGAACGCACCATCATCGCCGGCATGCGGGCAGCGCAGCACCCTGTTCGACTCATCTACCGAGCGCCACTGTCGGCCACGAAGCATTCCGGCGGTTCGACCAGCGTGGACACCGAGCAGATGACTCGCCGCGCGTTAGAGCAATTGGACCTACCAACGCCGATTTGGCTTGAATTCAAGTTCAATTGGTCCCACGGGCATTCCTCCCCGCGGCTTTCGATGGTGCACGGTGGGCCGCTCACGGACACGTATTGGAACCCACCGCCGAAGAACTATCGCATCGTCTGGACGATTCGGAACGAGGATTTCTTCATCCTCCGTTGGGGCCAACCGGAGTTCATCCGTGAGCACATCCAACTCAATGGACACGACTACGTCGGCGGCTACATCGTTGGCTCGGAATGCTACATTCCTGCCCGCGATTATCTCCAGCGACCGGATCCGCGGATCCCTTGGCGCTACGCGTTTCAGCGTCAATGGCTGTTCTACAAGTTGTGGGGACGCTTGCTGTACGACCCCACCACGCCCGACCGGGTGTTTGCTCGAGCGTTCGATGAACGGTATGGCGTGGGAACCGGAGAAGTTCTGCTACCCGCGTTCAGCGCGGTGAGCCGGATGCCGTTGCTCTTGGCTAGCGTTCACAAGGGGACTTGGGATTTCACCTTGTACTGTGAGGGCTTTTTGGCGCCGAAACCCACAACCACGAAACAGTCCTGGGTGGATGATTCCCCTTTTATTTCGGTGGACGAGTTGATCAATCAAGAACCTCTGGATCCATCCTACATGTCCATCGCGGAGTTCGTTCGGCGTATATCGCGCGGAGAGCCAATTCCACCCGCAACGATCACTCCGTGGGCGTTGGCGGACGACCTGGAGAGGAATGGCCAGCGTGCACTGGCGTTGTTGGAGACACTTCGACCATGTGCGGATGCCGTGGAGTTCGAGATAGCCGATGTGCGGATTTGGGCGCGCCTGTGCCTCTACTTTGCCGAGAAGCTTCGCGCAGGGGTCGCGCTTCAAACCTATCGAGTTACCGGCCGGACGAGTGAGCGAGACCGAGCCATCCGCCACCTTCGGCAAGCGCTGGAGCACTGGACGGCCCTGGTCGAACAGGCTCGGCCCTACTATGGCCCCGTGCCTTTGATCCACACTGGGTCGGTGCCGTTTTCGTGGGAACTGTACCTGGACCGCGTCCGACATGATGTGACCATTGCCGAAACAGCCCATCCATAGCATGCGCCGTAGGTGGTCCCGCGTGGGCTGTCGTTTTGCAGTCCCAAGCTGCAGAACTTCAGTGCCTGGTACCTCGCCTCGGCTATGACCTAATTTAGCTTCCAACGGCGGCTCTAGCGGCGCTCCGCAACGTGATATCCGTAAAGCGCTCGGAGTCGCGCACGGAATGAGTATTTGGCGAAAGCGTCGGGCACTCGAGCCCCGCAGCGCGGAGGCATTTCAGTTTCTCGCATGAGTGGCGTTCCAAGGTTCGGACCTGTGGGCCGTCTCTTCACTCGGAGCTTAACGACTTTGTTCAGGCTGTGTCCAAGATTTGGAAAAGCTGGGCATGGGGTCGTCCAACCCTTGAACGGCGAAGGCACCTGGGGGGCTTAACTGTTTCTCAACTCCCGCGGCTACGGCGATGGAAACATCGCATTGGTTCGCGTGCGAGTGGCCGAATGGGGGCCTTGGCACACCCAGGCGATAGACTCAGGAACCGGCGAACCTCCGTGAAGGAGATCTGGGCAAAACAACCTTTTTGCGACGACTCCGAAGCAGCAAAAGCGCGGAAAAGTGAGGATCCACATCCAGAGGAATCAAACTGCACGATTACGAAGTTGTTGGTCTCAATTGCGCCGCATGTCTCGGCATGGGCGAGCAGCGAATTCCTCTTTCCGCGCTGGTGGCCGCGACCACATGGGCCGGAGCAGACCCATGCCCATTCCCGCCGATTCGTGGTCGGCTCTTCCGTCCGCGTCCTGGATCTCTGACGAGTGGAGAGCCACAAAGCGCAGGCTAAGGCGGCCCAAGCAACCCCGCACAGCGCAGCCGCCCGCGGGCCAATCGGAACGGCCTTGTGTCCACAGGCAGAGCGGACATGCCGTTGGCCACCGAAGGGACATGAAGACATGGTCGGGGCGGTGGGATTTGAACCCACGACCTTTTGGTCCCGAACCAAACGCGCTACCAGTCTGCGCTACGCCCCGACCGTCTCAGAGCCTACGTCGAGAGCCCCGCCGCTGCAACTGTGCGGCGCAGAGACCGATCAGAACCGGCCAGCGTACATCCGCGTCCCAAACACCGCGTCGTCGCCGAGAATGTCGGCGATGCGCAGCAACTGGTTATATTTCGCAATCCGGTCGCTACGGCTCATCGAACCCGTCTTGATCTGGCCGGCGTTGGTCGCCACCGCGATGTCGGCGATCGTCGCATCCTCCGTCTCGCCAGAACGATGACTGATGACCGTGGTATAGCCTGCCCGCCGCGCCATCTCGATCGTATCGAGCGTTTCAGTCAACGTGCCGATCTGGTTGACCTTAATGAGGATCGAGTTGGCGACTCCCATCTCGATGCCTTTGCGGAGGAACTTCATGTTGGTGACGAACACATCGTCGCCCACCAATTGGATTTTCCCGCCCAGCCGTTCCGTCAGCAGCTTCCAGCCATCCCAGTCGCTTTCCGCCATGCCGTCCTCGATGCTCACAATGGGATACTGCTTTACCCAGGATTCCCACAGGTCCACGAGTTGTTCGGACGTGCGCGCGGATCCATCGCTCTTGTGGAACACATACCGCTTCTTCTTCGCGTCGTAGAACTCACTTGCGGCGGGGTCCAAGCAAATGGCAACGTCTTTTCCGGGTTTGTAGCCGGCGGTCTCGATGGCGGTCATGATCGCGTCCAAAGCCGCCTGGTTGTTGGGCAGGTTCGGCGCAAAACCACCCTCGTCGCCGACGGCCGTGCTCAATCCCTTCTTTTTCAACACGCTCTTGAGAGCGTGAAACACCTCAGCGCTCCACCGAATGGCCTCTCGGAAATTGGGCGCGCCCAGCGGGAAAATCATGAATTCTTGCACGTCCACCGGGGCATCCGAGTGTGCGCCACCGTTGAGGACATTCAGCATCGGGATCGGCAACACTTTCGCGTTGGCGCCCCCGATATAACGGAACAACGGCACCCCGAGCATGTTCGCCGCCGCGTGGGCTGTGGCCAGCGAGACGCCCAAAATCGCGTTCGCGCCGAGCTTGGACTTGTTTTCAGTACCATCCAGCTCGCACAGCCGTCGGTCCAGTCCCACCTGATCCAGCGCGTCAAATCCGAACAACTTCGGGGCGATCACTTCGTTGACGTTTCGGACGGCTTTAAGAACGCCCCGCCCGAGGTATCGCTTCTTGTCGCCATCGCGTAGCTCGATCGCCTCATTCTCGCCGGTCGAAGCCCCCGAGGGCACCGCGGCGCGTCCCACGGAGCCATCCGACAAAGTGACTTCGACTTCGATGGTTGGGTTGCCACGCGAGTCCAGAATCTCACGGGCGAAAATGTCCATAATTTCCGACATCGTACGTTCCTCCGGTGTTCCCGACCTTCGGGAAACGCCTGTCCAGGGTATCTGAATGCTGCGCGGAACTCAAGCGGACTCACTCCTCACGCGCATCCCTCGGCGGCCCAGACCTTCCGCCAAGCAATTTCCCGGCCTCGATCCCGCCCGCTGAAGGGCCAGCGTGAGTGCTCAAAGTCGAAACACCGATGGAGTCCGGCGTTTAACCCCGGACGACCAATCTGTCGCCGCTGTAATGGTTGACGCTCGACCTCGCGCGTGGTAGGTCCCGTGCGATCCTGTGGTGAATGCCACGATTCTCGGTGGACAAGGAGCACGATGAACCGATTTTGCAAGTTGGCTGCGGGGTCATGCTTCACTGTGAATCTCGTGGGGTTGGGCTCTCATGCAGGCCCCGACTTTTCCTCTCTGGTATTCCGTGATCGGATCACGGTCCACTGGGAGGCTGACGGCAGTTCGCTCTGGTACCGTGTCCGCGTAGGTCCCAACTCCACCGAGTACGTGCGCGTGCGGCTGGAGACGGGCGAGCGAGTGGCGGCGCCACAGCCCTCCCAACTCGGGCTGCCAGAGCCGGAACCACTTCGCACCTCGGCGATGACCATCGAGCGGAAGCGAACCACCCGGACCGGTCCGGCCGTGACGCTTCTTGTGCGAAACGAGATGGACCGACGCGTGCAATTACTTTGGGTGGATTTTCAAGGAACCACCGTGCACTATGCCGAACTGGCGCCTGGTGAGAAGCACACTCAGTCCACCTTCGCAGGCCATGTCTGGTTGTTTCGGAGCGAGGACGGTGAGGATCTTGGAGTGTTCCAAGCCCCCCACGAACCCGTCACCGTGATCGTAGATGGCCCCGGCCAACCGCGGCATGCGCCCTCAGTCAAGCCCGGTACATCGCCCGATGGCCGCTGGTGTGTAGAGATTCGGAACCACGTGGTTTGGCTCGAAGACCTTTCCAACGGTGCCGCCCGGGCCTTGGCGACCGCCTTCGATGGACAGCCCGAATGGGACCACGAAATTCAATGGGCTCCGGATTCGCGTGCGTGGGTCATCACGCGTGGAACCCCAGTGCCTCCGCGGAAGATCCCGATCGTGCGGCGACCTGAGCGTCCGGGGCAGCCGACGCAGGTACGCTGGGTCCCATACCGCAAGCCGGGCGACCCATTGCCTCAGCCATTCCCGGTTCTCTTTCGACTGGACCCAACCGGGTGTGCTTGGGCCGCCATCCAAACTCCGCTTGCCACCCAGGCGTTTTGCACGAGTCTACACATTCCCGTGCGCTGGGCGCCGGACGGGCGAGAGTTCTACTTCGACTTCAACCAGCGCGGCCACCAGGTCTATCGCATCCTTGCTGTGGAGCGACACACAGGCGCGGTGCGCGTGGTGGTCGAAGAAACTAGTCCCACGTTCATTGACTACACGCACAAGAGCTGGCGGTACTGGCTCGACCGCACTGGGGAGTTGCTCTGGACCAGCGAGCGCGACGGCTGGTGCCACCTGTGGTTGTACTCGGTGCATTCCAACGTGCCGCCCCGACAGCTCACGAGGGGGACCTGGGTCGTGCGTGAAGTACTGCACGTGGATGAGGACGCGCGCCAAGTGTGGTTCATGGCCAGCGGGCTTCGGCCCGATGAAGATCCATACCATCGCCACTTGTGCCGAGTGAACCTCGACGGGTCTGGGTTCGTCCAGTTGACCGCGGCCGATGGTGATCACGAAGTAGAATTCTCGCCTGACCGCCATTACTTCGTGGCGTGTTGGTCTCGAGTGGACCACCCGCCCGTGCACGAGCTACGCCGGTCGTACGACGGTAGGCTGATCGCGGTCTTGGAACGCGCGGACATCTCCGCCTTGCTTGCGCATGGCTGGACGCCTCCGGAGCGAATCCGTGCGCCCGGGCGCGATGGGGTCACATTCATTTGGGGCATATTGGTTCGGCCGGTTTCGTTCGACCCCTCACTTCGCTATCCCGTTCTCGAGCACGTGTATGCAGGGCCGCAGGACCAACATGTGCCCAAACAGTTCGGCGAGCACAGCCTCTTGTACTCGATGGCCGACCTCGGATTCGTCGTCGTTCAGGCCGATGGCATGGGCACCAACCATCGCGGGAAACGCTTCCACGACGTCTGCTGGAAAAACCTGCGCGACGCGGGGTTTCCGGATCGGATCGCCTGGATCCGCGCCGCCGCATCCCAGCGTCCCTGGATGGACCTTTCCCGTGTGGGAATTTTCGGCGGCAGCGCCGGTGGCCAGACCGCGGTTCGGGCTTTGATTGAGCACTCGGACTTCTACAGCGTGGCCGTGGCCGATTGCGGTTGTCACGACAACCGCGAGGACAAGATTTGGTGGAACGAACAATGGATGGGGTGGCCAGTGGACGACAGCTATGTCCGCAGTTCGAATGTTGAAGACGCCCATCGCGTCCGCGGGCACTTGTTGTTGATTGTGGGTGACCGGGACACCAACGTGGACCCGACCTGCACGTACCAGTTGGTGGCGGCCTTGCAGCGTGCGGGGCGGCCGTTCGAATTCATGCCCATTCTTAGCGCTGGCCATGGGGCGGCGGAGACGCCGTTCGGTCGACAGGTCCGCGCGGAGTTTTTGGTGCGCCACTTGCGTCCTCCGCGGGTTGAGCTGCCCAAGTCGGCTGTTCCGTGACACGTGCCTTGGGCAAAACCGTTCCTTGAGCGTACGTGCAGGGCCGGCGCCGGTGGTGCCTGTGCGGCTCGCACGATAATGAAATCCGGCTACCATTGCCTCGGGTGGTCGGGTGAATTGGCGTACTTCATGGGGACGGTCAGCGCTCGGTCTGGTCTTGGAGACCGCTACGCTCGGGGCCCTGTCGCCTGCCGTCGAACGCGAGCCGGGCTCGTTCGCGATCGGCGTCGAGTACATGGCTCCGGGCCTGGCCGAGGTGTATGCGCGCACCGGCGTCCGCTGGGCCAAGGCACAGGGCAATGGGTTCGCGTGGGACGATATCGAACCAAGGCCGCCCGTGGGCGGGCGGCACACGTACGATTGGAGTTATCCCGACCGGTTGATCCTCGAATATCAGCGGGCGGGCTTCCGGCATATCCACGTGTACGTGCGGGCCATCAATCGATGGGCCTCTTCCCGGCCCATTCAGCGAATCGGCGGCGGTACCTGGCCGATCCAACGGCAGTACTTGGCCGACTATGAGGCCTTCCTTCGTGCGCTCGTACGCCGGTACAACCCTGCTCATCCCGACCACGTGCCCGGGCTTCAGTATCCGGTGGAGTACTGGGAAATCGAAGCCGAATGGGGCACGGGGTTTTGGCGTGGGACTCGTGACGAGTACCTCGAACTACTTCGCCTCGCCCACCAGGTCATTCACTCTGAAAACCCATCCGCCAAGGTGATTCTGATCGGGTTTTTCCTCGCGGGGCTATTTGAGGGGCATCCAGATCCGGCCGAGATTCCGTCGACGTTGGCCGCAATGCCGGCCAAGCGTCGGCAGACCACCGAGCAATATCTGGCCGACATCCGTGCGCTGCTGGACCATCCCGAGTTATTTGACGTGGTGGAGTTTCACTCGCTGAGTGATTGGACGGAAATCTGCGGGATGGCGCGATTTCTCCGACAGACCATGCGCGAGCGCGGGTACCAGAAGCCGATTTGGGTTGGCGACGTCAACTGCACGGCCTCGCCGATGATGTTTTGGCACCAGCCCGTGCCGCCGTACACAACGGCGCAGCAGGACGGAATTGAGAAGACCTTGCGTGCATTGCGCAACGCGCGCGATCCGGCCCATGCGGAGGCGATGGCGTGGTTTCGAGCCGAACAATCCCGCGGCCTGGTGAAAAAAGTGATTTTAGCGATGGCGGAAGGGTTGGATGGCATCAACGTCGGAAACTTAGAAGACTGGGCCCCGCTGACGTGGGTGCCGACCATCGCGAGCACGGCCGGGTTCCAGGGGATGGTGGACACAGTAGGCTGGCCGCGGCGACCCGGCTCCCCGCGCCCGGCGTGGCATGCGTTGAGCTTGGTCGTGAAGAAGCTAGGGGCGTTCTCTCGCGTCGAGCCACTGACCCTGGCGCCAGGAGTTTGGGCGTACCGATTTGTGGTCGAGCGGCGTCCGGTGTGGGTCGTTTGGTACGACGATGGACGTCGCCGATTGCCCGGCGACCCGGAGCCGTTCACAGAAGTGGCCCTTTCGTGGCCTTGGCGCACGGTGAGGATCACCGAAACACCCACGAGCCTACCGCCCGCGAAAGAGGCCGTGCAACCCGTTGCCGATGGTCGATTGCGCCTGAAGATCAGTTCCACGCCGTTGTTCCTTGAGACAGATCAGTGAGAAGAGGAAACCGGTCGGCGTTCGCGGCAGCGCCGCACCCAAACTGCGAAGTCTTGGCATGAGGCGACGAGTAGTTGGAGTTGGCTAAGCATCTTTCCGGACCATGGAGTCGAACTTCCGGTCGTCTTTCTTTACGAGTGGCCGACGCCTCGGGCTGGTCACGAAGATAAAGCGTTTTCGAGCGCCGTGCGGCGGGCCAGACAAGTGCTACGGGCGTCCCAATCTTTCGGTAGAAATACACGCCGAAATGAAGTCGTTGCTCCCATCCACGCGCCCGCGCGGGGCGCCACATTTGAGCCAGCAAGCTTCGACCCAGTCCATCGCGAACATGGACCTTAATCTGCATCAGAATCTTTGGCGTCGGAATCCGCATACGCTGGTTCGCTTAGCTTCGGCGTTCCCAGCCGAGGAAGCCCGGGATACCGGGGCTGGCCCTGCTCAAGTTCCTAAAGTCGCTTTCGCAGGTGAGCTAGGCTCTCCTCGACATAATCCGACTGCTGAAGATGAGCAAAGCGCACTGCGCGAGGGACATACTCCAGCGCCCAAACGTCATCTTTCGGCAAGGTTGCCCTTCGCTAAATTTTCGGTGGCATTGTTTCCCGATTTCCTCGGCATCAAACCATTTAGGATTGAAGAGGGAAAAGCATCGAGGCCCTCGTTACTGGACCGCATGTCGTGGAAACGAATCTCGGGAATATTGGTTTTGAGTTTGAGCTTTATGGGCATGGCCCACCAGGTGTCCGAACGTGCTCCGGAGATTTTACGTGGACCCGTGGCTCGCATCTGGGCGCGAACTGGTCAAACCTGCGTCGCAACGTCGGAGCACCCTGAATTAGGTGCTGCGCGCTTTTTTCGCAGGATGGCGCACCATTGATGATCCCAGCGTTCGTCACCAGTCCCTCCATTCGTGAATGGACCGAAGGAGACCTTGAACGGCAACGAGGTGCATCCCGCGTACCACGCCACCGGCGAGTGAAGAATGCAATGGCAGACTTGGGGTCGCGCGGGTCGGGGGCGCTGGAAGGCATCGCCCAACGCAGAGGGTAGTTCTACCAGCGCCGCGAAGGCTTGCAAAGATCGGTCGAGTTTCTCCGATCGGGTGGGATCCTTCAACCGCTTTTCAACCGTTTTCAAGGCAGGCACTCTTTTCGACTCTGTCCAGTAGTCCACCGTGGCCCGTGATGGCATTGGTGAGGAGATGTCCTAGGATTGGGACCGCGTCAACGGCAGGGTGAGCCTCGCCCGTGGAGTGGTCCACGTGGGCCGGGGGCTGCTCGGGGCGCGAGCCGTGCGTTCGAGGTATTTTTGAAACTCTGGCGAGCGTTTGGCCCAGTCGCGCCATCTTCCCGCCAGGGCCGCCCAGGACTCTGCCCCGAACGCGCTTGCCAACTCCGCTGCCCACCGTACAGTCCCGAGACGATGATCCGCCAACCTGTGTTGGCGGCCATGGGGGCACATGAGCGACCGCCTCCTATACTGCGGGGCGTGCGTGGGCCCATTGTTCTATCGCCCCTTCCAGCGCACGCCGAAACTTCTCCCGTTACGGCGTATGCACGTCGCCGGACTAGTACGCAGGGTTTCGATCGTCGTTCAAGGCCGGCGTGCCGAGGAGCGATGGGGAACTCGGTTGGTCGCCACGCCGAGGCAGCACTGGTGGAACGATGTCCCGTCCCAATCTGCCTAAGTCCACAGCCGTGTGGTGTTCGAGCGTTGCTGAAGGAGGCTAGGGGACAGCATCAGAGCTTGTCCACTCCGTGCGCCGACGTGGGGAACTTCACCCAGCTCCACGGGCCGTAACTATTCTGAGATGGGAAAGGTGGCTTAAGTCCCCGGGGTCCAGGCGAGTCGTGTGCGGCTGTACGGCGATGAGTCGGGCGCGGTGACCTCCGCCGGCGTCGGACCTTTTTGGAACGGGACCTTTAATACCGGGCCGGAGCAGTTATCCCATGTGGTTTCCACTTTGAGCACGTAAGGCCCGTCGGCGACCACTTGGCCTCGCTCGTCCTTCCCATCCCACGTGGCTTGCACAGCGCCCCAGTCCCGACACGTGGCGGTGGTGACCGCATCGGGGGCGCCACCACCGCTGGATTTTTTCCATACCTGCAGCCAGTTCTGTCGCCGACGTCCGAACACTTTTAGGGTTCGGACAAACCGGCCATCCGCCGCTTCGATCCAAATGGCGACCACGTGACGTGGTGCAAAGCCGGTGAACTCAGCTCGGATCGTGGTCTCAAATTCGAGCCGTCCGGTCGACGCGGTCGGTTCCGCCGCGTAGCACGCGGCCGAAGCAACCCACGCGACTGCCCCAACTGCCAACCCAAGCCACCATCCCGATCGCACGGCCAGAAACCTCACGGCCGATCCGTCAGTGCTGCCACGCCCGGTAGTTCTTTGCCCTCCAAAAATTCTAGACTGGCCCCGCCGCCAGTGCTGATGTGCGTCATCTTCTCGGCCAGTCCGCTTTTGTTCACCGCGGCGACGCTGTCGCCACCGCCCACGATACTCAGGCAAGGGGTTTCGGCGATGGCCTTGGCGATGGCCATCGTGCCCTTCGCGAACGGCTCCATTTCGAAGCAGCCCATGGGTCCATTCCATACCACCGTCTT
>CAACVY010000035.1 GCA_900661335.1 uncultured bacterium | reverse complement strand
AATTTCATTGGGAACGAATCGCAAGACGGCATTCACCCGCCGCGCAGGTCGCTAGCACCGAACTCCTGCAGGTCCCGTCTAAGGTTTGGAAAAAAGCATGTTGGATCTTTCCAACGTTTGGACGGAATGCTGAACGCGTCCTCCAAGCCTTGGACAAGTTGGGGCTTGATGGTTCCAAGGCTTGGAGGGCGGGTACACGTCGCCGCTTCTGTGCGGTCATAGGCCTGGAAACACTGCGTTGCCGGTGGCGCCCGACAGTGGTGACAGACAGTGGTGACAGACACTTTCGCGAATTGCGCGAAACGCCTTCAGTATCAATGGGTCCGCGAGGTTTGGAATGCACGGCATAGAGGGCTTGCGGCGCCTGCGTTTGGCGTTGAACGCCTCCCACTGAACGAGTTGTCGAACCGTGCGCGGGAATTTTCGCGAGCCGGCTCTTTCTTCAAAGGTAAAGGAGACCGCGGCTGTGAGAAGATGACGACCACGCAGCACCGACGCAATCGGCGAGAACATCGCGAAAATTAGGAATGAACCTGCCGAACAAGGCAGTGCACGGCCAGAGCCGGCCAAAGTGTGCGCGGCGGGCGGGAGAGGCTGGCTCCTGGCAGTAGGGGCCTGCGTCTGTGCCACATTTCCCTGCGAGGTGGCGGCGCTGGGTGCCACGATCCCGAAGACACGAGTCCGTCCCAACGATCTGATCGGCTGCATCTCCGTAACGAACCACTGCCCATCGGCCGCCGTGCCTGGGCCCACCACAGCGCGCACCCCGCAGGGTATGAAGATGAACGTGCGGCTCTTGCTGCTCGTAAACTGGCCCCTAGGGCACAAGTTCAGCCACGAGCGTGTTCCGAAGGCGATCCATCGTCTAAGCGCGTCACTGGAAACCCCGCGCTTTCCAAGCGTTGGAGCACGTCGGCAATATGGTCCGGCCCACGAGTGAGCAGCTCGAGCTCCAGGTCGGTCTCCTGGGCAGTCAAGTTGAGGTGTGAGCGCTGATGACGCACTTCGACGATGTTCGCCCCCGTGCGCGCCACGCAATCGGCTACCTTTGCGAGCATCCCGGGCACATCGTGCAGCCGAATGCGGAGCCGCACCAAGCGGCCTGTACGCACGAGCCCTCGCTGAATAATCGTGGCAAAAATGGGCAAGTCGATGTTGCCCCCGGTCAGAATCACGGCCACCTTCCGCCCTTGGAACCGGTGGAGATCGCGCAGGAGTAGAGCTACGCCCAACGCGCCCGCGCCTTCCACACACGTACGTTCGTGCTCCAACAGCCACAGCACCGCGCGTTCGATGTCGCTTTCCGCGATCTCTTCTACGTCTACGGCGTATTGTTCAATCAGTGCCAGAGCCGTCGAGCTGGGCTCTTTGACCGCCACGCCTTCGGCGACGCTCCGAGCCGCAAACACCGGCCGTCGGCCACTGCGCCGCGCCGCCACAGAAGGGAACGACGCCGCCTGCACACCGACGACTTCCGGCGGACGCGGCCAACAACGTGTCCCGATGACCATCCCGCCGATCAACCCACCGCCGCCGACCGGCACGATCACCACCTCCGGCTCGAACTCGGGCACGCGAAGCTCCAAAGCTAAGGTCCCCTGCCCAGCCATGACGTCCGGATCGTCGTACGGATGAACGAGCTTCATTCCACTGGCCGCCACGCGTGCTCGGACCTCCTGGATCGTGTCCTCCAGCGACGATCCCGCCAACACCACCTCCGCACCCGCCGTTCGCGTACGTTCCACCTTGACCGTTGGAGTGTACTGGGGCATGACCACCGTGCACCGAATGCCGAGCCGCCGCGCATGGAAGGCCAGCGCTTGCCCGTGGTTGCCCGCCGACATGGTGATCACGCCCCGCATGCGTTCCTCTTCGCTGAGCCGCAGCAGCGCGTGCAGTGCGCCACGTTCCTTGTAGGAACCGGTGCGACGCACGTTCTCGAACTTGAGCCACACTTCTGCACCCGTCCGCTCGCTCAGCGCGTCGGAGCGCTGATACGGCGTGGGTGGCAGGAGCGGCTTCAGACGCTCCGCCGCCGCGACCACATCCTCAGGGGCCAACGTAAATGGCACTGTACGCAGCAGACGCTCGTTGAAGCCAAGGTCTGGACTCATTGGGTGGGGGTCTCCATGGACCGCATCGCGCGGCGGAGCTGTTCGATGAGCTCGCCGAGTCGCTGCCGATGGCGAAGCAGCGGCTGGGGGTCCTTGGAATACTCGGTGGGCGACACAATCACCTCGTCGGGCACTCGGACCACCGCTTCGGCGTTCGAAAGCAACGGATGGTCCGGCCGTGCGCGCCGAAGGTCGTCGATCGCACGCTGCAACAACGCAAAGTACTCATAATCTTCGACTCCATCGCGTAGCATTTCCCACCGAATGGAGGATACGGGGCCTTCCAGGTAAGGCCGTTTGTCTCTCCCGGGTTCTCGGTTTGGCGGATATAAGAAACGACCATCGCCATTGCCCCAATAGCCGACTTGGCCAGGCCCGTAACCATAGCCGCTGACGTAGCTCATTGGGTCCTGCCACGGATTTTGAAGCGCCGGCGGGGGAAAGGCCGAGGAGCTAGTCCAGTAGTTCACGCTCCACACCAGATGACCCTGCACGCCCCAACGACGGCTCAACCAAGCCCAAACGCGCAGGTCTACGGCCGGATGGTCAATGAACAATCCAATATGGGGCGCTCGAGGGCTACAACATAGGTACCACCAGAAACGCTCGCCCATACGCCGACGCTCCGCGATGGTCGCTTCGTCCACGGCGCCTACCACAGGACACCACAGGTCCACATGGCCGTACAGCTCCGGCTCGGGTTGCTCGGTGAGCATCCGCGTAAGGCCCGGCGCGATTCGCCGGAGCAACTGCATCGTTTCGACTACGAACGGGTAATCCTTCGGCTCGGGTTCGTCGAACCAATAGACGTACGCAAGATCGAGCCAGCCTTTTTGACGGAGGTGTTCAACCCATTGGCGGCCTTGATCTTGCATTAGGCGTTCGTACTCCACCGTTCCTTGCTGGACTCCCCCCAGCTGGCCTCGGCGCCGTTCATGGAACGTCCCACTCCCAAGGCCGCTCAATGGGATCCTAAGCGAATTGAACCCTCGCTTGTCCAACCAATATTCACATGCCGCATCAAATCGCGAGAAATCTACCCAGACTTTGCCATCCTTTACCTCCACGCGCACCGGGTCTAGAGAGGCCGGCGTACTGGGTGAGACGCGGTGTTCAGCAAAGCTCGCCAGGTATAATTCCCATACTCGTCGCACATCTTCTTCCCGAGAGAGGTTGTGATACTTTCGAATTGCATGCACATCGAGATCGAAGGAGGTTTGCAACGTCGCGCGAGTGGGTAGGACGAAGTCCCACACGCGGACCACGACGGGTACAGTTGCCTGCCAGTTGCTCGCTGCAAGTGACAGATGTCCTGTGTACACGCCAGGTGGCGTCTCCTCTGAAGTGGAAAACGTAATCCACAGCGGATGGTTTATGCCCGCCTCCAACGTGTCTGCCTCAGTTAGAACGGGTAATGGGTCGGGCCATTCACCGATAGAGCCGGCCGAGTCAGTCGGTCGGGTGACCGGTACATACGCGACCTTGTGGACCTGAACCCGGATTTGATCCAGATTTTGCGGAGTGACTCTCAAGCCACTTAGCCAAGAGGACGGCCTTAATATCAATTGGATCGGCTCGTATTCATTTCGGGCCAACGTAACCTCGATGGCTGATCGACTAGCCGTAGGCGCCGGCCGCCAGCGGCTCACCTTGTACGGTCCTTCGCACCACCAAAGCGAGTGAGGTCCTTGGATCGGCAGCCAGTAACCATAGGCCGTGTCATCCAGAATCGGCCAGGAAAAGCGTGAGGACCAGGCAGCGCGTCCCCCTCCTTTATTGTACAGCTCAATATCGAGTTGGTGGTCGCCGGGTTTTATCCCATGCAAGGAGATCCGAGCTGTAAGCGAATTACTCCGAGAGCCAGGCTCCACCGTACAGGTAGTCGCGGTGCCATCTAAACGTGCACGCACGGAGTCTAATCGATCAGTCTGGGCTCCAACGATACAAAGATGTATGGCAGCCGGATCCAAATTTCCTTCGACTATTTCTACGCCGGGTTGGGCAGACTCCACGTTGAGCCAAATTGTTCGACCCACTCTAAACGGAAGATCCTGGGAAGCGAGGTCGGCTTCGTAACGATAGCGCCGCACTTGAAACCTGGCACGCGGTCCTTGTGCCCGTAAACGCACATGAGTCGTCCCTGGGGGTAGCGCAACCCGAGTCGTGCCCGCCGTGCACCAGGTGCCCACAACTTTCCAACCGTGCGGGGGGTATGCGACTTCGACCACGCCGGTACCTCGGATATGGGGATGGCAGTCCAGTTCGACTATCGCGTTTGTCACCAGACTTGGTGGAACAGAATGCCGATAAGTGACTTCAAACCCTTCGTCAAACACCCACCGGTCCGTGTTGAAATTACAACGGAATCGTTCCAACGGCCGAGACCAAGTGAAACTTTGTCCGTTCAGTGGAACCTCAAAAACATATCGCCGCCCGTGGCTCCATTCCCCTTCGGACAGTACGCCGGAAACCGGGATCACCGGCCGCAGGTCGACGTCGTCAAATACCAATGTTGTGTTCGCATGCCAGTGTCCAAGACGTATTTCGCTCGTCGGCAATTCTTCAGGCGTTCGAAACACGAATGAATACGTATGCCAGCCTTTCTGGATTGGAAAATCATGGTTAGCAAAATCGGATCCGGCCACGACGCCACCTGAAGCATTGGATGGTGCCCATACGCGAAACGTCAAGCAGTAGAACCGATTCGGCTCGAGTGGAGAATGTTGGGTACGCCAGTGGGATGAGTCGTTGCCATGACCAGTGACCGCGACGGCGCGGCGTCCTAGATAGGCATGCTCCACCCATGCTCCTTCGCCTTCCAGTCGCCACCCGTCTGGGGAGTGAACCCCGAGTTCAAACGAGCCATTCTGCAGTGCACCCGCCCATAAATTCTCCAGGCAAGCCGCAATGAACCCACCCACCCAGATCCAGCCACGGAGATGATAAACTGCGCGCCGCAGGCGCCCCAGGCACCTCCCTTGCCGTACGACTTTGCGACCGATCACCTTCATCGCGAACTCCAGACTACCCCGCCGGCAATTGATACGAAAGCTTCGAGCTCCGGCGGTGCTGGGCACTTCAGATAGTTTCGACCTCCCCGTGGCTCCGGCCCGGTGTCCCAACATCACGTCGGATCTTCGAAGCAGCCATCTCGGCGTAAGCTTAGAGTGACAAGTTCTTGTCGGAAGTCAAATGTTGCGATTATTGGCGATTGCTTAACTCAGACGACACTGCCGCGAGCCCTGCGGTGTTTCCCGAAACTTGAGGTGGAAATTCGCGAAGTTTTTCGCAAAAGAAAACCCTCCGATCGAAAAGGCGCCCCAATGAGTTTCAAAGATTTTTGCGAAGTGTCTGGCACCTTCGTTCGCCTTCGTTCGCCTCTTCGTCGAGCGCTTTCTTTCGGGTCTGACCGTCTGGCGGTAGGACTCCGGAGACACAATTGTCTACAGCGGAAGATTTCAGCGTCCGCGATGCTTGGAGGGGGTACTTGGACCAGCAGAATCACCACGAGGATTCAGATGCTGGGCGCTGCGCGTGGGTCATCGAATCGCCGGCAGCCCCCGATCGCTACGCAAGAACACCGGTTCGATTTCTGATTCGAGCCGTCTCGGCCCACGGCCCGCGTGATGAGACACTTCCGAACCGATCAATTTCCGGCCCGCCACTGGCGCTGTGCCGCCCCATGTCGGGCTCAACGGAAATACTCCCGGCTCGTTCCCGGGCTTCCACTTGATGTTGCAGCCCAGACTCGGTTTTTGGTGCTCCGGAACCGGCCGCCCTCCGAGGACTGCATCCAAGGCCGCTTTCAGATCTCGGCCTGTCACGGGCAAGCCGTTGCCAGGCCGGCTGTCGTCGAACTGCCCCCGGTATACCAGCTTGCGGTTGCGATCAAACAAGAAAAAGTCCGGGGTGCATGCCGCTCGATACGCCTTGGCCACCTCTTGCGTTTCGTCGTAGAGGTACGGGAACGTGTAGCCGGCTCGCCGGACTTCTTCTTTCATCTGTTCAGGGCTGTCGTCGGGATACTGCTGCGCGTCGTTGGAGTTGATTCCCACAATGGCCACGCCGCGCTGCTGGTACTCCCGGCAGAGGCGAGCCAACTCCGCCCGAATGTGCTTCACATACGGGCAGTGGTTGCAGATGAACATCACCAAATACGCGGGCGCACCAGAGAAATCCTCCAGTGAAACCCAGCGTCCTTCCGTGTCGGGCAGTCGGAAGTAGGGCGCCTCCGCGCCCAGTGGCAGCAACATCGTCGACGGCGTACGTGCCATGCAATACGATACGTCCGCGTACCCGGTTTTCAACTACGTTTCCGAGTTCCCGCACTCTTTGGCGTCATGACCGGCACGGGCGCCCAGCCTCCCTCGGTTTCCGCCCCTCCGCGGCGTTTACTCGCGTCAGGGCAGGACGAGCACGCAGCCGTCCCACGGTACAAAACATCCTTCCGGAAGCGCCGCCTGCGTAGCCTCGTGCTCGAGCAAATGGCAAATGTGTGTGATGAACGAACGCCGAGCCCCAATTCGTGCCAGCATCTCCAGGGACTCGGACAAACTGAAGTGCGTCGGGTGGGGCTGGGGCCGCAGTCCATCCAAGATCATCACGTCCAAGTCGTGCAGTTCCCGTAGCGTCGTATCCGGCAAGCCATTGCAGTCCGGAAAATATGCGGCGCGCCGAGGCCCCTCTTCGAAAAGAAACCCATGGATGGAAAACGGGCCGTGTTGGCACGGCAGCGGCACCACACGAAGGTCGCCGACTTCGATCGCGGAGCCGTTGCCGTCCCACGGACACAGTTCCAGGGCCGGGCAAGTCGGGCCGGGGGGCCCGGGCTCGAACGCGTACGCGAACGCGCGCCGCACCACGGCCAGCGTCTCGGGCGACCCGTGGATTGGCACCGGCCCGTTTTGAATCTCGTTGATCCGCCGCAGGTCGTCGATGCCCATGATGTGATCGGCGTGGGCATGGGTGAGCACGACCGCATCCACGCGCCGCAGTTCAGTGGCGATTGCCTGGATGCGGAACTCCGGTGTCACGTCCACCAGCACCGCCGTACCGGTCTCGCTCTGCACATACAGACTGCTGCGCGTGCGCCGGTTCCGAGGATTTTCGGACCTGCACACCGTACAGTCGCAACCGATTGCCGGAACGCCGTGCGAGGTTCCCGTACCTAAAAATGTCAGTCGCATGTGGGACCTCCGAACCCCCGCGGCGATGATGCGAGCGCCGTGTACAGCCGTGTCCACGTTTCCACTTCGAGTTGCTCTGGACGGTCCGTCGGCGAAATTCCCAGCTCCGCGAGCCACGCAGGGCCAGCGCGGCGGGCGGCCTCCGGAAGCCATCCCGCGCGCTCCAACGCTCGCCACAGTTGCTTCCGGCGCCCCCCGAACACCGCCTTGAGAAACTCGCACAATTTCACCGTGGAGACCGGTTCACCCCGAGGCTGGCGGCGCAACTCGAACCTCAGCAACGCGGACCTCACCTTCGGCCGCGGCCAAAAACAAGTGGGCGAAATGTAGCGTAACAGCTGAACGTCGTAGATCCGCTGGGCCAAGATCGACACGATCCCGCGCCCGTGGTCTCCCGCCGGCGCCACAATGCGTTCGGCCACCTCTTTTTGCATCGTCACGACCATCCGCCGTGGCGGCCGGGCCAGCTCGAACAACCGTACCAGGATTCGTGTCCCACTGGAGTAGGGTAAGTTGGACACAATCGTGTCCGCCGCATGGGGTACCCACCGCGTCCAGTCCACGTTCAGCGCGTCCTCGCACACCAGGGTCCATCCGGAGTTCGCGCCGAACCGGTCCTGGAGAACCTGGCACAACCGCGCGTCGCGCTCGATGGCGACGACGGGGTGCCCGCGCTCAAGCAGCCGTTCCGTCAACGCTCCCAGACCGGGACCGATTTCGATGACCGGCTCGCCCGGCGCCAGTTCCACCGCATCCACGATACACCGGGCCACGTTGCCGTCGGCGAGAAAGTTCTGTCCCCACCGCGGGTTCGGCTGGATTCCGTAGTCCGCCAACCACCGGCGCAATTCCGTGGGACGGGTCACGCTCATGCACGCGCACGGCTCGTCCATGGGTTGGGACGGCGCGCCAATTGAACTGCACGGCGGATGGCCTCCAACATCGAGTCGGGCCGGGCCAAGTTCTGGCCTGCGATATCCATGGCGGTACCGTGGTCCGGCGAAGTCCGCACCAGCGGCAGCCCGAGCGTGATGTTGACACCGCGGTCCATCGCCAACGTCTTGAGTGCGGGCAAACCCTGATCGTGGTAGAGCGCCACGACGATCGCGAATTCACCTCGTCGCGCGCGGTAGAAGACCGTGTCCGCCGGCCACGGTCCTGTGACCGGCCAACCTCGACGTCGTGCGCGGCGGAGGAGCGGCGCGATCCATTCTTGTTCCTCTCGCCCGAGCACGCCGCCATCCCCCGCGTGAGGGTTCAGGCCGCACACGGCCACCGGCCCGCGCAATCCTAGCCACGGGCGCGCTTGGATTGCCATGGAGATCGTCGCCCATAGGCGCTTCGCGTCGAGTACCTCGGGCACCTGGCGAAGCGGCACATGGCGAGTGGCCAGCAGAACGTGAAGCCCTCCACCCGAGAGCAGCATTCCCACCTCCGACACTCCACACAGCCGCGCGAGGTATTCGGTGTGTCCAGGCTCGCGGATCCCTGCCCGCGACCAAGCCTCTTTCTGAATGGGCGCGGTGACGATGGCGTGCCACCAACCCGCACGCCATCCACCCACCGCCGCGCGGACCCATGCCGCCGAGGCGCGGCCCGCGTCGGCGTGCACCTGCCCGGGGCGGTAACGGACCGGGGGCGAATCCGGCGGCGAGTACACGGCCAGCCGCCCGGCCCATGTGGCCGGCTCTGTGATCTGCGGCGGATAGGACAACTTGAGCTGACGCGCAACCGTCTGCACCACCGCGGCGTCGCCCACCAGCACCATCTGCGCCGAACGAGGGCAGCGTGGATCGTACGCCGCTTTCAACGCTACCTCGGGGCCAATGCCATTGACATCCCCCAGCGTGATGGCCAGCCGAATCGGTGGACGGCTCATGGCAAAGGAGGACGCTCCTCCAAGAACACTCGCACGTAGTTCCGCGACCGTAGTTCGGTCAGCCACTCTTCCGTGCGTCGTCGGACTGCCTCCCGATACAGTTCGCGCTCGAGCTCCGGGGCCACCTCGGCCAACGGACGCTCGCGGGCCTCCCGCCGGCCCTCTAAAAACACCAAATACCAGCCATCCGGCAGATCCAGGACTGGCCCCACCTCACCCACGCGCATGGTGCGCACCACGTCCGCAATTTCCGAGCGAAGTTCAGTCAACGGACGCCACCCCAAATCGCCGCCGCGGTCCGCCGCTGGCCCTTTGGAGAACCGTTGGGCCAATTCCGCAAAGGACTCCCCGCGCCGCACACGTTCGCGCAGCGACTCGGCTTCGCGTCGTTGGAACTCGTCGTCGGCACCCGGCGTTCCCTTAGGCACCACCAGGATCCGCACTCGCACCTGTTCCGTTTCGCGATAGCGGTCGCGGTTTTGTTCATAGGCACGTCGAATTTGGGCGGGCGAGATGCGGACCTTCTCGTTCACTTCTTGGCGCCGCAACAACATGGCCCGTAGATCGTCTCGAATCTGTTGCCGATAGGCCTCATAGGTGAGACCGTCGGCGCTCAACGCCGTCAGGAACGCCGCGCGGTCACCTCCAAACCGCTCGCGGATGAGCAATCGAATCTGGGCGTCCACGGCCTCATCGGGAAGATCGAGTTTGCGTCGGTTGGCCTCCGCAAGGATCAACTCTCGCTCGATCAGCGCCTGCAGTCCTTCTCGATAGTTCCGGTTCAACTCTTGCTCCAACCGGGCACCCTGGAATTGGCTCGCTGCTTGGCGGTCCGCGGACTGGATCTGGCGGAGCACATCGCTGACCAAAATCGGACGGTCGTTGACCATCGCGGCGACGGCGTCCAACAGAACCTCCGGCGTGCGGCGTAGCTCCATGCTGGCCGAGAGCGGGCCTGGACACACCAGCACACCGACCAGTACCCACACTGGCCAACTTGGGCGACGGAGCATCATGGAGTCGCGAGCGTCTCCGTACGAGATGGAGGCGGGGCCGGTGTCCAAACCGAGCTGCCCGCCACCGCCGAGTTGGTGTACACCCGCACGTAGTCCACCCGCAGCTGCGCGCAGGTCATAGACTCGTCGATCCCACGCGCTCCGCCCCAATTACCGCCGATGGCGAGGTTGATCAGTAGGTACTGCGGGGCATCGAAAGGCCAGGCATCTACGTCGGCGTTTTCGGGACGCGGCACTTGAAAACGGACTTGCCGATCCACCTCGAACACGATCCGTTCCGGCCAGATTTCCGCGGCGTAGACGTGAAACGAATCCGAGGCACCCTCCAGTCGGAACTTGCTCGTCTTGTGGTTGCCCTTGGTGTGGTTAAACCGGCCGGTGTGCAGGCTCATGTGCACCACATCCGGCTCGAACCCGACCATCTCCATGATGTCAATCTCGCCGCGGCGCGGCCACGGCAGAGGAGGCTCGTGAACGCCCATGGTCCAGAGGGCCGGCCACACGCCACGCCCTTTCGGAAGCTGAGCGCGAATCTCGATCCGGCCATAGCGGACGTGCATGCGCCGCAGGGTGATGAGGCTCGCGGAGGTCCATGTATGACCCTGCCAGGACTCGCGCCGCGCTTCGACGATCAACTCGCCGCGCTCGACACGGGCGTTCTCCCGCCGGGCTCGGGTGTAGTACTGCGCCTCGCGGTTGCGGATGGCACCCACTTCATAGTCCCAGCGCGTAGGGTCCGGCAGACCATCCACATCAAATTCGTCCGCCCACGCCAGGCGCCACTCCGCGCGCGCCACCAGCGCGCTGAATGCCCAACACACCCATACCGCACCGATCCATTGTGCACGTAATCGTCTACGCATGTTGAACTCGATGATCGGGCTCACAACCGCAGCGTCAGCGCCGCATGAACGCTGACGTCCGCGCTGTTGGTGAACCGGAAGATATTTTCTACGAAGGCGAACTCGAATGCGACCTCATCGGTGATCCAGCGCTTGAACCCCACCGCCAGCTCGTGGGTCCAGTCGGCAAAGGTGTAGTAGTCGCGCGCGACCGGCGACGTAGCCAGGTATTGCACCATCCAGGCCATCCGGGACGACACGGCGTATTGGACTCCGAACATGCCGGCGACCTCCTCACGCCGCAGTTCGATGTCCGCCCACCGGCGTAAGGGTGTGTAGGAAAAGCTGCCCCCGCCGTAGAGATACCACGGTGAAGAACCCAACCGTTGAAACCCAATGAGCGACCCACCCCACAGTGGATGGCCCAAACCGAACAACTCCTCTTCGCGTCCGACCGGAAGGGTTAACCCCACCTGCACATACACCGCCGGCCCCGCAGCTCCCGGATCATGTAGGCAAAGAGAGAGAAAGACGGGCATGTCGCCCACGCCCATCGCATCCCCCTCGATGACCTCCCGTTCTCCATTAGGTCCGAGGACGTCCATGCGCATTCGATTGCGCGGATGATCTTCGCGGTGGGCGTTTCCGATCCCGAGGGCGTTGTGGAACGCTTCGATCGCCACGTCGCCGAAGCCACCGCCGCGGCGCATGACGGGAAGGCCAACTGAAATGCGGGAATCGTCCGTGAGCCCATAACTGAGAAGGAAATCGGCGACGAGCCACTCACCGTCGATCATGTATGCATCTTTGCGGTAGAGCCACACGTTGCCTAGTGTGAAGGAACTGCGCAGCATCCATTGATGTTGACCGAGTGGGTCGGTACACGGGTAGCCCACGTTGGGGCGAAGGAGGTGACCCGGGGACACCGTACGAAGCGAGAGATGGCCAAGGCCTTCGGATGGCGTTTGGGCCCAGTTGAGTGCGGGGATGAGAGTGGTGCTCAACATGGCGAGGATCCATTGCGCTCGTCGGCTCATACACATGAACGATTGCAGGATTTACGCGTCGAAGCAAGATCACCGCGGCGGAAGTGCAATTGGGGCCACAAGCGTCGATTTCATCCAAGAGTTTTCTTTGCTTGCGTCTGGAGGATCGCATGGAGGGGCACGAGGGTTTCTCCCTTCCAAGCGACAAGCCCGCAATGGCAGACCGCCGCGATGCGCTCTTCCAAAGACGCCGCCACCGGAACAATTGTACCCAGGACCTCGGCCCACCTCGGGCTCCAAATGGTTGGGCTGGCTTTTTCCCAGCGTAGTGGCTCAGCCGGCTTTTGAGATCCCGTTTATCGGCCGCCATTTGCTTCATGGAGCGGTCCATCATTCAGGAAGTCACGATGTCAACCCCAGCGCGGTGCAACAGAGAATCCCAGTTGGGTTCCAGTGCCCGGTGGGGCACGGCGTTGGTGGAGGTGGCTGGACATCCCAGGCGGCGCGGCAGCGTTGCGGAAGGCTTGCTCTTCACGTTTGGGGTCGTGCGTTTTGGGAAGCAGGTACGAGCCATACGGACCCATCTCTCCAAAGTGGGTCTGGTTACCTCGCCGACTGCTTGCATTTCCGGAGCAATCCCGGGGCAGAGGAACTACGTCTTGGTTTGCATGCCATCGGGCCATACAGCTCCCCTACTCGTGCACAGAGATGTGCAGGTGAATCCTGCCGACTTGAACCAGATCTTTGCAAACATCGTCCCATTTTGCCGAACCACATTTCCCAGGGATTTAGCTCAGTATCTCCGAAGTCATGTACAAGGACTCGCCTAGAGCGCTTTGACCCGCCCGGATCCCTTGAGGGGAGCCGTCCCCCATGCGATGTGACCCGCCTTCTTCTGACATGAACTGCTTTACACGCTTTTGGGTTTTTCGAGGCGCGCGGACCCGCGTTGCCATCTCGCCTGAACTGGACAGGCCGCCTTCATGACCGCCCCTGTCCCGCACCAGCGGCGATCGCGCTGCCCCGGCGTCAACTCCAATACGTCAAACACCACATCGTCCAGGGGAACGGTTGAAGTCCGGGCTGGGACGAATCTAATCATTCGTGCCAGAACAAGACGGTCAATTCGCCTTGATATGGCCACAGCTCGGGCGATTCAACCAGTCCGGCTCGAACCGGGTTATGACGAACGTATTCCCATTTGGCGGAATAACTTTGCCCCCGGCGAAGTTGTGTATCCCAAAAGTCCCGTTGCCAAAACGCCTTGGAGGGTCGGGTTCCACCCCGACCTGATCGGGACGCCGTGGAAGGCGTCCCTCCAAGGGCATTAACGATGGAGGGTCGGGTTCCACCCCGACCCGATCGGGACGCGGTGGAACGCGGGGACGCGGTGGAACGCGTCCCTCCAAGGGACGGCGTGGAAGCCGTCCCTCCAAGGGCATTAACAACGATGGAGGGTCGGGTTCCACCCCGACCCGACAGGGACGCGGTGGAAGGCAGGGACGCGGTGGAACGCGTCCCTCCAATGGACGGCGTGGAAGGCGTCCCTCCAATTTCCGGAACGGACGCCGTGGAAGGCGTCCCTCCAAGAGGCCCAAATCCGCGCACGGCGCGGGCCACGAGGCTTTTCCAATAGGCCACCCATCTTCGCAAAGAAGTTGGCGGCCATGTGGCTGGCGCACAAAACAGATGAACATGATCCGGCATGATGACGTATCGGCCGACGACCCACTGACTTGCCGATTCCCACGCGCGCAATAACAACTCGTGCATGTAAGGGTTGGCCAAAAGCGGCTGTCGATCTTTTGTACAGACCGTCACAAACACAATGATGGCGCGGTTAAAGGGCTCGGCGATCGGCGGATGCGCCGGCCGCCTTCTGGAGGGTCGGGTTCCACCCCGACCCGATCGCGACGCGGTGGAACGAAGGGACGCGGTGGAACGCGTCCCTCGAATGGACGGCGTGGAAGCCGTCCCTCCAAGGGCATCAACGATGGAGGGTCGGGTTCCACCCTGACCCGACAGGGACGCGGTGGAACGAAGGGACGCGGTGGAAGGCGTCCCTCCAATTTCCGGAACGGACGCCGTGGAAGGCGTCCCTCCAAGAGGCCCAAATCCGCGCACGGCGCGGGCCACGAGGCTTTTCCAATAGGCCACCCATCTTCGCAAAGAAGTTGGCGGCCATGTGGCTGGCGCACAAAACAGATGAACATGATCCGGCATGATGACGTATCGGCCGACGACCCACTGACTTGCCGATTGCCACGCGCGCAATAACAACTCGTGCATATAAGGGTTGGCCAAAAGCGGCTGTCGATCTTTTGTACAGACCGTCACAAACACAATGATGGCGCGGTTAAAGGGCTCGGCGATCGGCGGATGCGCCGGCCGCCTTCTGGAGGGTCGGGTTCCACCCCGACCCGATCGCGACGCGGTGGAACGCGGGGACGCGGTGGAACGCGTCCCTCCAATGGACGCCGTGGAAGGCGTCCCTCCAGTGTCGTCCTCGTCCAGGGGTTCGCAGCCTTCTTCGAAGAGTTGCCGTTGCGGGCAGACGCAGATGCGCCACTGGTCGGTGGCGCGGCGTTCGGCGGCGGCCTCGATTTCTTTGAAAACGTCTGCGCGGAGGATGTCCTCGAAGGGGACTTTGAACATGACGAAGCGGGCGGTCTTGTCGAGGCCGATTTCGCCGCAGTCGTCGGGCGGGGCGAGTAGTGCAATGATGGTGTTGACGTCGGCCTGGGCGAAGGAGCGTTTTTTTTCGTTGTCGAGGATGAGTTTGACGTGGCTGTGTTTGAGTAGGAACTCCTGCAAATCGGCGCCGTAGCCGACATCGAGCCACGAGTTGGAGGTGATGAAGCAGAAGCTGCCGCGCGGGTTGAGCAGGGATAGGCCATGCAGGTAGAAGTAAACGTACAGGTCGCTTTTGCCGTCGAGCTTGCGGAAGTCGGGCGAGTCTGGTTTGTAGCGGAAAAACTTTGGCCATGCCGCGGCGACTGAGCACTGGAGTTTTTCCTTATAGGCTTTTTTCTGCTCTTTCCAGCGCGCGGAGTTTTCGCCGCCGAAGGCTTGGGGGTCGAGCAGCGGCGGGGCGATCATTTCCTGGCGCACGTAGGGCGGGTTGCCGATGACGATGTCGAAGCCGGCGTTGTCGCCCTCGAAGATTTCGACAAAGGCGATGTCCCAGACGAAGGGAACGACGGGCGCGCTGCGGAGGGCGTCGAGGGCTCGTTCGATGCGTTGGAGGTCGGCCTGATGCTCCTCGCGTTGGGCGCGCCATTGTTCTTCGAGTTTGAGGCGTTCTTGTTTGGCGGCGGCGGCGGGGCCGATTCCATTAAGTTCGCCTTGTTCAAGTAGAGAATCGATCTGGCGGGTGAGGCTGGCGATTTCTTTTTGCAGGCTGATGCGTTTGTGGTCGAGGATGTCGCGGAAGAGGTTGCGTTCCTCCTGTTTGAGGTCCGCCTCGTGCAGGCCGGGTTCCCCCTGGTAGAAACGGAGTTTTTTGCCTTTGAGTTGAGTGATGCGGCCTTTGAGGTGGGTGGGGATGTCGAGGTGTTGATGGTGAAGCCCAAAGTTGATGCCGCCGATTTCCTGCACGAGGCTATCGCCCTGTCGCACTTTGAAAGAAAGGTTAGGCAGCAAGGGGCGGAGGTGGAGTTCGGCAGGATTCAATTCGGTTTCGACGACCAGTTGGAGCCAGAGGCGGAGTTCGGCAACGTGGACGGCCCAATCCATGACATCCACGCCGTAGAGTTGTTCGCCGATGATGCGGCGGCGGCGTTCATAGGCGGTCTCCTCCACACCCAGTTGCGCATTTGCGCGGGCCTGCAAGTCATCCAGGACTAACAACATGCCTACGAGGAAGGAGCCTGAGCCGCAGGCTGGGTCGCAGATGGTGAGCCTGCGAAGACATTCATTGAGGCTGGGCCAGATGTTGTGTTCAGCCAGTGCTCGGTCGGCGAGCTCTTTCTCAGCTGGATCGGACGCAAACACGGCGTCGTACAGGAGTGGTTTATGTTCGGTACCGAGGCGATTGGCGAGCGCGTCGACCAGGCTCAGTCGGCACATCAAATCGATTTCGATGCGCGGGGTGTAGAAGATGCCTGCGGTGCCGCGCAGGTCTTCTTCGGTGAGACCTTCGGAGGTGATGTTGACGAGGGATTCATAAACTTTGCCGATCATTTCGGGGTCCACTGCGACCTCGACATCGAGTGGCGTGGATTCGGCGATGGTGAAGTTGTAGCGCTCCAAAAAACCTGGGGTTGTGCCGTTGAACTGGTCGAAAAGCAAAGCGAAGAAATCGTCGGGCAGGTTCGGCTCATAGGCGTCGTCGAGCTGGTTGCGAGCGAACAAACCGCCGTTCAGATACGGCGCTTGAGCGAGTGCGGAGCACACATCAGGGGGCAGGTGTCTGCGGTCACTGCGGCCAGCCTGAAACTTGTTGTTGAACGCCTCGAAGAACAGCACGGAGAGCCAGCGGTCGAAGAAGGTATCCTTGGGCTGCCTGGATGCGCGATACGCACGCCAGAAGCCGGCAATGAAGTTGCGGTTGCCGTCAAGCCAGCCCTTCCGCTGGATGAAGTAGAGGAACATGATGCGGTTGAGCAATTGCAGGGCGTAATCGTGTGCCCACACTTTGTCGCGGGAGGTCTGATAGAGGCGGTCTTGGAGCGTGGCAAAGACCCGCTTGTAGCCCTCGAAGAATTCCTGAGTGACCGCTTCGACGTCGAAAGCGCGGTTGAGCTTGTCGGTGACCGCGGTGATGCCGTGCTGGCGGTTTCGGTCAGGTTCATCGAGGCGGACGAGTTCATCGAAGCTGAAGGCTAGTTCGCCAAGCCGTTCGATCGTGGTGCGGGCGGGGGAGCCCACTTCGTATGGCAGGGTGCGCAGTTCGATGCGTCCATCCACGCGCTGCCGCGCCCAGGTGAATGCCGCCTGGCGCTGGTCCTTGGTGACGTAACAGATCAGATGTTCGGCATACACGGGCTTCAGCGCGCGCTGTACTGCACGCCGGGCAGTCATCCCCGGCAACCGGTCCTCCGGCCAATCCACTCGAAATACCGGCAACCCGAAGAGCTCAGCGATCGGATGGGCGGTGACGGTTTGTTGAATCGGGTGCCCGAATGCGATGGAGCGGGCCTCCAGCCCCCTCGGTTCACCCCACCTCAGGGTCTGGAGAAACAGCGGGCCGAGTTGTTCAGTCAACGGCTCGGCGTTCAGCCGGTTCTGTATCTCGTTCAACTTCGACAGGTTGTTCATGTGAGCCTGCCCGTAGGTGGGCTGGCCGGATCATCACCGACCCGAGGGGCGACAAGCCCGAGGGAGCAGATGATGGACGGTTCCTCCGGTTGGTTGGGTTCCGCTTCGGTCATTTCGCAGAGCATTCCCTCTTCGGCGCGGCGATATACGAGTTCCAACAGCGCCTCATCGGAGATGCCCAAACGCATCTGGCGACTGATAGCGTCTTGCGCGGCGCGCTTCAGAGGGAAGCGCCAGATCAGGTCGAGCACATAAACGAGCTGAGCGATGATCTGCGCGCTGAATAATGTTCGGTTGGCTTGCTGTTGCTTGAGGTAGCGGTCGAGCCGGTCCCAAAGCTTGCGGCGGACGCTGCGCAGGGAGCCGAGCTGTCCGCCGAGGAAAAAGCGTTCCTTGGCAGCAATTTCGGCGCACCGCCCCACCAAGTCGAGCTGACCTTCCGGCCCCTGCAGCGCGGGCGTGTCGGGAGCGCAAGCGGCGGCCCGGAAAATGCTGGAAATGGACTGCGACACCAGGTTGCCTTTCGTGTCCACACGTACCAGGGCGTCCGTGCCCTCCGGGAATCTGAGATAGGTAATGACGCCTGGGGGATTCTGGACGGGATCGTAGGTGTCCGGAAGGGCTCGCGCGGCGTGAACCATGTTCGGGAGGGCCAGCGCGTCTTTTTGGTCTTCTTCCGAAGCGCTGCTCCAGACCTGCAGGGCGAGGCTGCTGAGGTCAATGTCCCCGTCCTTTTCGTCCTCGTCTAGAATGCCGGCCTTCTCGGTGTAAAGGTCACGCAGCTTGTTGGCCGCCTCTTCGCCGAAGAAGGATTCGTCGGTGCCGAGGATTTCTTGATTCTGCTTCAACCGGTGAAAGAGACGCGAACGCAGCCGAATGATGCGCTCGATTCCTTCGACGGGCATGAAGGAGTAGACCGTGATGGTATCGTGTTGCTGGCCGATGCGGTCCACGCGGCCCGCCCGCTGGATCAAGCGAATGATGGCCCACGGCAGATCGTAATTGACCACGATGTGAGCGTCTTGAAGGTTCTGGCCTTCGGCGAGGACGTCGGTGGCCAGCAGAACGCGCAATTCGCTTTCGCCGGACCGCAACCCGCCGTTGGTGTTCGGGCTGAAGCGACGGGCCAAATCCACAGGGTTGGGGGTCTCGTTGGTGACCACCGCCAAATCGGTGACGCCACGGCCGCTGAGCTGCGTACCGAGATAGTGCGCCGTGTCGGCGAACTGCGTGAACACCAGAACTTTGTCCTGGGCATGAGTTTTCGTGAGCAGTTCTTCGAGCCTCGCCAGTTTGAGGTCTGCCTCCGGGTTCCACGGATAGGCTCCATCGAGTACCTTCAGCAGAAGCCGGACATCGTCTAGAAGGGCCGTAGCGAGGTCAGGCCGGAAAAATTTCGCGGGGAGCCACTCCAGGCGATCGTAGCAGCTTTGCTGGTACATCCTATAAATTTCGGGCACGCGGGATTGATAATGTGCGAACCGATCCTCCGGCATGTCGGAGACCAGTTCGCAGGACTCGATAGATTCAGGGGTGGTGCCAGGCTCCGCGCTGGCGTCGTCGTCGGCATCGTTCAGGGCCGGATCCAGCCTGGCGGGGTCCTGGGCGCCGATGGGCAACGGAAGTCCATTCTCTAGAGCGTACCGCGCAACGAGGTTCCGTACAATGTGCCGCTCCACGGAGAGCAAAAAGCTATAGCCACTGGATTCCAGGCGCTTGAACAGGTTGGTACGGCAAAAGCCGATGAGACGGCGTCCGGCACGGTTCAAGTTGTCCAAAATGCGGCGTTCCTCAGGCGTGGCGAGACGTTCAGCGTTGGGGACGAGGTACTTGGCCAGGCCATACCGCGGCAAGGTCAGTGTTTCAATCACTTCTACGACATCGTCCCGAAAGAGGCGACCATATTGGTCGCGAGGATTGTTCTCTGCCATTTCATACTCGACCCGCTGCGGCTTGCGTAGAGGAAAGTACACGGGGCGGCCATCCATATGGACGTAGTAACGCTGACGGGTTTCATCGAACCGCGCATAGTGCTTGATAATGAATTGCCGCGTGCGACGTACCAAGAACAGCCGCATCAAGTCACGCCAATCCTCGGGGAAAGGACTCTGCTCGAAGGCCCGGAGCGAACGGGTCGAAGTCTGATACTGCGCCACAAAATCTGCTTCGGTCTTGCCCTGGGCCATCCACTGTTGAAAGAAACACTCCGGCCGGATACGCAAGTCTTGATGTTCATCCACGAACAGTCGCAGCTGGTTGCTGAGGTCCGTGAAATGCTTGTTGTAGGGGGTGGCGCTGAGCAAAAGGACGCGAGGCTCGTTATGCTCGATGTACTCGCGGATGACCCGGTACCGTTGACTTTCCCGATTGCGAAGGTTGTGACTCTCGTCAATGATCACCAGCCGATAACGAGGGCAATCTGGCAGTCTTTCGATGACCTGACCCAGCGACAACACCCTCCCGTTGATTTGATATTGCTGCAGGTGCCAGTCCCACAACGGCTCCAGTTTCGGCGGGCAGATCACCAGCGTGTTGCTGTCGTCGTCTTCTTGTAGAATTCTGGCAACGGCCGTGGCCATGAGCGTCTTGCCTAGACCTACGACATCTCCGAGCAGTACGCCCCCGCGCCGATGAAGAAGCTGAACCACCAGCGACACCGCGGCCGCTTGGAAATCCAGTAGGACCTGCTGGAACATTTTTGGGAGGCGAATCTCGCGTTCGCCTCGACGCGCTTCCTCACAGAGGTGAGCGGCGATCTTCAGATACACCAGATAAGGCCGAACGCGGTCGGCGCAAGCCCAGCTGTGCTCGATAAGGGTCGCCAGCTCGTCGGTGAGGTCCAGTGCCAACTCATCGCGCCAGCGGTCGTCGAACCAAGCCAATAGCTTCTGCGCCGCGTCTTGTTCGACCACGTCGACGTTCAGCTCGCCTTGGCGCGACAGTCCGGCCAACGTGAGGTTGCTGCTGCCCACGAAGGCGATGAGGGGCGTCACGGGATCCGCGCGGCGAACGAGGTAAAGCTTCGCGTGGAGCGGATAGCGAAGAAAGGCCTTGAGGACCACCTTCCGAGCTCGAAGTTGGTTCGCGAGCTTTCGAAGAGATCTTTCCGCATCTTCCGTGGGCAGACCAAATTCGAGTTGCTTCTTGAAATGCTCGGTAATCCTCTTTTTCACCCGCGCCAGCGAGGGGCCATCCGGTTCCAAGGACTGGCGAACGATCCCATACAGGATCTTCATGTCCTCCTCGGGCGGACGTTGCATCCCGACCAAGACCCGGCAGGCCTGGTCTTCGCTGCCGCCGCGGAGATGTTCGATCCGGTCAGCGACTTCGCGCCACCCTCGGAGGTTGAAGTAACCTATGCAGAACGAACACGAGACTGCGTCGTCGAGCACTTGGTGAAGTCCCTGGGAAAGCAACAAGTCGATGTTGTCGAAGATCCGAGGCATGGTCGTCCGTCCGCTGGTTCTGCCACATCCGTCCGCGCATGATCGTATCCGCTTTGGACTCGTTCTCAAGCCGCGCAGGAAGCGTCCGATGGCTCCGCCAACCACGGGGCGTATCCAATCCCGGTGAAACCAAGTGGGATATACCTGCGATGTTCAAGCTTCGATGCGGGTGCACGAGCCGAGGGGCGAGGCGGCGAGCACTCGCGGGGCAGACGCGTCCGGTACTGTTGGCGAACTCCGTACTTCGATGGGCGTGTTCTGCTTGGGATCGTCAAACGTCCGTTGTCGGCTCGGGTAGACGCCCCTCTTCGAACCCTCCGGTTCGCGCGACGTGCGACCGCGTCGAAGCCGAGGGCAAGCGTCGGATAAAGTTGTATGCCAGAACCCGAGGGGTGGCGAGAAAAGCCGCGTATTCCCAAGTCCAGAGTGCAGTGAGGTCGCCGGACCGCAGCGGCGTCAGCGACTGCGGTACAGGTTCAGGGCGCGGATGGCGATGAGGAGGTCCACGGCGGTCTGCAGGGGGGCATCGTCGGATACCGCGCGCCGAAGCGCTTCGTCCTCTTGCTCCTCGGCGGATCCGCGCCGTTTGGGGTTGAGCGGTAAGTCGGACTTGTGCGCCAACGACCCGTTGGTCCGCGAAGGGCCTTCGGCGACGACCAAGTCCGGCTGCACGGGCCCGGAGCTATCGAGCCCCTGCACCACCAACGACCATCGCCTCACGTACACGTGCCATGGGGGTTGCACTGACACCAGCTCTCGGACCATCGGGTCTCCTCGTGTGGGCTGTCCCACCACGGCCACACGGTACGGCCCGGCCCGCATCACATGGACCAGTACCTCTGCCGCGCCGCGCGTCCCCGCCCCCACCAACACGACCATCGGCACGGCCGGCTTCAAGGACGACGGCTGCACCATGAAGCGTCGCGGGGGTCCTTCCGCAGTCGGCCGTAGCTCGAACAACTCCTGCGACTCGGACTGGCCGATGGACCCGATGCGCACCACTTCGTCCAAATCCGTCCCCCCAGCGTCACGTAGATCAAGCACCACGCCGGTCATCCGTCCCGTGGCGGGCGCGGTCCAGCAACGCTCCACGGCTTCGTAAGCACCTGTCCACACTCCGCGCAGCCGTAACCAGTGAATCCCCCCAGGGAGCACAACGGACTGCTCGACGGCCGGAGGGCGCGCCCAGGCCGGCCGAAGCACGAACAACCGAATGTCGCGCTCACCCGCGCGCGCAACGGTCACCGTCACCGGCCCTGGAATCCCCGCGATCCATTCGGCTTGCTGAGCCGGCGAAAATCCAGTGACGAACCGGCCGGCGATCTGGTCGAGCATGTCGCCGGGCTGGAGACGGCCGTCGGCAGGGCCACCAGGCCAAATCTCTCGGATGATCGTTTGGCGGTTCGAAAACACCGCCGTATAGCCCAAACCGTATTGGAGTCCGCTTCGCTGGTGCTCGAAAGTATCCGGGTCGGTGACCACCGCGCCGCCCGGATCCGCCGCGTTCACCAGGCTGGTGAGCAACTGCTCGACCACATGGGCGCGGTCCCAGTGGGCCGCGGTGGGGCGTAGAAGTTCCACCGCGCGTCGCACCACGGACACCTCCATCGGTTCCACCTCGGGGGAGGTCTCGGGCGCTGGATCGGCCCCAGCCTGCTCCGCGGCCAGGGCGAACGCGAAAATCAGGAACCACGTCGGAACCGAGCACATGCGGAACCACCTCAATGGCGCGTCAGGATCCGAACTGGCCCAACTCTTTTCGGATCTCCTCGTTGCCACGTTCCACGCTCTCTCGGAGACGCGCCTTGTATTCGAGCAAAGCGGAGCGAAGTGCTTCATCGCTCAAAGCCAAGATTTCCACGGCCAACAACGCGGCATTGATCGCGCCCGCTTTGCCCACCGCGAGCGTCCCCACGGGAATGCCAGGAGGCATTTGAACGATGGAGAGAAGCGCGTCGAGGCCGTCCAGGATTCCCCCTGCCATCGGCACACCAAGGACGGGCAACGTCGTATGGGAAGCCAGCACGCCGGGCAGATGAGCCGCCATGCCGGCGGCCGCGATGATCACGCGGATCCCTCGTTCGGCAGCGGTTTTGGCCAGCTGGACGGCCTCGTCCGGCGTACGGTGGGCCGACTGCACCCGCACCTCTGCGGGGACTCCGAACTTGGTCAACGTGGCATATGCCTCTTTCATCACGGGCCAGTCTGAAGCGCTGCCGAGTACGATTAGGACTTTCGGCGAAATGGGTGAACTTCCGTGGCTCATAACGTTCGTCCTCTTTGTAGAGCTCGAGCTCCAATGTCACGTCGATAGTGCATACCTTCGAACGAAATCTTTCCGACGGCCTCGTAAGCGCGCCGAATGGCCTCAGGGATGTCGCCACCCAAGGCGGTGACGCCGAGCACACGCCCGCCGGCCGTGACCACCTGGCCATCGCGCAGGGCCGTGCCGGCGTGGAAGACCACTACGCGGTCGAGTTTCTCGGCTTCGTCGAGGCCATGGATGACTGAACCTTTCGCATAGGGGCCCGGGTAGCCGCCGGCGGCGATGACCACACACACGCATGCATCCGGCCGCCACGCAAGCTGCTCGGGCCGCAACCGACCCTCGGCGCACTCCAAGAGCCGCTCTGCGAAGGGCCCTTGCCACCGAGGCAAAATCGCTTGCGTCTCGGGGTCGCCGAAGCGGCAGTTGAACTCCAGCACCTTGGGGCCGTCCGCCGTGATCATCAGCCCCGCGTACAGGACCCCGCGATACTCGATGCCGCGCCGTTGGAGTTCCTTCACAAGCGGCGCAAACACTTCACGGGCAACTCGCTCTCGGACCTCCTCGGTCACCACCGGCGCGGGCGAGTAGGCACCCATGCCGCCCGTGTTCGGCCCCTGGTCGCCATCGAAGACACGTTTGTGGTCTTGCGCGGATGGCAACAGGGCCCAGCGTTCTCCGTCCAGGAGGGCCAGAACGGAGGCTTCTTCGCCCTCGAGAAACTCTTCCAGCAGGATCGTGTCGCCTGCAGGACCGAACACACGGCGGACGAGCGCGTCGTCAATTGCTTGCTCGGCCTGCTCCAAGGTGGTGCACACCGTGACGCCCTTACCCGCGGCGAGGCCATCAGCTTTTACGACCACGGGCACACCGTGGTCGCGGACCCATTGCCGGGCGGCCGCGGGCTCGCCAAACCGAGCCGCGCGGGCCGTGGGCACGCCCGCCGCTTCGAGCAACTCTTTGCAAAAGGCCTTGCTGCCTTCGAGTCGCGCACCTTCACGCGTCGGGCCGAACACACGGATCCCATGGGGCCGGAGCGCGTCGGCCAGTCCTGCACACAGCGGAGCTTCGGGCCCGACGACCACGAGGTCGGGTTTCTCTTCTCGCGCTAGCCGAGTAAGCGCTTGGATATCTTCCGCCGAAACCGCCACATTCCGCGCGCACCGCGCGGTGCCGGCATTGCCCGGTGCGCACAAAAGCTCATGGCGTTCGGTGTCATGGGCTAATCGCCATGCCAAGGCGTGTTCGCGGCCGCCGCCGCCGACGATCAAGATCTTCACGCGTCCGATCTCCGTGCACTCATGAAGCCAAACCCAACGATCGCGACGCAAAGATAGCGAGGTCGACGATTTCTCGCGAGTCAGTTGCACCCCCTCGCCGCCTCCTCGCGGAGGTTGAATCACCGCGTCAGCTTGGGTCTCTGTCCCAGAGGGTTTGGATTTGCTGAACCAACTAAGAGCCTGGGAAATCCAGTTCGCCGGACCCGTGCTTGCCGAGTACACCGGGATACCTTGGCAGTCCACCGGGCGTGTCCGAGCCCCAACCACTGAGAGGTCGAACCAGTTTGCGGTGGGACAGTTCCCCGAGCGGGTCGGAGTTTAACCCAAAATATCGGCCCCCGTACCTACAACCATGCCAGATTCAGTGCGTTTACCCATGCTGGTTGCTTTTGACTGTGGACTCCGGAGTATCAAACCACAACGACTTCAAGGGCCGGGTATTCGAGTAGAGCACCGGTTGGCAAAACCGACTGGGAATGCTTTGCTATCAGTGCAGGACCGAGCCCGTCCTCTTGGTGGCGGAAGTAGGCCCTACAATTTTTTAACTCCAGCCACGGATACTACCCTCCGGGTCAGCCCGGTTCGCTTCTCGACCCAGAATGGGTCCCAATAACTCGAAGGACCGATCAAGCCCGTACTTCGTCTTGGATGGGATCGGACGCTCGCGTCGTAGAAGCGAATATGGGCAGAAATCCTCAAGCTGGATGAAATAAGATTGTTCCGATCGCTTGAAAACGGGTCCTCTATGATTCGGTCAATTGGTGTGTTTGCTTCGAGAACCTGTGTCTGGCCATGAATCGAACTGGCTGGGAATCGGATTGTAGACGTGCATCCTGCGAGCCACACGTGTGTAGTTGGCTTCTTTGCCGGTATCGCAGACCAGAATGGCGTAACTCTTCCAGCATTTCATCGCTCGATGAATCCAGTTGAGCAGCCACTCGAACGCACGCTCGTCCTCCTTGGCACTCACGACGGCATTAAAGAGACGGACGTTGGGAAGTTCCGCCACGAGCTTTAAGGCCTCATGGAAAAATTTGACATCGTCGCCCTTTGGAAACAATCCGGTCAGCAATTTTGCCTCGACCCGAAACGAACTTCCAAGCGTGGAGCTCTTTGTACACGGAAATCCCGTCGGACCACCTAAGCTGGCGGCGAAACGCTCGGATCTTAGCGAAGGCGTTTTGCCATTGATCGACTGGTACCGCGAGAGCGGAAAATACGCAGATTTTTTCGTCCCGTGAGTCATCCATGTAAACGATATGCATAGTCCAGTGTGGCTCTCCGTTCGTGACAAGGAATTCTAGTTTGGTCAGTTGGATCCGGCCAACTTCCGTGCTCTTGGGACGGATCGAGGAGGTCGTGGGCTTAATTTAGGGCTGCCCGGCGCCGCGGTTGGAGCTAGGGTCCCGCCATACGCTTGAAGACCGTGTGAACACATTTCACTCAACTTGGAAAGAACCTTGGCGGACTGCGCGGAATTTCCGACGTGACGTGGAGTAACGAACCACACGGGCGGTTGGAAAAGCCGAATAAGTCGGACGAGTCGGACCAATCGGACGGCTACCGCGGGTTCGGGGCGGGCTGTTTTGATGAATGGGGCGGGTCGTGTCATCATGCCGTCATGGGCGAGATTCGAGAAGTTCATGTATCCGCGATCTATGAGGCGCTGATTCGTTGCGTCGAACGGGCAAGTTTTGAGCTGGACCCCGCAGAGCTCGCCGTGCTGCAACGACAAGCTCAACACGAACGGAGCTGCGCCGGCTGCGGCGTGCTGGTGCAACTGCTCCAAAACGCCGAGATCGCCCGCACTGAACGCCGCCCCCTGTGCCAAGACACCGGCACGGCCGTGGTGCGGTTGACCATCGGACAAGATGTCCACCTTGTCGGAGGCGATCTTTCCGAGGCGGTGCAATCTGCGATTGCGGAAGCCTGGCGGCGGTTTCGGCTACGCCCAAGTATGGTGGCACACCCGTTGCAACGGAAAAACACCGGAAACAACACGCCGCCGGTTCTGCACGTGCGCATCGTGCCGGGAGACCGTGTGCAAGTGGATTTCATGGAAAAAGGCGGCGGCTGCGAAAACATGTCGCGCTTAGCGATGTTGACGCCTGCTCATGGCCGCGCGGGTGTGGTGGAGTTCGTAGTACGGACTGTAGTGGAGTCCGGCGGCAATGCGTGTCCGCCGCTGGTGGTGGGCGTTGGCATTGGTGGGAATTTCGAGCGGGCGGCGCTGTTGGCCAAAGAGGCGCTG
>CAACVY010000036.1 GCA_900661335.1 uncultured bacterium | reverse complement strand
CACATCGAACCGTAGCTTGGTACTCGATTATTGAGCCGCGCAACGCACTGCTACACCGGTCCAAAGAGCGCGTGCCAACCTGAGCCACGTGCCGTCCCCACCGCGAAGCGAGTGGCACGAGAAGTTCGCACTTGGCTCGCCCCGGCATTAAAGTTGGCCCATGAAGAACCTTCGTGCATTCGACTGCTTCGCTAGGTTTGCGTGCATCGTTCCCTTGTTGGCCGGCTGCATGTCGCCGAATTCGGAACGCGAACGAGCGGCACTGGGACCGAGCGATTTTCCTTCATCTCAGCCGCCGTTCAATGTCACGCTCGAAGCGCTAACGCCACAAGTACGGTGGGGCGAACCGGTCCGATTGGTCGTAAAGGTACGCAACATTTCCGATGTGCCCGCGAAGATCCCCGTGCGCCCGATCATCGCGTATGCGTGGACATATCCGAATGGCCAACGGGATAACACCTTGCAACCCATGCCCGACGCGGTCCGCTTTCAAGAGTCCGACCTACAAACGTTGAATCCAGGTGAGGAACTTTTGACCCAGCAAGAGATTTCGACGCGTTATTTTCCCAGCACCGGTCCCACGGTGTTTCGGGCCATTCTTCACATTCCAACCAACACCAATTCGGGAATCGGCTCGGTTCCCTCCGGCCGTTGGCGATCGAACGCGTTCGGAATCGCAGTCGTGGACTGATTCGCTAGCGGTGCTCTTCGAGCGGGCTCGAGCCTACCGGTTCTCGGGGTGTTTCGCCAACCTACAGGACTTGATACGCCCACCTGAGCGCGGGCCGATTCGATTGGCGGGTAATCGCCCAAGTGCGAGCGATTGGGTTTAAACGAAGGCCGGCTCACCTTCAGCTTGAACCTGAAGGGGGGCCGGACCATGAATAACGAGTTTGCCCAACCCCAAGCCCCCCAACCGCCCCCGTCGCCGCCCGCATGGCGCGAGCACGACGGCCCTGTGTATCCAACCGGCCCGAAATTCCGTGGAATGGCATCCTCTGGCTCCTTGTGGTTGCCATGATGTCGGTTTGGATCCGGAACCCGGGGCGGATCGAACCCGGCCCCGGTCAAGTCACGGTGTTGATCCGCAAAACCGGCCGTCCACTGCCGTCGGGACACATCCTCGCCGCGGAGCCTGATTGCAAAGGAATTCAACTGGAGGTCCTGCCCCAAGGCCGCCACTTCTATAAGCCCCATGTTTGGAGCTCCGACTACGCGGCCGTCACGATCGGCGCAGGGAAGCCTGGCTTCAGGTGCGGCTGTATGGCAAACCGACTTCGCCTGGGCAAATCTTGGCCGGCACTGGCCAGGAGGGAATACTGCCCGACATACTCGGCCCGAGCACGGTGCCAGATCATTCCCTTCGCCATCTCGGTCCACGAGTTCGACGCGGTCACCCTTCGACTGGCCATGTAGACGTGGTGGTCTCGCTCGTGGGCAAGGACCCACTGGAAGACCGACTGCCGTCCGACACCATCAAGACGCTCCTGGTGTCGAACGGTTCTTAGGGAGTGCATACTAGGTTTTCCCGCCTGACACACACTCTCTCAACCCCTACATGTACCGCGCCACGGAAATGAGTCACCAAAGCCAGCAGTTCCAGATCAGCGGTGAGGATGCCATCAGCTTCCTCACCTCGGACGAGTTCGCAGGGGAAATGGAGGGGACGTTGGAGTTCGCGCTCGACTGCGACAAGGCGGCGCTACGGACGCATAGGGGCGGCGACATGAAGGACGTGATCAAAAAGATCGTCCTTCCTCGGGCGCGCGGGTTCAGACGGATCGAATGCAGCAACCAACCCGCGACAGCCTTCATCATGGGCGAAACACGCCAACGGTTCCTAAACCCGTTCGAGGCGCACTTACGCGAGCCACGCACGCCGTGGGACCTCGCGATCAAGTCCGTACTCATCCGGAACATCAAGGTCCCCAGCGAGATCGCCAGCGTAATTGGTGGGCGCGAAGTGACGGTGTAAGAAGCCCGCAAGTTCGAAGAAGAAATCAAACTTCGTGCTCGGCCAGTTCACCACGTCCCCGTTGCGGGACGGATTCGACATTTCGCTGGACATGACCATCGAGTTCGAGATGTTGCTGGACAAAGTGTCCGCCGTGTTCAACGCGTACGGCGACTTGCCGGCGGCCGTGGAAAAAGCCTTGCCACCCCAAATTCTCTCGCCGTCGCGCTTGAAAGGCGGTCTATAAGGTCACCGATTTCATCGTCGGCGAAGGACGGGAGTGGTTTCACCAAAAACCGCGGCAGGCATTGGCCGAAGTTAGGAGCAATCGAAACATCGTCGTTCACAGTACGCCCATCCGTCTCGTCAACGTCCCGGAGGACGTCCTACCCCCCATCCGGCAGGGCAGTATTGCCACCGAACGGGAGAAGACGCATCGAACGCGACAGGAGACGGCGCGCATGCAAGCGGAGCTGACCACCGAGTTGGCGCTGGTCGAGCAAAGCCGCGAGAAAGTGCTGCGAGAAATCGAGAAGTTGGTCGCGGAAATCCGTAGCGCGTAAAAAGTTCGAACCGGCACCCGTCGCAGAATTCGGAGTCCGAGCGGCCGAGTTGACCGCGCGTCACACCGTGGTTCTCGGAGAGGCGGAAACCCAGGCCACACGTCTGGTCCAAGGCGAAACCGCCCGTGTGTAGGAGTTGAACGTCGTCGTTTTAGACGACCCTGGGGCCTTCATGCTGTAGCAATTTGCGGAGAAGCCGAACCCGAGTGTGTGTGCGCGTGCTCCACGCCGGACCGGGTACGTTGTGAACGGACTTGAGCCGGGCAACGGTGGGCGATCTTGGGGAAGCGACCTTAACCTCTCGACCTGTTCAGCGGAGCTCCGCCCCGGCCACACTGGCCCGCCGTCCGCTCGCCGGGACACTCCCGTTGTCACTGCGGATCCGGGTGATGCCGCCGACCGCGCCGCGATGGGACAGCGTCTCCCCGAGTCCAAGGGAATGGGAAGGCGGAGCACGAGTAGCTGGACCTCCGCGGAGCCGGCGCGGTCGCCTGGCGGAGCGCACGCCGGAGCTCAGCGGCGAGCCAAGTGTTGTCGAAGGATTTCGGCCGCGGCGTCGATAGCTTCGCGCGCGCGCGGTCCGTCGCGCCCGCCGGCTTGAGCACGGTGGGGCTTGCCGCCCCCGCCGCCGCCGGCGCGTCGCGCGATGTCGCCCGCCAATCGCCCCGCGTGCAGACCTCGAGCGAGCGCTTGGTCGCCCACGGCCACGACAAATAGGGCTTTCCCTTCTTGAGTCGCTCCCAGCGCGATCACCGCCGCCGGTGCCTGCTCGCGCAACCGATCGGCCGCCACACCGAGGGCATCGGCCGTGGCTTCTCCTACGAAGCCGCTGATGAGGGTAATTCCATCCACGTCCACGGCTCGGCTGGCGAGCGCCTGAGCCTCGGACCACACCCGCTGTTCCTCATAGTGGCGCAGAGCCCGCTGGAGTTCGCGTTGCTCCTCGAGTAACGCTTCCACGCGCACCCGCAGCTCTCGCGGGGCCGCGCTGAGTTGCCGCGACAATTGCTCGAGGATGGTCCGGTCGGCCCGCATGGCTTCCCACGCTGGCCGCCCGCACATCCCCTCGATGCGCCGAATGCCGGATGCCACCGAAGATTCCGACACAATTCGAAATAGGCCAAGTTGCCCCGTCGCCGATGCGTGCGTGCCACCACAGAGTTCCCTCGAGACCCCTTCGATTTCCACCACACGCACGGTTTCGCCGTACTTGTCGTCGAAGACCGCGACGATGTCCGTGCCCTGCACATCCGCCAACGACATCCAGTAGGTCCGAACCGGTCGGTTCTCCAAAATCCACTCGTTCACCTGCTGTTCAATGCGCTCCAGGGTCTCCGGCGGCACGGCTTCCATCCACGTAAAGTCGAACCGAAAACGGTCGGGCCCGACCCACGATCCGGCCTGGCGCACCTGAGGGCCGAGCTGGCGGCGAAGGGCCGCGTTGAGCAAGTGGGTCCCTGTGTGGTGCCGCAGGATGTGCCCGCGGCGCTCTGCGTCCACTTGGATCTGCCCCCGATCGCCCACACGGATCCGGCCACGAACCACGCGCATTCGATGAAGCAGAATGCCATCCGCAGGTTTCCGTGTGTCCAGGACGGCCGCCTCGGCCGCCTCAAAGCGCACCGTGCCCGTGTCGCCCACTTGCCCGCCCGATTCCCCATACATCGGAGTGCGGTCCAACAGCACCTCGCCTTCTTGACCCTCCTCCAGCTCTTGAGTACGACCGGTGGGGCCGAAGATCGCTGTGACCACGCCGGTGGCTACCAGCGTGTCGTAGCCCACGAATTCCGACCGCAGGCCTTGGGCGGTCAGCTCCGCCACGCGCTCGGCATCCGTCGCAGCGTCCTTCCGTGCGCTCCGCGCGCGCTCGCGCTGCTCGGCCATCCGTTGCTCGAAGCCGGCTTCATCCACCGACAGCCCACACTCGGACGCCATCAGGCGAATCAAGTCCACCGGAAAGCCGTACGTGTCGTAGAGCCGGAACACGTGGTCCCCAGCCAACACCGTTCGCCCCTGCTGGCGAGTTTCGCGCACGGCTTGATCGAACAGCTCCAGGCCGCGGTCGAGCGTGGCGGCAAAACTTTCTTCCTCCGCGCGCAAGCACCGGATAATCACCTCCTCGCCCTTCGCCAGCTCCGGAAACGCGTCGCCCATGATCTCGATCAAGATCGGCACCAGCTCCCCTAGAAATGGCCGGGTGAGCCCGAGCCGCCGTCCGAACCGCACCGCACGACGCAACAACCGCCGCAGAACATACCCGCGGCCTTCGTTGGACGGCCACACACCATCGGCAATGGCAAAGGACAACGTACGGATGTGGTCCGCGATCACCCGCATCGCCACGGCGTCCTCGCCGGCATAGGACCGCCCGGACGTCTGGACGATATGGGCGATCAGCGGACGGAAAATGTCGGTGTCGTAATTGGAGTCCAACCCCTGCAGGACCGCGGTGATGCGCTCGAATCCCATGCCCGTATCCACGTGTTTCTGGGGCAGTTCCTCTAGGCGGCCGTCCGCGCGGCGGTTGTATTGGATGAACACGAGGTTCCACACCTCGATGACATCCGGCCGGCCCGCGTTCACCAGGTCCGCCGTGGCCCCGTGTGGCGTGCGGTCGTAGTGAATTTCTGAACACGGGCCACACGGACCGGTGTCGCCCATCTCCCAAAAATTTTCCTTTTCGCCGAAGCGAAGGATGTGGTCCGGCGCAATGTCGGTCACCTCCCGCCACAGCTGTTCGGCCTCGTCATCGTCGCGGAATACGGTCGTCCAAAGCCGCTCCTTGGGGAGCTTCCAGACTTCCGTGAGCAGTTCCCACGCCCACGCGATGGCCTCCCGCTTGTAGTAGTCCCCAAAAGACCAATTGCCGAGCATTTCGAAGAACGTATGGTGGTACGTGTCGCGGCCGACTTCTTCCAAATCGTTGTGCTTCCCGCTGACTCGGATGCACTTCTGGGTGTTGGCGACGCGGCGGGCAGACGGCGTACGCGCGCCGAGGAAAATATCCTTGAACTGGTTCATGCCTGCGTTGGTAAACAGCAGGGTCGGGTCCGACGGAAGCACCACCGGCGAGCTGGGCACGATCTGGTGCCCCTTCGTACGGAAGAACTCCAAAAACGAGCGCCGAATTTCGCGCGATGTCATCATGTCGTCGGTTCCTTTGCAGGGGTGCTATTCTAGACCCCCACCGTAGCTTGCCAAGCTGTACGTCGCGAAACTCCCGCCCACACGGGACGAACCCGAAACGCTATCGCCCGTGGGCTGCTGAGCCGTTGGGGAGTAACCAGATTCCTACTGCGGAGATTTTGGAGCGCGGCTGGGGCGCCCCTCCCGTGGTACTTTCCAGTGCGTGGGCTACCGCGCGGACTACAACCGTTTATCCGATCGTCACGCGCGCCAACTCCGTGCCTCCTTCGTGCCAGACACGCCAAGTGGCCGTAGGAGGAGCGACCGTGGTGTCCAGCTCGAGCTCACCGAATGCGATCGTTTCGACAAACCCGAACATTTGGTCTGGGCAATCCGGTACCCATGCCGCCGGTCCCGGGTGGCCACCCAGCAGCGCACTGTTGAACTCGTAGAACTCGCGGCCGGTGGGACGTGGAATTCGGAAACCGCGTGCGCCATGCCGATCGCCCGATACGAGCAACGTCGTCAACCCTGTTCGGTCCAATAGCGCATATAGGCGTTCGCGCCCAGCCGGATCCCACACTCCCCACGAATCTTTCCCCTTCGAAACCCAGTCCGTCCACATGGTCCCACAGCTGAGAAGCAACCACGGACCCTGACACTCGCGAAGTTGCTCAGCCAACCAACTGGACTGGGAGGGTCCCAGGAAGCGGGGAGAGATCCACTTGGAATCTTCCGTCGAGGGCGACGCATGCTCCGCGCCCGAGGCGGCACTCTGATCGCGGAAGTATCGGCTGTCCAGCATGATTAGGTCGCACGGGCCTAGTCGCGTCCGAAAGTATAGGCCTCCAGCCGAATCACTACCGTAGGCCGGGTTGTTCCAGTTCTCCATCCACACGCGGCGCACTGCACGCCGATCTGCGTCGGTGTAGCCCGGGGGAATCCCAGAGAGGTCGTTGCCGAAGTAGTCGTGGTCATCCCACATTGCGTAAACCGGCACACGAGCGACCAGTTCGCGCCACGGAATGGAAAGATCGCGGAGCAGGTAATCGGAGCGGTGAAGGCCCACGCGATTTGTGCGGTCGCCGGCGGCCAAGTCGCCCAACAGGAGCACTGCGTGCGGCCGCCGCTGCAAGATCTGCCGGAACAGGCGGGGATTGTGGAGGCCGGACTTATGAAAATCCGCACCGACCACGATGCGAACGCGGCTCGGCTGGTCCGGCTTGGGCAACGTTCGAATGGTTGCGCCCGCCGGCTGGGGAATCGGCTCCTCGTCCACAAACACCTGGTAGGGAAACTCCCCATCGGGGGAGAGATCGGTGATGACCACCACCGCGGTGCAGTCGGTCTCTACGGTCGCTTGGACTGGCCCGAATCTCCGGCGACCTTGGCCGGTATCCACCTGGACCGTGATGCGCGCCGGCCGGACGGTTCGGACCCATACGCGGGCGTGGTGGGTCCCGACGTCGCCCAGCATCGGGCCCCCCAGGTGGATCCAGCCGTGACGATGGGCAAGCTTGGCGATCAAGGGATGGTCCACCACGTGGCTCATTGGGGACGCTTCAAACCGTTCGCGCACACCGCGGAAAAATTCCATCACTTCCGGCCGCGCAGGCTCATAAAAACTCAACAGCGAAAGATCATCCGCCAAGTGGCCGCGGTTCATTGCAGCCAACTGGGGAGCTCGGGCCGGTGGCACCGGTTCTGACGTCTTCCAGACACGCACCGACACGGAGGGAGCTTCGGCAAGCGATCCGCGCACCGCGCGACCAACTACCGCGCTGGCTCCAAGTGCAAAGGCAGATCGGAGCCACGAGCGGCGCGTATGCCCCACCCCATCCGCCGGGTGCCCCGACGGTGCGTTATGGGAGGACCTCGAACGAGTGGATCGCCTCATGATTGGACGCGAGTTCTCGCACACGTACTGTCCATGGGCCTGGAGTGTCGTTGGGGGCAATGTCGAGCGGCAGCGACATCTGGCCGTCGCGCACACCATACCAACCTGTGCCTTCGGCCTCGCGGAGATCAGGATCGTGAATTTCCACACGCAGTGGCACGACGGCAGATACCGGCTTTCCCTCCGGGTCTACCACGCGTATAGCCACCTCGATCCGACCTGCGCGTCGTGCCTGGAGAGGACCATTCACCACCACGGACGCAATGGGGCGCGGGGTGATCATGATCACGCGGCCCTCGCCCGGGCCTAACCGAATCGGGAAGCGCATGGCGCCCTGGGTGGAAGTCACTGGTACTTCTCGATGAAGTAGTAGATCATAGGCGCGGCCGTCGGCTCGACGTAACATGACTTCCGCGTCCGATGGCATACCCGCTTCCATCACCAAGCCATAGGAGCCTACATATGAGCCGTACGTCCGCCGGTCGTTGACGAGGATGATGTAGTCCGTTTCGCGGTGCTGTCGGAGGTGGGGAATGACGTAGGGCGAGCTGGTCCAGCAGCGGCGGGTATAGCGGGCGCCGAGCTGTTCGAGCAAGCGCTGGCCGAGCTCGATCAAGCGCTGCTGGTCTTCGTCCGCCCGTCCGCTCCGAGTCACCACGGGCAGGCAAATATCCGGCCGAATCGCCGGCGCGAGGCGTTCGTCGCCGACGACGATTCCACCCCGGCGTTGAAACTCGGCGATCCGTCGTGCCACGCTGGCTTGGAGAACGTCGCAGTCGGGGAGGAGTAGAAGCTTGTAGGCGTCCAACCCATCGCGCAGGATGGTTTCATCATACAGAATGTCGAGCTGGAGGTGGGCCCACGTGGCGGCGTGCCACAGGTCGGCGGCCCAACCGCGCCCCCAACCGTAGGTGCCGCGCCCCGCGTACATTTGGGCGGCGAAACTCTCGAGCAGGGCCGCATCACGCGGCGCGTCGCCAAGCTGCAGGAGAGTCGGCCCAAGGGGTTCGAGCACTTCGCGGAGTAGCCGCCGCAACTCGTTTTGGGTTTCAGGGTGCGTGAACCGGTACGAGCCGACGTGACCGCTAACGGGCACCAAGGCCTGCCAACCATGGTACATGATGCCAGCGATCGGCCGCGCCAGCTTGCACCAAAATGCCTCGCGCAAATGGGCGGGGGCGATGGTCAGAAAGCGTGCGTCGGGGTCGGTATCCTCCCACGGGGAGAGCGCGGCGGCGCGCGCCACGTCGACGGTTCGGGCCGGTGCGGTTTGCGAACGGTACCAGATGATCTGGGTCATTTTCATGACACGTGTCGGTCGCGGCGCACCGCGGGCCATCGCGAAGAGCTCGTCCGTGGCCAGCCCGATCCGAATCGGATCCGGATAAGTGTACGTCCAATGAGACAACACATCCACCTCGCCACCACTGCCCCAAGTGGACGCCACGCGAACCGCTGGGTCGTGGAAAGTCCACGCCTCCGGGCGCATCCCACCTTCGCGTAAAGCTCGGGCAAGGATCGTATTGAGATCATTCCAACCGTCGCCATGCTTCCACCACCAGCGCAGAAAGGCCAACCGGGCGTCGTCGTCGGGTACCACACGATCGGACGGGAACCCCTGGATTCGACTCCAGGAGGTGCCGGACTTGGTAACATCGGTCGGAATCCTCTCGAAACCGGCGCGTCGGGCCGCCTCGAGGTCGTGCGGGTGGTAGCAGATCGTAGCGGCATCCCGGACTTCCGTGTGCAGCAGCGCACCTTCGAAGGCCGGGTGGGCGCCATAGGCTCGTCCCACCGCTCGACCCACACGGGACACGTAGCCGGTAAGCGCCGGCGATGCTGCACAAATGTTGGGACGATTGGTCACGGGGCGACCTTGCGCGTCGATGCGTAGCAGCGAAGGCTCGTCGCGCATCGCCGCACCCGGAGCCAGCTTGGCCAACAGCCCCAGATCGGAGGCAAGGGCGACGTCCAGCGCGCGCCGCGTCAGGCCAAGTTCATCTGGATCCACGGGGGACGTGTCCTCCGACGCGGTCCACCACAACCGTTCATTCATTTGCACCCCGAGACAGTGGGTAAAACCGAGCTCCTTCAGGCGAGGCCACTCGCGCAAGAACTCCCGCGGTGAATAGATCCCCCACATCACCACAGGCATGCGCAGCGGTGGGGGCCGAGGCCGCACACAGAGGGTCGTGCTCCACCCAGCTCGCCACTCTATCGGTTGCCCTATGCGCAGTTCGGCGTCCACGGTGTAGCTGTCCGGCCGCCAACTAGTTGCCACGGCAACCGCCGCCGAAATGACACCGCCCGGCGGCACGGCCACTCGGTGGACCCGCGAGGTGGCGCCGAAGGCGTGCACTTCGAGCACGACGTTGGCGCAAGGTTCAGCGGCCCAGTTCGTCGCGGCGACCACCACCCAGGCATTGGTTTCGGCGCGCCGGAATGCTGTGCGGTCCGATGCCAAACCACACCCAAAGAGGCGGAACTCGCGCCGGCCCTGGGTGATGCGAACACGGGCGATACGCCCAGGAAACGTATGGTAGTAGCTTCCGATGCGGTCGCCGATGCACAACGGCCGCTGTCCTGGCGCGACGGAATAGCGGCCGGGCTTATGCTCGAAGCCGGCCAGTTGTCCGTCCACGAACCACCAACCGCCGCCGGCTCCGTCGTACGCGAACGCAACATGTCGCCACCGGCCCTCGGGCCACTCCATCGGGATCGAGGTCCATGAGTCCGACTCCTGCCCAAATCCCAATCGGGCGAGAAGGGTGCGGCGGCCGGAACGGTCCGGAACGGACAACGCAAGTTGGTAGTCGGTGGGATCCGCATATTTCTTGTCCACTAGGATAGCCTCGCCGGTGGAGCTCCAAGCCTGATTCGGGCAAATCCATAGCTCGATCGTAAAGGCCCCCGGGAGTGATAACGGCGCTGCGTGAGGCACCAGCGCTCCGCCGCCGCGCTCGCGGTTGGGCACATCCGTGCAGGCCAGAAGGCACGCACCCCAGCGGTCATCGGTCACGATCCTGCCACCTCGAAGCGTTGCGTTCAGTTGATGGGGGCCCAAATCTGCCAACGGGTTATCGCGCCGCGCGAACCAATATGCGACGACATGGCGGCCTGTGACGTGCACGCCGGTGTACTCCGCGAACCAAGGTTCGACCGCCGGCGGATCGGCGAGGGCGCGTTCGCCCAGCACGCCGAAACCAAGCAACGCGAACCAGAGCCCCAGAATCTGCCGAAGGCCGAGATTCACGGTGCGGGTCGGCCTCGTTGGTGTCGTGTTCGAGCTGCGGAACAACTCAGCGATTTCTCCTGTTCTATTACAGATCCGTAGTCTAGCCCACGCTACAAACGGCTTCAACGGCGGGCGTCCGCATCGGCACTGGGATGACACTCGACACCTTCAGTGACCACTCTGCCTCACGGCCAGTGTTGCCTCTCCCGTCTCAACCGTGCGCGAGATTATTCTCACCCCTCGCGTCTGTGCTCAGAAGTCCTCGGGACGCGCCTAGTCCTTGCAACCAATCCCAACCTCCCATATGCCACCCTCCTCCCTTCCGTGCCCGTTGAGACTGGATCCCGGTGGCAGTGCGCAACGAACCACAGCTTCACACAACGAGTCGGCCCGATGGCGCCCACCCATCGGAGCGGGCTCTGCATGCAGGTTGGGCCAGCCCACATGCCCACGCCTCGGCACACCGAATGAGCAGCTCGCAAACCTACCATTGGGATTTTCTGCGAGCTAAGGTATATTGGACGCGTGAAGCGGCCACTCCGATATTACGGTGATCCAGTGCTCACCACGCCGGCGCGCAAGATCGAACATGTGGATGACGCGATCCGGACGCTGGCAGAGGACATGTTGGAAACGATGTACGCCGAAGAGGGCATTGGCTTGGCGGCGCCCCAGGTGGGCGAATCGCTATCGTTGTGCGTCGTAGATGTGCCGCGCGACTCGGATCGGGACCCCGACGGCAATCCCTACAACCCCGACCTCTTGATGCCGCTCGTCATGGTGAATCCGGACATTGCGTGGGCCTCCGAGCACCAAGAGTCGCGCGAGGAGGGCTGCCTGAGCCTCCCGGAAATTCGCGCGCCAATCCGTCGGCCAGTAGAAGTCACCGTGCGATGGAGCGACCTGGACGGCCAGCTCTGGGAACGGACGCTCCGGGGCTTGGTCGCGCGTTGCGTGCAGCACGAGGTGGATCACCTGAACGGAATCTTACTGCCCGACCGGATGTCGCCGGTCCACAGGATCGCGCTGGCGGGCCGACTGAAGCGGCTGCGCAGAGCTGCCGAAAAAGACCTGCGTACGGCGGCGCAGAGCCGGTGAGGCGGCCCCGTGGGACAAGGACGCTGGCGCGCTTGTTTCCCTCCCCCCACGTACGCGGCTCAGCTGCGCCGGCTTCGCATGTGCCGCAAGATTCGAAGGAACGTCTCCACCCAGCCCGGACGCCTGCCCAGAAGCTCTCGCTTAACGGACCGATCCATCAGCGCAGAGGCCAGCCAAGACGACCATTCGGCCTCCGCGACGGGCATTGGGGCGGCCAGACGCGTGACATAGGAGCCAATTCGGATCCACTCGGACGGATGGCACAGCGGGTCGGACCCAGCGGCCACCGGAATCCCCAGCGCCATGGCACGCCGCATCAACGCCGGAACCGGATAACCGCGAGGACGGAGGGACGAGTCCGCGACCACAAGTCCTTCGCCGCTGCAAAGCAAGCGGTTTAGAATCTGCCCCCGCGATCCCCACCACTTGCCCGGCGCCCATGGCAAGATGGCCGGCCGCTGCTCGTCGCGTAAGCGTTCGATGATCTTGGCCAGTGGCTCACCGCGGATGGCGCCGCGTGGGCGACCCAAGGTCATGACTTCGATGCGCTCGCATGAAACAAGTTGTCGGCCGGCGATCACCCCAATGCGATCCGAGCCTCGGCTCAGCTGCACCACGTCCACACCGATCCGAGCGATCTTCCACTCTGGCGAGGGCCAGCGACCCTCCGCCAAACTTTCGAAGCCCGTTTGATCGTCGGCGTCCATGAGGCAAAGCAGGCACAAATCCGACGGCGAAGTTCTCCATTGTGAGAGCAGCCGCCAAGTGTGATCCCACAGGCGGACATGCTCGTAGAACGGGTGGAGGTGGACGTGAATGTCAACGATCACCGCCATGGAGGCACATCATAGTGGTGGGCGGCCGAGGCGTCACCCCGTGTCGGGCACGAGCCACGGATGTATCCAGTGTTTCCGGAACAATAGGCTGCGCATACAAGGCGGCTACACAACCACCATCGTCAGCAACTAGGCGACCTGCAAGAACACTACGCAGGTTAGTTCATGTGCCACCACGCCGGGCTGGTAGCTTCGCACTCAACCTTCATTCCACCGTTCTCATGAATCTAGGCGGTTTTGTCTGCAGACAACCTGCACGACGCCCTTGTCCACAGCACACGCTGTGGTGGCAACGCAGCCGCAGAACGACCCCGTGGCGGCTCGGAGCAACCGACCGTTGGCTCAGCCTCGGCGATTCAAAGTGTTGGCGGAGGGGGCGCAGGTGCGAAATCCTCAGGCCTCTGCCGGCAGTACTCGACAATAGCCGGGATGTCTGCCGTGCGAATCCCACGCCAAAAGATGTGCCAGCGAACGTCTCGGAGACGTCCGTCCGCCTGCTGGTCGTACCAACCATTGATCGGGTTGTCTGGCCGCGATCGCCAAAAGAGCGTCGGGTGGTCTCGTCGAACATGGCTCCACAGCTCTTGTGCGAGGCCCTCGCCGCGCGCTTGGGTTCCCACCGCAAACTTCGAGAGGTACGTCCCGGCTGGATGCGCTTCGAGCAACGCTGCCCCGCGATAGTTCTCCTCGATGTAGATATCCGTCGCCTGAAACAATGACTCGGTTCGCACCAAAGGCCGACCGAACGCTTCGTCGAGCAAGCTCCGCAAGCGATCGAGGTCCAAGAACGCCACGCTGGACACGCGGCGAATTGTGCTACCTCGCCGGATGACAGTTCCTTTGCCGCGAACCGTGAACAGCTCCGCCAGCAGGTCCAAGGGCGAAGCGACTGAGATATGAACGGCGGGCACGCGCTGGAGCACAGATTCCGCAAACTTGAGCACAGGATCTTCTCGGTCGGCCGGATCCAGCTCGTGGTCGTTAAGCCCTTGCAGAAGATGCACGGCGACTCGCCGCCCAGTTGTGTCTCGCAGCGGCCCCTGCGCGCGTAACCACTGGACGCGACGGACCAGCTGGGGAATGAGCCGTTCCAGCAGTTCTTGCGGGGTGCGGTCCGGCGCCAGCAACACGAGCAAGGGCAATGGTGGCCGGACCTCGCGAATCAGCGCACCGACCGCCTCAATCCATTGGTCGGAGGCACCCACGGGGATGGTTTCAAGACTGGGAAAATTCGAGCGTAGTGTGGCCACAGCCGGCAGCGCGCTCCCGCCGGTGAGGACCAACAAGGGAAGCAACTCCAGGCGTAACAAGAAGCGCAGGTCGAACTCGATCGCCTCCAGAGACTCTTGGATGGAGAGCTCGTCGGGCGCTATGGCGGCAAAACAGGTGCCGGGCGCGGACTGAAATTTCCGCAGGTAGTACTCGTACTCCTCGCGTCGCCCCAAGCTATCCAAAAACAGCCGCAACGTGGTCGAAAGCAGCATGACGCCGTATATACCGCACCACGCCATTTCATACAAACAATGCCGAGCCGTTGACGCCGTGCCGATCACCCGGCATGCGATGCGCCATGCCATGGAGTCTAAGAAATCTTCTGCGGTGCGGGGACGAGCACGGTGAAGTCTTCGTTGTGAGCCGAACGCGAACCCGAATGGGCCCGACCGCCCATCAACGCCATGAGAACCCAATCCAAGGATTGGACGCTTGGGCAGATACGCGTTCCATTGCTTGGACGGCCTGAACTCGCCGGGAACCGTCCAGGTCATCTGTTGGCCCGCCCACCGCCCCACCTGACGTGACCCCGACGATGCCCGCCAGCGTCACGGGCATTCGATGTCCCGTCCGAACACCAGCCGGACCGGACCCATCAATCCGGATGGCTCCAAATGGTCTGTGGCCCCGAAGCCCTGGAAAATGCGTACGGTTCGCGGCCCGGGTTCCAAACGCACGTTGGTTCGGGTGATCCTTTGCTCCGGCGGCAAGGCGGCGTCGCCGATCAATCGGTTCATCCAAACGTTGGCCACCTCCACCTCGAGCTGGTTCTCGCCCGCGCACACATGCGGAGTAACCTCCACCGACCATGGGGCGGTCCAGACCACGCCGAGGTCCTGCCCATTCCAACGTACGCGGGCGATGACCCCCACCCGGCCTAGATCCAGCCGAACGCGGCCGGCCGCTTCTGCCTCGCTCAAGCGTACCGTCGTCCGATACACCGCGATGCCGGAAAAGAACCGGATGCCCGGATGATCGTGCTGGGTCCAGTCGCACAACCGCTCGAGGCGGACTTGGGCCGGCGCACCGCGTCCAGGTTGGAAACTGAGGTCCCAGGGCCCTGCGATGTCCTTCGGCGGTGGCATATCGGGAACTTGAATGCGTTGGACTGTCCCCGAACGCTCGCACACAACTTCGCCTGATTGCCATGCGGTGAAACTCAGTCGGCCGTCGCGCACGGACCGCACCTCTACGTGGTTTCCGATCGGCATGCTCCAACCCGCGGTGCGAGATGCGGCATCACGGAATATCACGAACACGCTTCCATGCTCGGGCAGATCCAAATCCACCTCGGCGCGATCGTCCGTCCCCACGCGCCAGGAAGTTGGCGGCCGCACATCTCCCCGGACGGGGCACCACAACTCCGGCATGCGGCCTCGGCAGCGAAACCGCACGGTCTGGCGACCGCTGCCGCGAATGAAGTACACATCGGTCGTACCGTCGCTTCGGTGTGCATACTCCACGCCGCCTTCCACGTCGGGCGGCAGACCGAGTTCCCGGACGACCTGCTCCAACGAACTCGTTCGGTAGACCCGGCCGCGACCGACGGATACGCACGGGTTCGTTGCACCCCCCGCTTTCCACAGCCGCTCGGCGAGCGTTTGGACCCGCAGGTCGCAGTTGGGGTAGTCCGCGAGCGAGTGGGCACGCGTGGGGTGCCGGGGGCCGAGCACGATCGTGGCGCCCTGCTCGGCCAATTGAAGCAGTTTTTCCAACACGGCCGGTGCGATGTGTTCCTCGACTAAATCCACCACCAACGCGTGGTAGGGCAGCCCTTCGGGCAAGAGCAGGAGACCATCGCGGGTAGTTAGCCGGTGGAGCAACACTTCATCGTTCACAAGATCCCACGAGTATCCCGGCGGAGCGCTTAGCACGGCGTTCGTGCTCCACCGATCGGCCCATCGACCCCAATGAAGGTACGGACGATCGCTGATGTAGACGCAAAAGTCCACCACCGGACGTCCATGCCGGAGAAGATGTTGCGCGCGCGCCAGGTAATCCACGAACGGCCGCGCCATGGGCCACCAAGTGACGTTCGGGTTGAAGTGCGTTCCGGCAAAGTACTCGACACCGGGCAGTCCGAACCGCTCCGGGGAGGCGGTGAACGTGTGCCAAATGAGGTGGTTGATTCCGTCACAGAAGGCCGCGTCGGCCGTGGGCTTGAGTACGGCCGGGTAAGCTGACCAGTGCTGAACCATGTGCGTGAATGCTTCCGCCGCAGCCAACCGCCGGCCATACACGTGGGCTGCGATCGCCGCAGGACGGTTGAACTCAGGCGGCCGCCCCATGTTTCCCCGACCCGGGAACCAAAATTCTCCCTGCGGCATATCCGTGCGCCCGAGAAATGCCAGTTGGTCCGCCGCCGCAAACAGCGGGATGGAGCGGTTCCAAGGGCCCCCAGATTCCGCATGCCATTGCAACCCGACCTCGCGGCACAGTTGGTGCAAAGTGCCATAAAAGTTGCTGCAAAAACACGCAGCCAATGCAGCATGGTAGTCGTGTAGGAACCTTCGGCTCAATACAGGATCGTGGACCGTGACGCCAGCCAGCACCGGCATCCACGGGCGCATGGCATAGCCTCGATAGCGAGCGAACTGCACCTCGAAGTCGCGCGTCCATGTCGGCGTCGCCCCCTCCCAACTGACGGAGTAAAAATGGGTCAACGTCCGTCCCGCCAACGTGCCCGCGTCTTGGAGAAGCGTGCGGCCCATGCGCCCGAAATGACGCGCCACCGCTTCGGCATCCAGCACATCCACCTCGCGTTCACGGCCCGCCATCGGACCGTAGGCAAAGCGGATCAACGCCCACTCCCCCTCGGGAATATCCCACGTGAGGCGCCGTTCGGCGTCCTCCTTGTCGGTGAGATCCACCACCTCGGTAGCCACGCAGCCCGGTTGGGGTTCGCCCAAGGTCGAGGACCAGTCCGTCCACACGAGCTGGGACTCTTGCACGGGTGGCGTGGGGCACGTCGGGCGAGTTCGAGCCGCGAGAATGGCAATTGGCCGTACGCCGGGCGGCACCGGAGGCAATGGAGCATCTAGTCGGGCGGGTCCACGAAGGCGGCTCCGAGACCATAGGAGGTGCTTGGGTGCGTCCTCGCCCACTGGCCACGGCCCCATCAGCGAACCGGCGCAAGAGCTCAAGTTGATACTGGCTTGGAGGCCAAGGCGATCGGCTTCTTCCAACGCGTAGCGGACCCACTGGCGCCACTGCGGGCTCATGAACTCCGTCGCCTCCGGCGGCGGCGGGACGTGGTCCTCGTGATATCCCCGCACGTCGAACAGCAAAAACCCACTGACACCGACGTCGCGCATCGCGCGGAGGTCGCGCGCGATAGTTTCGCGGTCCACATTGCCCTTCAGCCACCACCAATAGACCCATGGGCGGTCGTCTCGAGGTGGATTCCGGAACGACTCGGGCGAAACCCCTGCGGCCCCCTGTGGACCGAGTATGACGACCGCGGTCCACACGGGCACCACGATGAAGGTGCGATAAAGGTGCGAAGTCATGGAACTCCCTTCAAGCCTCCCAGGATGCGACCAGTGCATGCTCGATGTTCAACAACTCCGCCAGGTGCACCAGCGAACGCGCACGATGGCCAACGCCCACCGCGAAACAGTAGGTCGGCTCTTCCGCGACCCAGCAGCACAAGAACGTTCGCAGATAGGGTGAGAACCGCTCGTGCGTGTTCGTGTTGCCGGTGGACGGGATCGGCCACTGCAGCGAGTCACCTTCCGCCATCTCGAAGTTGAGTCGGCCACGTCGGTGACCCCGATGCTCAAGATCCTGGTGGGGCCGGTGCGGATGCTGAACTCTACGCTGGCCCCCCGCACCAGGCTTTCCGCGGCACTTGCGCAAGCTCCGAAGAACCGGTGTCCGATCGGCGGCTTTGAGGTGATGCGGCCCGTCATGGCCGAGCAAGATGGCCCCGCGTTCAAAATCCATTAGATGGAACCCTGCAAAGCTTCCGCCGATGCAAGTGCGCCGTGGATCATGGAGCACGTGAGCGAACGAGCACCACTCGGCCAGTTCGCGCTCGGCCTCTCGGTCCTCACCGCGATTGCGGATGACGACCGGGCGTGGGCCTCGCCCGAACCGGATCGCTACGCCCGTGAATTTCTGGACCGAACAGACGTCGTCGTTGAACAGTTGCATCCGCGGGGTCGCGCAAGCGTAGTCCATCGCGCTTATCGGCTGAAGGGCCCCCAACACGATGGGGTCTGAGAAGGAGCGAAAGATCGGCGCGATCGCCGCGGACGTCGCACCGGTGACCATGTCCACCCACAAGAGATCCAAGTCCGCCGACAACCACCCGGGCAGGGCATTCGCGGCGGCGGGAGCGCAGTCCACCAGTCCGAACTCAACGTCGTCCACTTCGTACTTGGCCAGCTTCGTGCGGAGGTGAGCCATCTTTTGAACCAGTTCGTCCCGCAGGCCGGGAAATTGACTCCACTAGGCACGGAGGACGACGCCCGTTAGTCCGACTCGAGCCGTGAGCGGTTGGCGTCGAGGCACTCGCAAGACGGGCGCGGATTCCGATGTCCGTTCGGCTGCCGCGCGGGGCGGAGCACGGTTCGTGGACACGGGCGCGACTGCTCCGATCGGGGCGGCTGTCGTGAGTAGTGACCGTTCGAGAAACGTTGGTCGATCGGTATTCACGGCCGGTCTCCTCACCTAGGACGATCCAGCGGGGCGAGAATCCTCCGAACTGGCATAGCCAACGAAACGCGCACGGGCTGCTCCTCACGCGTGCCCACGTGAGCGGATTACGCGGTCCACGACCGCGCCCGTTGGGCACATGCGGCCACAATGTCGCGCGCGAGCTGCGCGTCTTCCGCGATTTGAAAATCGAACATTCCCACTAGGCAGAAGTCCGCACCGTTTTCGAACGCGTATCGAAATCCCCGGCGAGGATGGATTGCGCCGGCTGCTAGAACTTTGTACGCAATCCAAGGGCGGCTCACCGACCGCATAAACTCGATCGTCTCCTGGGCGTCCTTGCACCAATAGTTGTCTACCGCATAGTTGTCCACAACATCCTTGGTTTGATCCGGGCGTCGTGCCGAAAAGTAGTCGTCCATGTGCAAGGTTTTGACGTAGAAGTCCGGCGCAATGCCGTGCTGCTCGCAGACGCGGACGGTACGGAGTTCATGCCCAGCGACGCCCGTCGGGAACCCCATGGCTTGGCCTCGCGCCACGAAGTCCCGCAGTCGAGCGATGCCCGCGTCGCCTTCTCGAGACCAGCGGTCGCCGAGGTTGCCGACCAAGAAAATCGCAATGGCCTCTAACTCCATGGCCTCTTCCATCCCGCGCTCGAACCCGTTGGGCTGGCCGTCTAACTGTGCGATGAACTGGATTTTTCCTCCTCGTTCCTTTCGGTACTGGCGGTACAACTCCACTGCGCGGCGGTCATGAGGATTGAAGACCATGGTGTTGATGCCGTACCGCTCGCACAACGCCCACGTCTCCATGATCTTTTCGTCGGTGAAATACGCCTTCATGAGTCGAGATGCATAAATCAGGTCTCGGGCATGTGCGTAGCCGCTGATGAGGTTGCCGCCGCAAATGAGGCGGCTCACTCGCGCCTTGCCCAACATCCCGCAAGGGAAGTCCGTGGCCGGTTCAGTGGGCGCGCAGGCTGGGCCGGAAGTCGGCTGCGCGGCGAGGAGCTGTCGTTCCTCGATACTGGGGATGAACGGTGTGGCCACAAGGCCCGCCGCGGCCTGGAGAAATCTGCGTCGGTCGGTAGAGGTCATGGCGCCTCCTTACAACTTCATTGGCGCCAGCTTACCGCCGCCGGTCCCAATGGTCAACGCCAGATCTCGGGATCCACCCGGACGCGGTAAAACAGCGCAGGCGCAGGCTGCGCGGTGTCCACCCAGTTAGTGGAATCACTTTGCACAGGCCACTCGGCCACCGCGCTCCACGAACCGGTTGCCAGGTGGCTCGTACGTTCCACGCGCGCCGTAGTGCCGGCATATAGATTATAGACTCGCACCCCCGTGGCCATGGGCCGGAGGACGGGGAAGTCTGGGAATTGACGCACCTCCACGGACTCCAGCCATGCGACCGTGGGCGGGAGGCCTACAAACGTGCTATCTCCCCCCGCCCAGAACCCCCACTGGACCGGAGTATCCGGCCACCACTTCGCATCGCCCGGCACACGATGGAACCAAAGCCCATTAGTGCTCCAGTACATACGATATGTGTCCCCCTGCCGACTCAACCGCAACCAGAATGGCCGAGAACCAAAATCACGGACCTCCTCGGCCGCGATCCAAGGCACCCCGTTGGTTTCGGCTACTAGCCGAAGGCGACGTTGGCCGTCCAGGTGTCCATACGCGGCGCGAACAAAGTTGTCCTGATCCATCCACACCAGCCCCGCCACTTGCACATGGTCGTTGGTCGGCTGAAAACTTGCGACCGCCAGCGTGATGCACCAATCGCCTTCTGTGATCTCCGGCAAGCCCCGTACCACGAGATCCCAATAGTCATTGGTCGTACCGGCCATGTCTCCTTGTTGCGCGCGAAGATAACATTGCTGATTCGTGACACCGTACCAAATCGGAAATGACTTGAGGACGGTCCAGCCCTGCATACTCAGCGGCAAAATGAACTCGTCGAGAAAGAACACACCCGGTGGAAGAAACACTGCGGCGTCTTGCAACCCCGGCATCAAAACAAAATCATCGAAGTACACGTCGCACGTGTACCGGGCGTGGGCCACGACCAAGCCAAAGAATTGCCCACTCAGCAACGCCCCGCTGTCATCGGTCCACTGGTTCGTCACTGCCTCCGCCCGCGCTTCGTTCAAGGCGATGAACGTGAACCGAATGTGATGACCGGACAAATACTCGCCCTTAACGGTGAGCTTCCAGGTTTCGCTGCCATCCGTCGTCGGGCCGACAATGGGGAAATTGGTGGTCTGGCCGGAGAACGTTCCATTCTTATAAAATGCCATCCCCTCCTCGAAGCCCGGGATGTCTTCGCCCGCCCCGATCGAAAAAAAGTAGCCGGTCGAAAGCGTGGAATCCGCCAATGCGGCCAGCATGATCGCCAAACGCGACCCGCTTCCGGCGGGCGTTTGCGTGGCCGCCGCAATCCGAAACTTGACCGAAAACGTAAAGTTGGTCGGCAAGCTGCCACCCAGGTTTTCCGCCCAAAGGAGAGCGCGGTCCACCACGTTGGTCGTGTCGACCACCGTGTCGCGGTAACGGTAGCTGCCCACGCTGGGACTCCAGCGCTCGTCCGGAACCTCCGTAAAGGCGGAGACGTCCAGCGTGGAAAAATCATTGAAGTACGGCACAACCACCGCCGTTGCGTGCCGTTCCGCCATGATGGCCATCGCCATCGCGAACCAGAACTTGGATCTCATGACAAACAGATTGTAGAGCAAAAGTCGTTCCAAGTCGCGCTTGCACAAGGCCAAGGGCATTGTTGTATAGTTTCGGGCGTGGCGCGTGAACGATACATCTGTACGAACTGTGGATATATCTATGATCCACAACGCGGGGACCCGGAGCATGGGATTCCGCCCGGCACCGCCTTCGACGACCTTCCCGAAAACTGGATCTGCCCGATCTGCTACGTGGGCAAAGGCCAGTTTGACCCCCTAGACTAATGCTCTCGGAAAGCAGGAAAGCTCCTGCAGGCCGGCTGTCGCCGAAGCCCTGTGGAGGATTTCCTAAGCACGCGAACCGCACCGTTGTCGAAAATGTTTCACACAATCTAAAAGCTGACAGCTTTTAGGGCCGCGCGCCCCAACAGTTTCTAGAACCTCGTACGACGCAGCTCAGCTTGCGGAACCGGCAGGACGGCAACTCGAGAAACTGGTGCCAAACACCTTGGAAAAGAATACGAGAAGCGTTGAATAGCCTTGGGTTCTGAGCCTTCGGGAATGCGCGGTGGGAATACGTCGGGGCGTCAGTACTCCGGCGCGAGCGAGCTACTTTTGACCCGTAGCAGACCAGGACAGTGGAACCGACCTAGGTGCGCGGTCAAGGTGAGCCCAGCGTACTACAGGCTAGATTCCTCGCGCTTTGCTCCCAGAAAACCGCGTGCGGCACCTTACTTCGATGACCGAGCACCGGAGCGACGGCGCTAGAACAGCACGGCTGCGACAAGACGGTCAAGGTGCAACGAAGAACGGAGCTGCTTACTATTTGGTTCCTCGCTGCAAGGACCCTTCGGGCGGCTCGTGCAATCCTCTTGGGCACCTAGCACCCGACGAACCAGGCGTCACGCGAGCGACCTTGCCTGAGAACGTGCACCACGGAACTCATGGCTGGCGTGGGTCGTTCGCGAAAGTGGAGTCCGCCGATGGAACTGCTTCGGAAGTTACGGCCGCTGATCCATCGGGATGAACGGCCGCGCCGTTTCGCCGATGTACACCTGCCGAGGCCGCGCGATTTTTTGAGTCGGATCCTTCCGGCATTCCATCCAATGGGCAATCCATCCGGGGAGCCGTCCAATGGCAAACATCACAGTGAACATGTTCGTCGGGATGCCCATGGCCCGGTAAGCGATCCCCGTGTAGAAATCCACGTTCGGGTAGAGATGACGTTCCTTGAAATAGGGGTCGTTCAGCGCCTTTTCTTCGAGCTCCAACGCAATTTCCAACAGCGGGTCATTCTGAAGTCCCAGCCGAGCGAGGAGCTTCATGCAGGCGTCCTTCGCGATTCGTGCTCGCGGGTCGTAGGTTTTGTAAATCCGATGCCCAAACCCCATCAGCCGTGTACGGGGGTCTTTCTTCTTCGCGCGTTCGATGACTCGGTCCACTCGTCCCTTGTCCTCGCGCAGAATTCGCTCGAGCATTTCAATGACAGCCTGGTTGGCCCCGCCATGGAGTGGTCCCCACAATGCGCAGATGCCTGCCGCGACCGAAGCGTACAAGCTGCCGCCCGCGCTCGCGACGAACCGGACCACCGAAGTGGAGCAATTCTGCTCGTGGTCTGCATGGAGAATGAGAAAGAGGTTGAGCGCCCGCACCACGACGGGATCGGGCCAGTAGTCGTTCACCGGCGAGCTGAACATCATGTTCAGGAAGTTCTCGCAGTAGCTCATTCGGTAACTCGGGTATACAAACGGCTCGCCGATGGACTTCTTGTACGAGAACGCCGCGATCGTTCGCAGCTTGGAGAGCAAGCGAGTAGCCGTGATGTCCAGCGGCACTTCCTCCATCGGCTCTTGCTCGATTTCGGGATAGAACGAGGAGAGCGACACCACCATCGCAGACAACACGGCCATCGGGTGCGCCCGCTCGGGGTAGTTCAGGAAGAAGTCGCGCATATCCTCATGGATCATCGAGTGCTGATTCATGAGGCTCGAAAACCGCTGCCACTCCTGGCGGTTCGGGAGCTTGCCCATGATCAGGAGGTAGGCCACCTCGAGGAACACGCAGTGCTCGGCCAGGTCTTCGATCGCATACCCTCGATGGCGCAAAATCCCGCGTTCGCCGTCCACGAACGTAATCGCACTGGAGCACGCGCCCGTGTTAACGAAGCCAGGGTCGAGCGTGATGAGCCCCGTGTCTCTCCGCAGGGTGGAAATGTCCACAGCCCGCTCGCCCTCGGTACCGGTCACGACGGGATAGGACCAAGAGCGGCCCTTATACACTAACCGAACTTGCTCTTCGCTGTTGCGGCGCCGACTGGAGCTCATCGCGCCATCCTAAGTCGCTGGTCAACGACTCGCTGATTGCACCTTTCGGAAGCAGCGCATACAGACCTTACGGGTAACCCAGCGCCCGTTTTCCCGAACGCGCACCTTGCGAAGATTGGGATAGAACCGTCGCGGGGTGACACCCGTCGTGTGCAGCCCGATACCGCCCTTCTTCTTGGCCAAACCGCGCCGGACGATCCGATGGCCGGCGACCGGTTTCTTCTCGCACATCTCACAGATTTTCGACATGGCTCGCTCTCCTCGAAGAGGAGCAAAAGGATAACCTCCCCTTCGCCGCCATGCAAGCGGCACCGAGGAGGTTTCCACGCATTCGCCGGGCGGTCCACTTCGAAGGACCGCCCCGGCTGGATTCCTTACTTCGAGCTCTGGCTGCCGGACTCAGCCGGCGCGTTGGTCGAAGCCGGCTTGTCGCCCTTCTTCTTGCCGCCGCAGCAGCTACCACAGTCCGCCACGGCCGCCCACGACATCGCCAACACGACCGCCGCCACGAGGACGCTAGATACACGTTTCATGTTCGTTCCTTTCCACCGCGCGCAGGCTTCACTCGGCGTCTGCGCGTGTGGAGGAAATCTACCCCCAAAACGCGAGAACGCAAGTGCCCGGTGCTGCCTCGCCCGGTTTCAACCTGGTCCAGGCTGATGACCTTGGTCGAACGGCGGAGAAGCCCATATCAGCTTCAGGCCCCTAGGCGCTGAATGCCTGACCCCTCCGAAGCCCTCGCAAGCGTCGCACACTCACGACCTCCGCACCGCAGGAGCCCCATCCCCACCGATCGTCCCATTCGAACGCTCGTTTCCGATGCCGTGCCCTACTTGTCTTTCTTCGGAGTAGTCCGAATCCGGATCACTCGCTTGGGCGGGGAACTGGCAAGAGTCTCCGGCGGTTTTTCGACTGTGGGGGGCGGCACCATGGCCATGGCCTCGTCCACAACTTCATCGGCGGGCGGCTTGTTGGCCGGCGCCGTCGTCTCGACCAACTCTTTGAGAATCGTCGAGTACCCCTTGCCCTCCTCAAATTCTTCCGCGAGCTCGCGGAGGATCGTCTCGGTGCCTTTGCCGGCTTCACGCTCCACGGTGAACACACATGACCCCACTCGAATCTGATCGCCGGGATTTAGCTTGCAAAGCTCCACCCGTCGGCCGTTGACGTAGGTGCCGTTTTTCGAGTGCAGGTCTTTCAAGATGTACTCGCCGTCCCAGTAGCGAATCCCGCAATGAAGCCGCGACACCTTATCGTCCAACAACACGAGATCCGCTTCCGGGCTCCGACCGATCGTAATGGCCTTCTCGCCCAGTTCGAATGCGACCTCTGTACCATCCTTGCGTCTAAACTTCAGAATCATGGCGTTGTTCAACCCCGCAAGGGAAGTCTAGGTTCACAACGCGCCCTGTTCAAGCAGTCTGCGAAAGTAGTCCACCGTGCGTTTCAGTCCTTCCTCTAGCGACGTGCGCGGTTCCCAGCCCAGCAGCGTCCGCGCGCGCGTGATGTCCGGCTGGCGGACGCGGGGATCGTCCACCGGCAACGGGCGAAACTCGATTGGCGAGTTGCTGCCACACAGTTGGCGAATTTTTTCAGCGATTTCCAGAACCGTCATTTCCTGGGGATTACCGAGATTCACTGGGTCGTGACAGTCGCTCAGCGCCAAGCGGTAGACGCCTTCCACCAGATCATCCACGTAACAAAAACTTCGGGTCTGCCGTCCATCGCCATAGACCGTCAGCGGCTCGCCTTTCAGTGCCTGCGTAATGAACGACGGCACCACCCGACCATCGCGCGGCCGCATGCGAGGCCCGTAGGTATTGAAAATCCTGGCGATTTTCGTGTCCACCCCATGCGCGCGGTGGTAGGCCATGGTCATCGCCTCGGCGAACCGCTTGGCCTCGTCGTAAACGCCCCGCGGGCCGATGGGATTGACGTTGCCCCAATACGTCTCCGGCTGCGGGTGCACCAGCGGATCACCGTACACTTCTGAAGTCGAAGCCAAAATGAACCGAGCTTTTTTCGCACGCGCCAAGCCCAGCGCTTTGTGAGTCCCCAACGCGCCGACCTTGAGCGTCTGGATCGGGTACTCCAGATAATCGTTGGGACTGGCGGGCGAGGCAAAGTGGAACACAAAATCGACGGGCCCGGGATAGAAAATGTACTCCGTCACGTCGTGGCAGATAAACTTGAACGAACGCACGCCGGCGAGGTGCTCGATATTCGCCACGCTACCGGTGATCAAGTTGTCCATGGCGATCACTTGATGTCCTTCCGCTAGCAGCCGGTCGCAAAGGTGAGACCCCAAGAAGCCAGCGCCGCCGGTGACGATGGACACAGGTGGTCGGTTCATATCGGCGCGGCATCATACGTCCGCGTTCGCTCGCCCTCAAGCGAATCGCCCCGGTTCCACGTTAAAGCCTTCACCACTCCTCCTTCCACGAGCCCCAAGGCGCACCCTGGCCAGACTTGAGGCGGAGTTCGCCAGACTCGTAGCGGATCGCCTTGGGTTTGCCGGCCGCGAGCCGTCCAAAGATTGGAAAATTTTGCGCAATTTCTTCCAAACCTCTCTGAAAGCGCGTCTGTCAAGTTCTACTTTTTA
>CAACVY010000037.1 GCA_900661335.1 uncultured bacterium | reverse complement strand
GGGTGAAGGCATCCCTGGCGCCGGGCTCGCGCGCGGCCACTGCACTCCTCCAGCGGGCCCACCTCTTGGAGCCGTTGGAGCGCCTAGGGTTCCACGTGGCCGCGTATGGCTGTGCGACGTGCATCGGCAACAGTGGTCCACTGGACCCGGAACTCGAACGGCAAATTCGCTCCCATGGTTGGGTAGTCGCCGCCGTGCTGAGCGGCAATCGAAACTTCGAAGGTCGCATCCATCCACTGGCTCGAGCCAACTACCTGTGCTCGCCGCCGCTGGTGGTCGCCTACGCGCTGCGTGGAACCGTTCGGGGCGATCTGACCTCCGACCCGATCGGGATCGGCGCGGATGGGCGGCCACGGTACCTGCGCGACGTGTGGCCTTCGGCCGAGGAAATTGCACAAGTCCTGCGCTCGGCAGTTCGCCCGGAGGACTTCCGCGCCGCCTACGAACATGTGGAGCGATACTCGCCGCAATGGGCCGAGTTGCCCGAACTTGCATCGGAAGTCTACGAGTGGGATCCGAACTCCACCTACATCCGCGAGCCGCCCTTTGTCCAACACCTACCCGACGAACCGCCGGGGCTGCAGGATATCGAACGCGCCGCGGTTCTCGGGTGGTTTGGGGACTTCGTGACCACCGACCACATTTCGCCCGCCGGAACCATACCGCCTGACAGTCCCGCAGGCCGGTACCTGCGCGAGCGAGGCGTCCCGTCCGATCAGCTCAACACCTACGGCGCCCGTCGGGGAAACCATGAGGTCATGATGCGCGGAACGTTCGGCAACGTCCGACTGCGCAACCGTTTGGTAGACTGCGAGGGCAACTGGACGCTTGTGATTCCCACCGGGCAGCGGATGTCGTTCTACGACGCGGCCATGGAATATCGTCGCCTCGGCATCCCGCTGGTGATCGTGGCGGGTGCGATGTACGGCGCAGGTTCGTCGCGCGACTGGGCCGCCAAAGGCACGGCGCTGCTAGGGGTGCGTGCAGTCATCGCGCAGAGTTTCGAGCGGATTCACCGCAGCAACCTGGTGGAAATGGGCGTACTCCCGTTGACATTCCCACCGGGCGAATCCGCCGACACCCACGGGTGGACCGGCCGAGAGCGAATCACGATCCGCGGCTTGAACGAATTGTTGCCGGGGGCCACGGTCACCGCCCAGGTCGAACGAGAAGATGGAGCCGTAGTTTCCATTCGACTCCGCGCGGCGATCGCGAACCGACAAGAACTGGAATTTTTGCGCCAAGGCGGCATCTTGCCTCATGTGTTCCGGCATCTTCTTTCGATGTAAGCCTCAACGACCTGGCTCGCGCCCTGGCTCTTGGCCTCCCCCGTGAGCAAGGCCCTCATGGCGTTGCGCCAGCGCTGGCGGCACCTTTGGTCACAACCCGCGGGTCCCGCTGAACTTCTTCGCACGGCCATCCCTCTGATCATCGCGACCGGCTCGCTGAGCGTCATGCACTTCTGCGACCGGATGTTCTTGGCCTGGTACAGCAACGAAGCCATCCGCGCCGTCTTACCGGCGGGACTTCTAGCCTACACCTTGATGTGCGGATTCGAAGCGTTGGTCGGTTTTGGAGGCACGTTGGTGGCCCACTTCCACGGTGCGGGCCACGCGGAGGGTTGCCGCGCGGCCACGCACCAAGCTCTCATTCTGGCATGCTTGGCCTGGCCATGCGTCCTCCTTCTGATCCCCGTGGGCCACGCGGTGTTGAAACTGAGTGGACATGAACCCGCAGTTCAGTCCCTGGAAAGGTTGTACCTCGATTGGGTGATGGTGGGCAGCCTGGGGTCGCTGCTCGGCCACGCGTTGGCCGGATTCTTCAGCGGCCGCGGCGACACCCGCTCCACCATGTGGGCACACGTGGCCGCGGCGGTGGTGAACATCGTCCTGGACTACATGCTGATCTTCGGTCATTGGGGATGTCCGCGCCTCGGGTTGCAAGGGGCCGCGATCGCCACCGCCCTGGCTCAATTCGTGCCGCCGATCTGGCTGGGGCTGAAATTCGTGTCGCCTTCGTTGCATCGCACCTACGCCACCCGCGCATGGCCCCGATGGGATCGCGCCCTCGCCGCGCGGTTACTTCGATACGGCCTTCCCGCCGGAGGACACGCTCTACTGGACCTAACCTCTTTCACGGTCTTTGTGCTCCTCCTCGGGCGATTTGACCCCGTGGAACACGCCGCCAGCAACATCGCGATTTCGATCAACTCACTGGCGTTCTTGCCCATGATCGGTTTGGGGCAAGCCACCACCGTCGTGGTGGGTTTCTACCAAGGGCAACGCCAGTCCCAGCGGGCGACGCGGGCCGGTTGGACCGCCCTGTCCTTAGCCTTGCTCTACATGGGTTCGGTCGGACTTTCCTACGTGCTGGTTCCCGAATGGTACCTCGGATGGTTCGTGCGCGACTCGGGGAACGGTCTGTCGTGGGCGGAAATCTTTCCGGTTGCACGTCCACTACTGTGGGCGCTCGCCATCTGGGGCGTCGGCGATGCCACCGATCTGGCGTTGGCCGGCGCGCTCAAGGGCGCGGGCGATACTCGCTTCGTCATGGTGTTCTCGCTCATCATGGCGTACGGCCTGTTCCTCGGCGGCGAGTGGGTGTGGATTGTTCTGCTGCATTGCAACGTATACGCTGCATGGGCGTGGTCGTGCGTTTACACGTTGGCGATGGCGGTCGGATACATCGTGCGCTTCGCGCGCGGACGATGGAAATACATTGAGCTCGTTCATCCCAACATATTCGATCCGACCTAAACGAGCCGGTCGCGTGGGATCCCAAGCCTGGATCGCCGCGGCGTTCGGTATCCTCTTGTTCGGATGCGTGCCCGCCAGCTCGCCGCACCGTCCCACCGAGTTCTCCGGCGCGTCCGCGCTAGAGTTTACCCGTCAGTTGGTGGCGCTGGGCCCCCGCGACAGTGGAACCGATGGCGCGCAGCGAGCCGCGCGATGGATCGCCCAACGCCTCCGCGAGCTGGGTTGGCAAGTCGAGATGGACGAATTCAAGGATATTTCACACGACGTCCAGTGGACCTTCTACAACGTCGTCGCCCACCGTCGTGGAGCGCGGCGCGACCGCATCCTGTTCGGGGCCCACTACGACACTAAACGAGGGATTCCGCCCCCGTTCGAAGGAGCCAACGACTCGGGTTCGGGCGTCGGCGTGTTGCTGGAACTGGCACGCGTGGGAGCGAACTGGCGCTGGCCGTGCGACGTGACCTTGGCGTTCTTCGACGGCGAAGAGTGCCGCGTGGCCTATGGCCCCCACGACGGTTTTCATGGAAGCCGCCGGCTGGCTCAACGGGCGGTCCGCGAAGGGTGGAGCCGGCAAGTGCGTGCGGTCATCGTCGTGGACATGGTCGGCGATCGTGACTGGACTCCGACTCTTCCGTTGAACGCCCACCCTGCGGTGTTGACCGCGTTGTTGGAAGCCGCGCAGACGCTGGGCCTCCGAGATCGAATTCGCCTTGCACAAGGTTCGATCTTAGACGATCACCAGCCGTTCCTCGACGCTGGCATGCCCGCCGCGGTGGTCATCGACTTCCAGTATGGGTCCCGGCCTGGCGCCAACGACTATTGGCATACACCGGAGGACCGTATGGACAAGTTGGCCCCGCAGAGTTTGGAATGGACAGGCCAGCTCATTTTGGAGGCCGCTTGGAAGTTGGTGGGGTATCCTAAGGCTGCACATGATTCCACCCCGCGATCGGACGTGGATAGATGACTACGGACGGCACGGGGCCACCGAGTGCGCAGGCTCCGGCACCAGGGCATTCACGGTGCGTCGGATGAACTCGAAGTACGGACGCGCTCCATAACGCGGCGGGCCTCATTGGTTCGGCCGGCGAGGGTCCACGCCTGCGCAAGTATCTGCCAACCCGACGTGGAACGTGGCCGCTGCCGCACGAACCGCAGCGCGGCTTCTGCGGCGCGAGTCGGTTGCTGCATCCCTAGATATGCGCGTGCCAACAGAAGATCCAGTTCTGGCGGCTGCCCCCCGGCAGCACGAATCAGCTCCAAAGCTTCGGCCGCGTGGGCGGAATAGCCCACCGCCAGGTAGTACAACGCAGCGCCCATCACCCTCGGAGGCGGGCGCGTGCGACGGCCCTCGCGAACCGCCCGCGCGAACGGATCGGCCTCCTGGTGCAATGCCGTCAACCCCGCCCTGCGAAGGCTTTGCACATAGTGCGGCGCGGCCCAGACCGAACGGCTTCGCACGAGAATCGCATGAAGCCCATCGAAATACGCCAACTCGTAGCCACGGAGATTCCGTGCCCCCTCCAACCACGCCACCGCCGCCGGAACCAACGTCGGGATAAGCAGTGCGTCCAGCTTCGCCTCCTGCAACCGTTGAAGAAATTTGTCGGGCGGCGATTGCATAAATTCGGTCCAACTGGGAAGGTTCGTGGAAACGGACCGCGCAGGTTGCAGGTCGCAGTACACCCGAGCACCGGGAAGCTCCCACGCGAGCACGCTGCCGTCCGCCGGTAAACAGAACAGGCGATCGCAAGGTAGGCCGCTCGCTCGCAACGCGGACGCGACGGCCCAAGGCAAGTGGTCCGTCACTACGGCGCGCCCCCACACGAGAAACGGATCGGCCTTGCGCACCACCGCGCCTAGCAACACGAGACTGACGGCCGCAATCGGCCATCCCATCGTAGCCTGTGGGATTCGCCATGCGCGTTCCGGCTCCGCCACGGGAACCCAGCGACGGGGGAGTCCGTTCTCGACCCGCTGCAAAGCCCACCCGGCCAGCTCGGTCACACACGGAACCAGCGCCACCCATCCGATGGCAGCGAGTCCCGGCGCATACAGCAGAATGATCATACCCAGCAATGCACGACCGACCACCGGCGCTTGCCGCGGCAAGTCCATCAGGATCAAGCTGCCCGTGACCAGGACTGGTGGCACATATCCGGCAAGCACACGAAGCATGGACACTGGCTCGGGAATCCACTGGGGCCAAGTCGCGAGAGCCACCGGGGCCCCATACTGCCGCCAATGGGAGAGTGCCCACGCCAAATGGCGCGGAGCATACGGATGCGCGATCCCCGCGGCCGCCGCCAGTGCCAAGGGCCACAAGAAGCGTGCACGGCGATCGTCCAACCGGCGGCCTCGTGGCGCACCAAGGACGAACCACGAAGCCGCCGCGAACACTGGCCCAAGCCAACCGCTGGGGTCCAGATTCACCCAAAGCACCTGCAGTGGCAACCCCAAGCCATAGAGCCAGCGCACCTTCGGCTGAAAGTCCGCCAACAGGATAATTCCTGCAGCCAGCGGCGCGCAGCAAAGCACCGCCGATAGCTCCCAACGCGGCGCCACGACCCACAGCAACACCAGGGCGGCCAACGCCGCGGGCCAACTGGCACCCCGTGCATTACGGCTGGCAACGACGATCAGCCCAATGGCCGCCGCCGTGGCCAGCCCTTTCAACACCACCCACGCCCACGGCCCTCCGAGGTCCCACGCCAAGTACAGAACGGCATGGTACAACCATCGCAAATCCATCCATTCCCGGTCGGGGCCCGCCAGGACCGTCGTGTCCGTTCGCGGTAGTCCCACCTGAACTAACGTTCGCCCGATCGCAAGATCGCCCCAAACCTCGGGGGTAGTTACCGCACGCACGGCCAGCAGAACAACCGCCGTCGCCAAGGGCACAAGCGGACTCTGCAAGACCTGGACAGCGTACGTGCGGATGGACTCCGGCCGCATGCGTTCAAAACCGATAGGAAATCCCCAATGAAACCACTGGCCACCAACGGATAAGCTCGTCGTTCACATCCCGTTCCTCTTGACGGAGTGCCGCTTGAAACAGGTCATACCCTGCCAGGGCGCCATCGGCCGACAGGCGAGCGACCGGCTGTTCAGGAAACCACCAAACACCGAGGTCGAGTGACACACACCACCGAACATCCGGCGCGACGGGGTTTCCGAACCCGAACCCCGTATAGAAGACCGCCTCCGGTGTGGCGACATCGACGCGAAGGCTACCCACTTCGTAGGGTTGAAAACGGATCCCTCCGATCCGCACCGGGCGGTCCGGCGTTGCTCGGCCCGTCCACTCGTTGGCGTTGTAAAACACGCCCGCGCTACCGTGGAAGTAGCTGTGCGGCGCATGCAGATCCACAATGGCCCCTACATTGGCAAACTCTACATCCGCGCCAAACTCGATGTCGTTGATCCTGCGCGTAATCGAGATCGTACCGCCGTGTCCGAGCACGCGAACCGTGCACCAGCTAACCAACGGTGCGGAAAGTTCTGGCCCCAGCCCCAGCGTGCCGGCCCGGACTCCCAGCGCCATGCTGCCTGACTCCGTTTCAGCGCCGAGACTCCCCGATCCCCCCAGGAGCCACCACGCCCACATCCACCACATCCACCAGAACCGGACCGGGAGGTTCGAACGACTGGGTGCCTGCACCGGACCCCGCAAAGGTGCACTGCTTTCAGTCATCACCGCCTGTCTAAGTGACGCGGCTCCCTCAGTCAAGCCGTGCGAGACATCGTGGCCAATGCCAGCGGCGGCATGTGCAAACTCGGTATCTCGGAGCGGCCGGCCAATCGGCCCCACCACTTCGGAGGCATCGCGCGCCAAGCTCGTGATCCATTGGGGGAATCTATAAGGCCAAGGTCCGCGCAGGGCTGCGCCCTGCGTTCCACTGGGCGGAACGGAACCATGACCCGGCCGCGGCGCCCTACAGCAGGTCCGCAGTCACGGACACTTGCATGGACCCGCATCTGCAGTGTTCGGCGTACGGCGTGGGTTCCAATCCTTGGACGAGTCAAGCCAGATAAGTTCCAAACCTTGGACGCTGGCGGCCTGCGTTTTTCAAAGCTTGGATCGCGAGCCTTCTCGAGTGACTTTCCGCCCGTGGACCGAGCGCTCCGTTCGCCCGATCCGAAGATATGACCCCCTCACCCCAAGCGCTCACCAACGCTGGACCACCACGCTTTTTATTTCCACGTCCAGGCCGGATCGTCGTTCCCGCAGATTTGCATCCGACCACACACAGGAACACTCACGATGGGGTCGCGAGACGGTCGCAGCGCGCGTACAAGGGTGAATATCGCCCGGTTGTGTTCATTTCGCATCCGCGTAGAATGGACCGAAAAGAAAAGGCTCCATCATGACGGATTGTGTGGCGCACTCGAAAGCTGGGCGTGGCGTTGTTCTGTTAGCCTGGTGGATCGTCGCTGCCGCTCTCCGCGCCGAAGACGTGCGGCCACTGCGCGTGGGGATGATTGGCTTGGACACTTCGCATGCGGTGGCCTTCGCGAAGCTTCTCTGTGATCCGACGGATCGTGACCACATTCCCGGCGTGCAACTGGTCGCTGCCTACGCCGGCGGTAGCCCAGACATTCCCGCGAGCCGAGATCGCATCTTGAAGTTCACCGACGAGATCACCAACAAGTTCCGTGTGCCACTGGCGGAATCCATCGAACACCTGTGTCAGCAAGTGGATGCGGTGCTGTTGACCAGCGTAGACGGTCGTGTCCATCTGCGACAAGCGCGCCCGGTCTTGGCGGCCCGCAAACCGTTGTTCGTGGATAAACCGATGGCGGCCTCGCTGGCTGACGCGTTGGTCATGTTCGAACTCGCGCGCCGACATCGAGCGCCAATCATGAGTAGTTCTGCCCTCCGGTTCGGGCGCACGACGCAAGAGGTCCGCGCGGGAGCGATCGGCAAAGTGCTCAAGGCTGAAACGTTCTGCCCGGTCCACTTGGAGCCCACCCATCCGGAACTGTTCTGGTATGGGATCCATGGGATCGAGGCGCTGTTCACCGTCATGGGTCCTGGCTGCCGCACGGTTCGTCGCGGGATGACGGAGGATGGCCGAATCGAGGTCGTCGGCACGTGGGCCGATGGACGCACTGGAATCTTTCGCCAAGCACCGGGCAACAAAGGGTATGGCGGTCGCGCCGTCGGCGAGCGAGGTGAATCGGAGATCGGAACCTACGATGGCTACGCGCCGTTGTTGCGCGAAGTGATCCAGTTTTTCCGCACCGGTGTGTCGCCGATTCCAGAACAGGAAACCGTGGAGATTCTTGCCTTCATGGAGGCCGCCGAGGAAAGCCGGCTGAACCAGGGCGCTGTGGTGGAGCTCGAGGCGGTAGTGCGGCGTGCCCGCGAGCTGGCCGCCCGACAACTGGAAGGAGAGCCTAGGACAAACCCATGAGCAATCCATCTCCCTGCCATCGCGACTCCCGTAGCGGCCCGCCGAAGTGTGGCGCGAGCGAATTTCTGGAGGCCCGTGCCAGTGCCATTCACCCCGCGCATAGCTGAGGCAGACCTCCCATGGTGAATCCGCCGCAAGACCGAGTGTTGGTGTCCATCGACGGCTCCGAGGCACAGATTCGAGTCGTGGGACGAGGTTCGTTGAACTTCGGCCCTCCGATGCGGGACTTCATTCAGTTGGCTACCGCCCGCGGGGTGACCTCCGCCTTGGTGGACTTGTCCCAGTGCGAGAACTTGGACAGCACCTTCCTAGGCTTGTTGGCGGGCTTGGCCACTCGTCTTCGCCAGCGCGGCGGACAAGTCTGCGTGGCGGGAGCGAACGAGCGGATTACGCGGGTAATGACGACGTTGGGGTTGGACCGTTGCGTCACCTTCGTGCCCGGCGCGGCGCGCGTGCGCGGCTCCTCTCTAGCGGATTTGAACCGCGTATCGGGCCGCGAGGCGGCCTCCGCCGTTCTCGAAGCTCACGAAACCTTGGCGGAGCTCGACCCGGAGAATCGCGAACGTTTCCGAGACGTGATCGAGTTCGTGCGCGAGCAGGCACAACCGAGCGCCGGCGGTGAGGTCGTCTCACCATGAGTAACGTGCCAGTCTTCCACGCGTGGATGGATTGGACCGCGGCGGGGCTACTACTGCTCGGCGGCCTCATCGGGTTGCTTCTAATTCGGAGGTACCTCCGGTGCCGTCACGCACTGGAAGCCTTGCGGCGTGAACGCGAAGTGATGTTCGGGTTCGTGCACGATGTGGCCGAGGTGTTTTCGGAAAGCGACGATGTCTCCACGGACGAACTGCTGGAAAACGTGCTGTTCTACGCGCTGAGAACGAGTGGCGCCGCCGCAGGAACGGTGTACCTCAAAGAACCCGACGGTTTGCACCTCCGCGCTCGGGCGGTGTGCGGCGTGGCCCCACCGATCTTGATGGCCATTGAGAAAGCCCCGCAAGGAGAAGGAAGTCTTTCCGCGGCAGTGGAACGGATCGTGCGAGCCGAACGTATTCGAATCGGCGAAGGGCCGGTGGGCGAGGTGGCACGCTTAGGAAGCGCACGATTGATCCGCGACGCCGAACGCGACCCCGCCGTACCTCGGCACGGTCCCACTCCGCTTCGCATCCGCTCGCTGATTGCCGTTCCCATGCGGTTTCATCAGCGCGTGATGGGCGTGTTGGTGGCCGTTAACCGGGTGGATGGTCAACCGTTCACCCCGAGCGACCTCGACTTGCTCCAAGCCTTGGCCGATCAAGCGTCCGTGTCCCTGCACTACTCGCTGCTGCGGGAAGAGCTGGACGCCAAGCGCCGACTCGACCACGACCTGGCCGTGGCGCGCAGAATCCAGCAGGCACTTTTGCCCCGTGAACTGCCCCGTCGGCCCGGCATCGAAGTGGCGGCGATCAACCGTCCGGCCCAACAAGTCGGCGGCGACTACTACGACGTAATCGAGGTGGATGACCGACATGTGGGGCTGGCGATCGCGGATGTCTCCGGCAAAGGCGTCAGCGGTGCCCTGCTCATGTCCGTCTGCCGCAGCGTCCTGCGCGCGATCGCTCCGGGCTGCACGAGCCCCGCCAAAGTGCTCTGCGGGCTCAACCGGGTCGTGTCGGCGGATCTAGGCGAGGACATGTTCATCACGGCCGTCTACATGGTGCTGGATGTGAGCACTGGACGGTTGAGTGTGGCCCGCGCGGGCCATGACGCGCCCGTGCTGTTTCGCCCATCCGAACGCGGCCTCACGCGATTGGATCCGCCGGGGGTCGCCATCGGATTGGGTGGACCGGACTTGTTCGAAGGTGCGCTCGAAGAGCTCAACGTCGAAATTCAACCCGGCGATCTGTGGGTCACCTATACCGACGGATTGACCGAAGCGCAGGACGACGAAGGGCAAATGTTTGGGGAAGATCGAGCCCTGGAGACCGTCGTGCTAGCCGGTGCGTTGGGTCCCCACAGCGTCGTCGCCGCGCTCGAGGACCGCGTTCGGCGCTTTTGCGGCGGACATCCGCTGGACGACGATCTAACCATCCTGGCCGCCCGGTACACAGGGCCGGAGGATCTTGGATCATCCGCCGCCCGTTGAATCCGGCGGCGCCGGTTCTTGTAGGCGCCCTTCCAAAGCGCTGCGGACAAGTTCCATGACCTCCGGGCCGAACTCTTGGCGCAGCATCCACTCCAGGTATCGCCGCCCTTCCATTTCCTCGGCCATCTTACGCAACCGGCGGCCCCGGTACCGCCCGAACGCCAATACCAGTTCTCCATCGGCATCTCGCGCCACGCGCCCAGCTCGGTCCACTTGGCCAGGCGTCGGGGGAAAGCAAAACTGCTCCAAGCCTTCGGGCGTGGTGGGGAGGTCGTTGTAGACTTCAAGCTGCCGCAACAAAACTTCCAGCGTGGCTTTCGCATCGGCCATCGCTCCGTGCGCGCCAGCATGCTCACGGCCGAGATAGAACCGAACCGCCGCGGAAAGGTCCCGCCGCTCTTTGAGATGAAAGATCCTCTGCGCGTCGACCAGGCGACGGCCAGCCATCTCGAAGGTCCGTCCGGCACGCTTGAACTCTTGCCGGAGAATCGGCACGTCAAATCGCCAGATGTTGAACCCCGCGAGGTCGGCATCGCGGAACACCGCCTCCACCTCGGCCACCCGATCCCGGAACTTCGGCGCCTCGCTGACATCTTCGTCACGGATGTTGTGGATGCGAGTGGCTTCGGCCGGAATGGGTATCTCCGGATTGAACCGGAAATAGGCTTCGGTTTGGCGGCCGTCGGGCTCCAATCGAATGGCGGCCAGGTCGATGATTCGGTCCCACTCCCAGTTCGAGCCGGTCGCTTCGATGTCGAATACCACCAAGGGGCGTTGCAGTTGCAGTCGCATGAACTCCACTCTACGCGAGAACGGAAGTGGCCTCAAGAGCGATCACCGGTCTGGTGCTCCCCACCGTGGGGCCCGCGCCGGCCGCTCATGCCTGCCAACCATCTCCAGTTTGCTCAACCTAAGCAAGTTCCCTGGTATGGCTCCGCGTTCGTGCAAGGCTCGGAATGCGACGGGAGAACTGACCCGAATCGAAGCGGGTTCGTTGGGAGCACCGCCGATCCAAGCCCCGGCGGTGTTCGGTGGCGGAGGAGGCCATCGCGCCCCTCACGGAGTCTTGCCGAACATCCGGCAAGGCCCTAGTACCGCGGCCGATTCGCGCGCGGGCTCGGGGCCCATGGAGGGCATAGGTTACGATGTCACGCTCCAATGGGTCTCCAAGAAAAACGCTCCCAGCGCGCCCGTCGTGTTACGCACGGCAAACGGGTACCAGTCCTCGCGCCGGTGGTACTGCTGGGCGTGATCCCAGGAGTGGATCGAGAGCGACAACAAATACTGGCCGCTCATCAAAGTCAACGGCGCGATGGTCAATCGCGTCACGCCTTCGCCTTCGATTGCCTCGATCGGCACTTGGGTGATTTGCGTGTTGCTGCCAAACACGTACAAGCCGTTGGCGGTCTTGATCGAGAAACCAAACACTGGCCGCTCCAACCGCCGGTGCGCCCGCCAGCGAATCTCCACGTACATTGCTCGACCAGTTTCGAAGACGCCCGTCTCGCGCCCCGCTTCGTCCCGAAAGGTCACATCTACGATCTCGGCTTCGCGCGTGCCGAACTCCTGGGTGAACACGGGCCCTCCTTCGCCCATGTACTCGCGAATGTAGCGTAGAATGACCTCGGGCGGCTCCCCGCGCGCCACGATAGTTCCATGGTGCAGCAGCAGCACTTCGTGGCAGAACTCCTCCACGGTTTGTAACGCGTGCGACACGAACAGGATCGTTCGGTTCTGGCGCTGCAAGGCGCGGATGCGGTCCAAGCATTTCAGCTGGAACGCCACATCCCCGACGGCGAGGACCTCGTCCACGAGAAGGATATCCGGGTCGGACTCGGCGGCGACGGCGAATGCCAACCGCACGTACATGCCGCTGGAATAGTGCCGCACGGGTTCTTCCATGAACTCCGACAAACCTGCGAACTCGACGATCCGGTCGTAACGGCGCCGGACGTCTTCGCGCGGGATCCCCAAAATCGCCGCGTTGAGGAAAACGTTCTCGCGGCCCGTGAGATCCGGGTGGAATCCCGCACCCAGTTCCAGCAAGGAACAGATTCGTCCCCGTGCCTCCACCCGACCGCACGTAGGCGTGATCGTACCAGCGACCAAGCCCAGCAGCGAACTTTTACCGGCTCCATTGGGCCCGATCACGCCGACGGTGCGGCCGCGGAGCACTTCGAACGTCGCGTCGCGCAACGCCCAAAACTCGGCCGGCCGACGTCGCCCCAAGGAGGCCAGCCGGGTCCAAAGCGTGGGCGGAGCTAAGCCGCGCACCCGGTAGCGCTTGCCCAAACCTACTGCGGCAATGGCGGTCTCCGTGGAGCTCACGTTGGGGACCCTCACAACAAGTCAGCGAAATGCCGCTGGGCCCGGCGAAACACCAGGATGCCCAGCCCCAGGATCAGAGGCGTCCAGAGCAGCCCCACCCATCCCGCCGGCGGCGGGTTCCAATCCACACTTCGGATGCAGCACGCCCGAGCCGCTACGAGAATCGGTGTGATGGGGTTCAACCAAACTGCGTGCTCGACCCACGGGTGGGCTTCAATCACCGGTCGAACCCACTCCAAGTCGTACATGACCGGACTCACGAAAAACCAAGCGCTCAACGCCACCCCGACTAAGTGCTGGGTGTCGCGAAAATGCACTTGCGCGGCCGCCAGCAACAGTGCCAGGCCGAGGTTGAGCGCGGTCTGCCAGAGTACCACAAGCGGTAGCCCGAGGACGTCCGCGTCCACGCCTGGCCCGCCACGCAACGTCAACATGGCCAGGACTGCGAACTGCACCGCCAAGCTGAGCCCGTAGTTGAACAACTGAGCCAGAACTGCCGAGAGTGGCAGGAACCCCCGGGGAAACAACACCTTCTTGACCAATGGACCGTTCCCGGTGATGGAGTTCAACCCGGCCATCACGCACTGGGCGGTGTACTGCCAAGCGAATACGCCGACGATGATTCGCTCGACCGAGAGACCGCGCCCCATGAGCAGGCTCAGGAACACCACGTAGATCCCAGCCATGAATAGCGGCACAATCACCGCCCACAGAAATCCCAGCACCGAGCCCTTATAGCGTCCCTTGAGTTCCCGTGCGATCAGCGCACGGATGAGATCAAGATCACTCGGCGACCACCAACGAGCCGGGATGATGCGGGGACCACTTGGCGTGTTGACGAGCAAGGTGGACGACTCGCCGCTCATCGTCCAGCCCCTCCACTTCGAGGCATGACACTTTCCAGCGTCAGCATTGCACGCGCACGCGTAGAGCCGATATCCAGCGGCTCGATACGCAACCGGCTCACGCGCCAAGGGGGACGCAACGTGGAACAGGTGTGAGCGAACGCGATGAGACTATCCAAAGGAATTTCCGAGCAGGCTAACTCGACCCGCCGCCATTCCCACCGATCGTTGAGCGGTTGGCGTTGTTCGCCCGACACTACGGGGGCGGGTACTCCCGGCACGGCCTGTGCAAAGAGCTCGAGCGGCGGGGGTGGCCCATGCCCGATCGCCTCAATGGCGCGCCAGTGAGGATCGAACCGCCGCGCGTCCCGGTCCAGTTGAGCCAGTTCGGTCTTGGCTCTCGCCAAGTCCCGAATCCGCGCCATGCGGGTGGGACGCACCCCGGCCCACCATCCCACGGACACCAATGCGGCGCTGGCCACCCCGAGGGCAGCGATGCCGATCATCCACACTTCCGAACCTCGTGGAAGATTCATCCTCGTGCCCCTTCCACGACAAACGAAACTCCTTCGTGCCCGGCCACGGCCGGTGAGGTTTCCACTCGCACGCGAAAGCCAAGCAACTGCAGCAATCCGGCCAGTTGCTGAACGCCGTCACGGTCGGGTCCGGATCCTTCGATTCGCACTCGGTCGTCGCTCAACTCCACCGCATACAAGGTCAACTGAGTCCCTCCTGCCTGGCGCAACACACCGGATAGATTGACGAGCTGCGAGGGTTGAAACAAACGGTCCAGGGGCTGCCAACGCGCGAGGCGCTCCCGCACGGCTTCTCGAGCTTGCCGTACCTCCTGGCCGGGAACGACCCGGGAAAATTGCCCAATTCGGCGAGCTTCCGCGGCAATCTCCGCATTCAACTGGAGTTCCAGTGCTCGCACGCGGGAAAAATCCCGCCCGACCACTCCCCCCCAAATCGCCGCGACCAACACTGTCGCCGCAGAAGTGATCGCCAGGTCACGCCGCCGCGCGGCGGCCCATTCTGCTTGGGCAAGCTCGGCATCTCGAAGGTTGGCATCCCAAGCCGTACCGTCCAAGGCGCGACGAGCTAACGCACGAGGTAGAAACCATTCGGGTGCTGCAACTTCAAAGGAACGTGCAACCAGTCCGACTGATCTCCACTCTTCCTCCAGTTCGCCCCGCCAGCCGGACAATTGCGTCGCAGGATGCCCACTCCACACCCACTCCAGCGGCGTACGCCCTCCTGTCCGCAGCATGGCCCACCATGGCCGAAGCCGCTCGCGCTGGGCGGCTGCATCACCCGGAACCTCCCGAAGGACTGAAACCGACTGCAGGCCGTTTCGATCTCCCACCGCCGCGACCCACCGATCGGGCGTGGCGTGTACAACGATCCGCCGAGTACCAGGTTCGACCGGACCGACCTCATGCCACGCGCCATGCCACAACGCCAAGCTTTCCGGGTCCAGAATCACTGGGTCCATCCCCGAGGAACGCCATTCACTTAGAACTCCCTCCACGACGCTTCGCGGCGTCGCCACGCACAAGGCGAACAGTTCGTTCTGCTCGGTGCGGACGAACTCCACGGCACGCCACACGGCGTCCTCGAGCCGAAACGGCAGGTGCACATCGAGCAACGAACCCACGACTCGTTTCGCACGACGCGCGGACGACAGCGGAATGGAAACCCGTCGCACTACCGCGCGGTCCGAAGGAAATGGCGCAATCGTCAAACGAACTCGTGCGGGAACGGCCCGGGTCGTCGCCACCCACTGCGCCCAGGGGTCGGTCGAGTCCTCGCCGCTCGGAAGCGGCACAGAGACGAGGTCCATTCGCCCTCCCAACGAGCGCGTACCTCGGACCGCCCACACGCCGTCCGACGCACGTTCCCACGCAAATGTGACCCAACTCATGCCGCTTGGCTCCCGACGTCCAGCGAACGATATAGTCCGTTGAGGGCACAGTTGTCCAGCCACACGCGCGACTTCGATGCACTTCGAGTGTGGCAAGACCCGGCCGCCTGCCGCTGCGAACCAACTGGGAGCGCCCAAACAGAAAGGCCGGCCAGCCCCTGCCGGCCTATCGAAACCGTGCGATGAACAGATTTGCGAGACTCAGCGGTTGAGCAACTCGGCCATCGCCCAACCCATGGCGATCCCCACATCCATGTAGGTTTCCGCGTTGCCGTTGTAATGAGTATTGGAAGCTCCGCCCCGGCTCAGCGGATGCGTGTAGACCGTTGCGACGTTCCCACGAAACTCCGGGTACTTCCCCGTTTTACCATCCACCGCCATTTGGGCTTCAAAAATCATCCCATCGTTGCCGCCATCGCCCTTTTGGGTTTGTCCCAACGTTCCAAGAACGAACGGTGCCTTCGGCGCATTGAAATCGCGCCGCAAAGCCTTGATGAAGTTGACCAAGTTCGTCTCATAACGGGCCGCGTGGGCCTTAACGTAGCGGTCTTTATCGCCTTGCCAGAAGAAGAAGCCGGCGATCTCGTACTTTTTCGCGCCAGGATAGTATTTCTCCAGCTCCGCTAACACGGCCTTCGCGTTGGCCACGTCATCGTCGTACTGCTTGCCTGCATACCAATTGATGGGCTTGGGCTCTGTGCCCTTGTCCCAGCACATTGGCGACTCTTTGTAACCCGCGTAGATCTTGCCCTCGAATTCGTAGCGCGGGCTGCCCGGAGGCAACAGGTCCCATCCCAAGCTGCGGTTACCGATGCACGATTTGAGAATCAGCACGGGTTCATCATGCACTTGCCCCATGACGTGCCCAATGCCTTGTTCGGGCCCAATAAATTTACCGGGGACCGTCAGCCATCCGTTGTACACCACCTTCATTTTGCCGTCGCGGCCGGGCATGACCTGGACATAGCGCACATCGCGGCGTTCCACCCACCGCCCTTGTTCATCCACCATAAACTTGTACATGCCCTTCTTGCGAACGGCGTGCTCAAGTGTGCCGTCCTTATCCTCCGGACCCACACGCCCAAATCCTAGCATGTTGGACTGCCCCAACAAGATGAACACTTTGACGGGCTTGGACATATCGGCCAACTTGCCGTCTGGCCGCACAATTTCCCGTTGGGTATCCGCCGCCGTCGCGGCCAACACCAGGCAGGCTACGACGACGCTGCGTGTTGTAGTGTGGCATCGAGTCGTTTTCATCAATGGATTTCCTTGTGTTTTCTCGCACTTCACTTTCAACGCACTGGCGTCAAGGTGAACTCCCGAATGGTCACCCCACGCAAGTTCTCGTGGTTGCGGGTGAACTGCAAGACGTTGCGCCCCTTGGCCAGCTCGATGGTGACGGGATCGCTGACCCCCCACATACCGACCGTGAAGGGAAGCGGAATGTCCCTTGCCTCTCCAGCGCCGTTCACGGTCAGGGTGAGGTGTTGTTTCCAGCTTGGCGTGACCACCGCGGCGCGAAGTTGGTACCGCCCCGCTTGGGGGATATCCAGTACGTACTCGAACGGCTCGGGGTTGCCCGCTCGGCTATAGTGCAGCACGTACCCACCCTCGAGCGTTTTTAAAAACCGAACTTTGCCCGTGCCCTGGGCAGGCCGGCTGCACGCCACAGCGGGAATGACGATCGTTCCATCTTTTTCCAACCGGACTTTTCGAACCCCCTCCGGCACAGTGTTCGCCGTGTTCACGTGATCTTCTTTCACGGCGTCCGCCTCGGCCACTTCCTGCCCCACTGCGCCCAATGCCTTCGCGCCGGCCGCTTCGATCATGGCCCGCTGCAAGTACAGCGCCACCGCATGCCAAAACTGCGGCGGTTCTCCTTCCAACCCGTACGTAGGCTTTTCACCCAATGCGCGCCCGATCCATCGTGCTCGCAACACGCGCCCAAAATCGTTTCCAAGCGCCCGTGCTTGTGTCGCCGCCAGAAAGTCCACATCCTTGCCGTATATGGTGTGAGTCCATCCCCACCCCCAGTTGGCACCCAAGCACACCACCCAACCGTCCGGCGTCCAATGAACCAACGCCGCATGACCGCGCTGAGGCCGCGCAGTGGTAGGAATGCCAAACGACCGCAACAAGAATCGTCCAAAGAACGCCCGGCGCCCACACACACCGCCGTTCATCAGAATGTTCTGGTACAGCTGAAGGTCGGGTCGGTCATACTTCACATTCTGCGACCCGTATGGGATATCGGACTTCACCAGCCCTACGTAGCGCCAGCGTAAGTCCGGGGTCAGGATGTGATCGGGTCGGTAGTTCCGCAACATCGCCCGACCCCATGCCGCGATCTCGTCCGGTTCGTCGCCGTCCACCACCATTCGATAGTCCCACGTGTCCAACCGCGAGAAGTTCGGGTCGAGTTCGCCGTTGAGATAGGCCCGTTCATACGCCAAGTACCGCCGCACAGGATCCACGGTCGGCGGCGCATTGGTCGCAGCTTTCGGATTGTTCTGAGCCACGGGCTCGGCGTGCTCGAGCGCAATGGCTAGCGCCAATCGTTGCAAACAGCCTGTCGACGCATGAGGGCTGGCGGCCTGTATGGCGGTATAGATCCGCATCGCATCCCCATAGCGCCCTTTCTTGGCGCCGTCCGCGGCCAACATCTGCCGCATGAGCGCCGTGTCGGACAACAAACGCTCCACCAACGGCACGGCGTCTGGATTCCGACCGCAAAACTCTGCCAGCCCTCGAGGCGTGGCCTCGGTCAGCACCACGCATGGAAGCAACTTGTCATCCAAGTCCGGACGCCCCAGAAATTCCAGACCAAGATTGCGAACCGCCTGGGTTGCCTCCGCTCGCGCGCGATCCAATGCCCCGCGGGCCTCCTGAAGCGATGTTCTCCACGTGGCTTCATGCGGCTTCACGCGCTCCCATTCTGTAGTTGCAGCCTGCAAGGCCCGACGGGCATCCTCCCGCTGGGATTTGAGCCGCGCCAGTTGAGACTCGACCGCCTGCCCACCTGCAGCGGCGCCGGCCACCGGTCCAGTGGAGAGCTGGGTGATCTGCTGGTCCAATTTCGCCAAGGCTTGTTGGGCGGATGCCACCCGGGACGAAACGGAAGAGATCTTGCCCAATTCCTGTTCTGCTCGCTGGATGTTCTTTCGCGCCTGGACCTCCGCCGCGTGGGCCTGCTCGAACCGACGGAGTCGTTCCGGATCGAGCCGAGGCAATGAGCGCTCCAACTCTGTCCTGAGCCGGTCAAGGCACTCAGCAAACCGCGACTCAAACACGGCTGCCTCTTCGGACACGCTCGCCGTGATTCCAGTCGAGCTCGCCGCTCTACCCTGCACCGCCCATAGCACCAAGGTGACCGCCACTGCAATGGCTCGAACGATTTCCGGGTAATTCATCGGGCTTCTCCAAATACGATCCTGCGACGGCGGCCGTCACGGCCCAACCCCGTTGCACCCGTTCCGCCACCACGAGGATTGTTCCCATGCAGAACAATCCAAGTATGTTCCGACGCTGCGCGGACGGATTTCCGCACCGTCGGGCAGCACCAAACGCCTCCTTGGCCAACGGCATCATCGACTGCTAAACGTTATCGCGATAAGATTTCGCGTGCAACCTATCCCTCGATCCATTCGTCCGCTTGAACCGAAATCGCCTTGGCAAACTCGAGGGCCACCTTTCGTTGCGTTCCCTAGCGCGCGTCTGGCGTAGCATCGCGGCCAAGACCGGAGCACCGCACTTCCCGCGAATGCCGAGCCGGGGGTTTCCGTCGTGCACAACTCTAGGCCGCCGTGCAGACAATATAGTTTGCCCTGTCGCCGATGGAGAACCGTTGCGCCTCAGTTGCCCGTGCGTAGCTGCGATGTGCCCACTTAAGCCCGGTTGACCATCCCATTGGGCAGCATCCGCCACGTTCCCGTCGTGGACGGCCAAGTAATGTACCTTCCGTTTAGCGCCACCAGAGCTGCGTGATGTTCGACGCGCCGATACGCGATATTGAAACGGCCCCCACCGTGGGGACCCGATGGCCACGGATTTGGATCCGGTTGGTCCAGACCCCAATCTGCCTTCCGAACGCTGCGGTCGCACGATCATCGTCCGGCCGTGTTTCACCCTTGAGCACTTTGTTGCACGACGGTTTGCCTTCATTAACACTTCGTGATTAGTCACGGTCAGGCCGGTTGCGACTGTCGTCCCCTGCGGCTTCCGTTACTCTCCATCACGAGCCGCAATGTGGATCAGTGCTCGGCGTCTCTCCCCTGTTTTCGCAAAGACTCGTGGAACACGGCGCACGAACTCCGTCCAGCGACGGCGTGGAAGAAGCGATGGAAGAGGAGGATTGGCGGTCAGCATGTAGCGGCTCAGAAAGCCGCGAATCGAGGACCGGAGCACGACGAGTACCGCCAGTGGATGTGGTTTGATCGTAGGCCTGAACCGGGCTATGTTACTGGTGCCGTGGAATTGTAGTCAGTGGCTGAAACTGGGGGCGACCTGGTTTCGACGTGCGGACTGTGGTTCCGGTGGCGCGCCGAGGACCCCGGTTGGCCTCGTTAATCATCCGGGAAACACGACAAAGGCCAACGAAGAGCTGGCTCTCGCGGCCTGATCGCCGCGACGCCCGCCGCGGACTCCTGCTAGGCGGATTGGGCGCGTCAGCAGGATGGCCTCGAACCTGAGCGACCGGGGGGAGAGGCGAGAAAGTTCCGTGGTCGCTGGCGCTCTGCGTAGCCCGTTCGCCGGCAGCGCAGAGGGCGAGACCGAAAGGTGAACTACGCGCGTAGAAGCCGGAGTCATACCCGCGCGGACGGGGGTTCGATTCCCCCCGCCTCCACCAAATCGGGCGACGGACCCTCGATCCATGCGCGCGGCGCAGCTCCTTCTACAATCGATCGGCCGGCCCGTTCTCCCCTGTTCGGAAACGGCCGAACCTTGATCGGATCCAACGCGATCGAGCTCAAGGGGCTTTCAGTTTTTCATTCAAGCGGTGGCTGTCCGCAATAAGCGATGATGATGCTCCGGTAAGTTTGCACTCCACCGCCAGAATGGCTCGTGAGCGCCGGCAAAAAGCCCCGATCTTCACTCAGGCACTTCCCCGACCCCGGCACCGGAACTACACGGCGCACTAGCCACCCTAGTGACACCTGTGCAGCAGACGGCCGACACTAGCGACGACGCTGGAGCCAGTCACTGGTGCGAGACACTAACGCGATCGCGATGGCCAGGGCGACGTGGAGCGACGGACGCGCACCATAAAAATGGAGGGACCGCTTCCACGCGGTCCGTTGTGTCTCAATCCGGTCGGGGTGGAACCCGACCCTCCAGGCGATGCCCGCCGTCGCGGGGCGCGGCCCATATCCAGAGGCAAACGCTCCCAAAACGCATCCTTTGGGCGTTGGACGGATCAACGGTGAGAAACTTGGCGGTCTGGACCGAAAGGCTGGGGTAAAGCCGTGTTCGGTTTCCGGGCCTCGCCCGCTGCTGACACCCACGTGCTGAACAAGACAATTGGCTAGTATTGCGAACACACCGGTTGACACACGTCGGGACGAATCACTATCGTGAGCGGCATGAGACGCGTCGGTTCCTGCTGGTCTATTGTCGCCTCGTTGGCTATGGCCGTGTTTTTGGCCGGATGCTTTCGAGCCGTGATTCGCACGTGCGAAATTCACGTGCCCCAAATGCGTACGCCGGAAGCGACCCAGTTCGTCGCACGTGTCCTATCCGCCAAGTTTGATACGAACTTGCTGATCCGAGTCGAAACCGATCTGGAACGTCGGATCGTACGCGTGACGTACAACAGCGAGCGAGTGGCAAAACGAAACTTCGAACGCGCATTGGTGGTGGAAGGGTTCGACGCTAACGACCTGCGAGCCGCGTCGGAAGCACGGGCTAAACTGCCAGCGGAATTGCAATGAAACGCGTCGTTGTGGTCGAGTGCATGCCGGGGGATCCATGGAAGATTCCCGCGGACGCCCTGTGGTTGCCGGTCGGGATCAGTGGGGAGCGCCCGTGCCCCGCTCTCGCCCTACCCCACGAGGCCCGAGGTGTGGTCGAGGCGACCCTCCAAGGGTTCCAAGCAGGCCCGGTGCCCGGTGAGCCGCGAGTACTGTGCACTTGGGGTCGTTGGCCCACGCAAAACTGGATCTGCGCAGGAATCGGCGACCAACTGCCTCCTGCGCCGATACGCGTCGAACAATCAATTCGCGCCGCCGTACGGGTCGCGCTCGCGCGGCAGTGGTCGTCGCTCGTCATCCCGATGCCCGGGTGGTACTCGCCCGAAGAGGAAATTTCACGTTCCGTCCTTGCAGCGGGATTGACCGCGGCGGCATTGCTCCAAGCTCCCTCGAAGTTGCCGCGCCGCAAACCGCTGCGGATTCTGTTGGCCACAGGGGTGGCAGACCGCGCGCGCGTGCGTTCGGCCGCTGAGCAAGCCCGACGTGAAGTGGACATTCTCGCCGAAGTCCTGGCGTTAGCGAACCAAGACGGTTCGCGCGCAACGCCGCAGGCGATCGCTGCAGCCGCGCGCCGACTTGGCGCGCAAGTGGGCGTGTCGGTTCGTGTGTACTCCGCGAGGGAGTTGCGGCGCGAGAAGTGTACCGCGTTGTTGGCCGTCGGGGCCGGCAGCGCCCAGCCGCCGGTGCTCATTCGGTTGGAGTATCGCGGTGCCGCCGGGCGGCCCGTCGCCTGGATCGGCAAAACGATCACGTTCGACTCTGGCGGCATCTCCATCAAACCCTCCAAAGGCATGGGGATGATGCGGTACGACAAAAGTGGCGGCATGGCCGTCTTGGCCGCAGTCCTATTGGCCGCCGTGCGGCGCCTTCCCACTCGAATCATCGGCTGGCTGCCCGTAGCCGAAAACTTGCCGGATGCTCGTGCGTACCGTCCGGGGGACATCCTGGAGACTCGTGCGGGGATCCGCGTGGAGGTGGTCACGACCGATGCCGAAGGGCGCCTGATCTTGGCCGATGCACTCTCCATGGCGGCGGAAGACCATCCCGAGGTGATGGTGGACATCGCGACGCTCACGGGCGCTTGTGTCGTAGCGCTCGGCCACCACGCCGCAGCAGTACTCGGAACTGACGACGCGCTCGTGCACGAGCTACAGGCGGCAGGGGAGCGCGTGGGCGAACGCGTATGGCCGATGCCGCTCTGGCCCGACTACGACGCTCAATTGGCCAGCGACTTCGCCGACGTCGCCAACGCCGGCGAAGGCGGCGGGGGCCTGATTCTGGGCGCGTCTTTCCTGCGCCGGTTCGTTCCGAAAGAAACTCCTTGGGCCCACCTGGACATCGCCGGTACCGCGTGGGCCGAAAAATCCTCGGCGGACCGCCCCGCAGGCGCCACCTTGTTCGGGGCCCGCCTCCTCGCCGACTGGGTTGAACATCGAGCTCCGCGCCCTTAAACTCCGCGCCTGCCCGCGGCTGCAGTTCGCCGTTCGCCCGCAGCCGAACGGACGCGGTTTCAGGAGTGCATTCAAACCCAGAAAGGAGCACTAGCGATGCCCGACGTGGTCCTGCAAGTCGATCTACCCGACGTGCCAAAAATCCGCAGTGGCAAAGTGCGCGAGGTCTTCGATCTCGGCGACCGATACCTCTTTGTGGCCACCGACCGCATTTCCGCGTTTGATTGTGTGCTTCCGAATGGGATCCCCAACAAAGGCCAAGTGCTCAATCTCATATCCGCTTGGTGGTTTCGCCGTTTGGAACACATCGTGCCGCACCATTGCCTCAGCGTGCGGGTCGCCGACTTGCCCGTTCGCCTCCAGGAATACCGCGGCGTGCTTCGCGGGCGGGCGATGTTGGTGCGCAAGGCGCGAGTGTTGCCGATCGAGTGCATCGTGCGCGGCTACTTGATCGGATCGGGCTGGAAAGACTACCAAGCCACAGGAAGCGTGTGCGGAATACGGCTTCGGCCGGGCTATCGGCTGGCCGACCAGCTCGACGAACCGTTGTTCACTCCCTCGACCAAGGCCGAGACGGGGCACGACGTGAACATTTCGTTCGACGAAGTCGTCCGCATCGTCGGCGGCGAGTTGGCAGAACGGCTGCGGAGCACCAGCCTGGCCCTCTACCGCGCGGCGGCCTCCTACGCGCTCGAGCGCGGGATCATCATCGCCGACACCAAGTTCGAGTTTGGATTGATGGACGACAACCAGCTGTGCTGGGTGGACGAAGCGCTGACCCCGGACAGCTCGCGGTTTTGGCCGGCCTCCGAGTACCGTCCCGGCTCCAACCCTCCTTCGTTCGATAAGCAGTACGTGCGTGACTACCTCGAGCAGCTTTCGTGGAACAAACAGCCGCCGGCCCCACCGCTGCCACCCGATGTAGTCCGGCGTACTCAAGAAAAATATCTCGAAGCGTTCGAGCGGCTCACGGGCATGTCGCTAGACCAAGCCCTGGCCGAGACCTGAGGGACATGGTTCGAGTGGAGTGCATGCACTGGTTCGCCAGTTTCTGGACCATCTGACGGCGGAACGCGGCGCCAGTCCCCACACCTGCGCGTCCTACGGCAACGATTTGCGGCAATTCTGCACTTGGCTTCGCGAACATGGCGTGCAATCCCCCGCCGAGATTCAGCGAGCGCACATCGTCGGATTCCTGATGGACAGTCGCCAGGCCGGTCTCCGCAGCACCACGCTGGCGCGGCGGCTGGCCTCGATTCGAGCGTGGCTCCGCTACCTCCGGGAGGACGGCCTCTTAGCGCGCGATGTGGCCGAAACAATGGACTCCCCGCGCCTGTGGCGAATGTTGCCCTCGGCGTTGACTACCCGCGAGGTGGACCGGTTGCTGGCGGCGCCGGACACCACTCAGCCGCGCGGCCTTCGAGATCGGGCCATCCTAGAGTTGCTCTATGCGACGGGGCTGCGCGTCTCCGAGCTGGCCGGTCTGACGCTGGAGCGGATCCATCCCGAGGAACGGTTTCTGCGGTGCTTGGGGAAGGGCCGGAAGGAGCGCGTCGTACCGTTTGGCGAGTCCGCGCGTGGATGGCTGCTGCGGTATCTAGAGGAAGTCCGGCCCGCGTGGGCTGCCCGCTCGGGTACGTCGTACGTGTTCTTGTCCCACCGTGGCACGCCACTGGAT
>CAACVY010000038.1 GCA_900661335.1 uncultured bacterium | reverse complement strand
TTCGCACCGGTTTGGCAGTCGGCAGTTCGCATCTGGCTGCCCGGTTCGATGGGCGGCGTCCATGCCCGCGACTTGCAGTCGTGGATTGTCGGACCGGACACCGGCCTTGGGCAGAAGACCGCTGGGCACCGGCTGTGGGAATGAGAGGAGGCTCTACGGCTCAACTCCTCGCCGCCCGCGAGGGAACGTGCCGTCATGCGAGAAGTACGGTCGTGATCCGAAGCTCGAGTCCAGTCCATGTGGAAGCCCGTACCTCCGTTCTCGGCTCGTGTAAAATTGTTCGCAAAAAGGAATCCGACCGGACGGAAACTTGCAGGAACGGACGCGGTGGGACCACACTTTTGGACAACAGACGCAAGTGGCCTCCCCCTGCGGGAAGACCGCAGATGTGAGTCGTTTCGTGCGTGGACTGATACCAGGCGCTGTGCTAGCATGGTCGGCGAGGTGGTTAACCATGGCAACGACACGTACCCGCTTCTCGCCCAACGTTCGATTCCTCGGATCGTGTTTCACGGGCATGGCACTATTCGCTACGCTGAGGCTTGGGGCAAACGCCCAAGCGCCCTCCACGCAAGCCACGACCGCGCTGCCGCCGATCCCCACCAATCACCTGGTGCTTCACCTCAGCTTGGACGAAGCGGATGGGCAGGGGTGGACTTATGATCGTTCGCCTTCGAAACTCCGCGCGCGAACGGTCAACGTTCGATGGATCCCCACCGGACGCGTGGGCGGCGCTTGCGACTTCATGCCCGAGCAAAGCTACTTAGCCGTGAGCAACCCCGTGATCGGTGGCCTCACCAGCTGGACGTTCTCGGTCTGGTTCCGCCTGATCCGCCTGGAGGATCGCCCCGTGTACCTGTTCGATAAGGGCACGACGAACGGTCTTCAGGTTCAAATCCTTCCGGCGCCCGGCGACTCGAACCTCCACGGCCGCGTTCGGTTGGTGGTGGGCTCTGAGGAATGCATGAGCACTAACACCGTGGCGGACCGGAGGTGGCACCATTTGGCCATCGTCGCCGACGGTTGCGGGATTCGACTGTGGTTGGACGGGACGGTTCAACCCGGGCAAGTGGCCTGGAGCGTACCATGGCCGACCAACGCACATCCGTGGGTGATCGGGATGAATCTTTCCTCTCCCGCGCCGGACAACGCACAGCGGGCACTGAACGGCGTGGTGGATGACTGGATGGTGTTTAACCGCGCGTTGAGCGAGGAGGAGCTGGCGGCGATTCGAGCCGCCGCCCAACCGAGGTTTACTCGCGGCCAAGTGCAGCAGCGGCTGCGCGAGATTCACGAGCTCTACCAACGCGGACTGCTGTTGCCGGATTTCTACGAGCGGAAACTATTGGAATGTGAGGCGAACCTATGAGCGCGCGCCCAAGCCGAACGACGAGCGCCGGACGCGGATGTCGGCGCCGAGCGTTTCTCGCTGGCATGGGCGTGGCGCCATGGGTCTGCTGGTTTCCGCGCCGTGGGTCCGCTGCGCCTTCGAACCGGATTCAGCTCGGCATGATCGGCGTTGGATGGCATGGGTTCGAGGTGAACCTCAAATCCTTTCTGCAGGAATCCGACTGCCGGGTGGTGGCCGTCTGCGACGTCCGCGAACGTCATGTGCGCCGTGCAGTGGAGGAAATCCGCAAGGCGTATGGGCCCACCGACGTCCGAACCTACCGGGACTTTCGCGAGCTGTTGGCCGACCCTGGCGTGGACGCCGTGTGCATTTCCACGCCGGACCATTGGCACGTCACCATGTCCATCGCGGCGGCCCGCGCGGGCAAAGACGTGTTTTGCGAAAAACCAACGTGGACGATTGCCGAGGGACGGCAGTTGGTGAAGGCCATGGAAGAAACCGGCCGCGTATTTCAGTTCGGTTTGGAAGACCGCTCGCTAATTCACTACCACAAGCTGGCCGAGTGGGTGCGCAACGGGGAAATCGGCGAGCTGCGACGGATCGAGGTCGGACTGCCGGCCGGCCGCGTCGTTCCGAAAGAACCGCCCGAGGAACCGCCGGCGGACTTGGATTACGACCTGTGGGTGGGGCCAGCCCCGTGGGCGCCGTATTCGAAGTCCCGGACCGAACCCATGGTCTGGCGGCAAATCCGCGACTATTCCGGCGGCATGATCACCGACTGGGGCGCGCATTTGGTGGACACCGCTCAAGTGGCCGCCGGCATGGAACGAAGCGGCCCCGTCGAGATCGAGGGCGAAGGCGAGATCCCTACGGACGCCATGACCACCACGCCGGTGACGTTCACCGTCCGCTACCGCTATCCCAACGGCGTGGAGATGACCGTACGGTCCACGGGTCCGTCCATCCGGCTCGAAGGCACGCGAGGTTGGATCGCTTGCATGGGCTGGCGCGGGCAGATCACGGCCGAGCCCGCGGAAATTCTGCAGCGTCGGTACGCGCCGGGCGAAAGCCGGTTCGGGCCGAGGCCGCCCACCGAACACCGAAATTTCTTGGACTGTGTGCGCTCCCGAGCGGCGACAACCTATCCAGCCGAAGACGCTCACCGATTGAGCACAACCTTGCACTTGGGGGTCCTGGCGATCGAACTTCGCCGCCGGCTTCGATGGAACCCGGATACGGAATCGTTTGTCGGTGACACCGAGGCCGATCGTTTGCGCACTCGGCCAGTGCGCGACGATTGGCAGAAACACCGCACGTCATGACGACGCCTGCACACTAGGGATCCTTGGAGGTCAACCTGCGATGAAGCCATATCCATGGAGCTGGGTACTCGCGTGGGCCGCCGCAGCCATCGCGAACGCGCAAACTAACCGCGTCAACATTGTGTTCTGTTTTGCGGATGATTGGGGACGGCACGCTGGAGCTTATGCGGCGTTGGATCCGAAGCCAACGTTCAACTCACTGCTTCGAACGCCGGTGATGGATCGCATGGCCCGCGAGGGGGTGCTATTCCGTCATGCGTTCGTGCCCGCCCCCAGCTGCACGCCTTGCCGAAGCGCGATCTTGTCGGGACGCTACTTCTTCCAGACCGGTCGTGGCGCCATCCTCCGCGGGGCGGTTTGGGATCCGGCCATTCCATCCTATCCGCTTCTGCTGCGGGACGCAGGCTACCACATTGGCAAAGCTTATAAAGTATGGAGCCCCGGCACTCCCGCCGACGCCCCTTATGGAGGCCAGACCTACGCTTACGAGCGTCGCGGGCGGCGGTTCAATCAATTCTCGCAATCCGCCACCAAGCTCGTGCGAAGCGGCCGCACGTTCGAGGAGGCCAAGCAGGAAATTCTCGAAGAGGTTCGGGCCAACTTCCGTGATTTTCTGGCCGACCGGAAGCCCGGCCAGCCGTTTTGTTACTGGTTCGGTCCGACCCTGACTCATCGCCCGTACGAGAAAGGGTCGGGGCAAGCATTGTGGGGTATTCAGCCGGACCAACTCCGTGGACTGATGCCTTCGTTCCTGCCCGACGTGCCCGAAGTTCGGTCGGATCTGGCCGACTACATGGGCGAGATTCAGGCCTGGGATGCCGGCGTGGGGATCATCGTCGAAGAACTTGAACGCGCAGGGGAACTCGACCGCACGTTGTTGGTCATCAGTGGCGACCATGGCATGCCAGGCGTGCCCCGGGGGAAGTGCAACCTGTACGACTTTGGCTGCGCCGTCGCGTTGATCGTGCGTGGACCTGGCGTACGAGGCGGCCGAGTGGTGGACGATTTTGTGAACTTAATGGACCTAGCGCCCACGTTTCTCGAAGCCGCTGGCCTACCGCCCGCTCCGGGCATGACTGCGCGGAGTTTCTGGAACGTGCTAATGAGCGATCGGTCGGGATTAGTGGACACCAGCCGCACTTGGGTGGTGGTGGGGCGTGAGCGGCACGTGGACATCGCACGAGACGGGTGGTTGCCGTATCCGCACCGAGCGATTCGGACGCGCGAGTTTTTGTACGTGCGTAACTTCGCGCCGGACCGGTGGCCCATGGGTTCGCCGGGGGCGCTCGAGGCCGGCGTTCTGCCCTCACAAAACGAACTCGAGCACGACACGTACGTCGCGTTTGCGGACATGGACGCGAGTCCGACCAAAGCATGGTTGGTCCTGCACGGCACTGAGGCCCAATGGAAATGGTATTGGGACTTGGCCTTCGCGAAACGCCCGGCGGAAGAGCTCTACGACTTGCGGAAGGACCCAGACCAGGTTCACAACATCGCGGAGGATGCCGAGTACGCTCAAGTCAAACGAGAACTGGCCTCTCGGCTGATGTCCATCTTGACGCAAGCCAACGATCCGCGGGTCATCGGCGACGGCGCCACGTTTGACCGTCCGCCCTTCACAGATCCAACCCAACCGCCGAGGATCTTCGCGCCGCGATCCCAGGCTCCGGCGCCGTGATCCGCCGCCCCGCCCTCGCCTTCCCACGGCCAATTCGGGGACGTTCGGAAGCCAAGTAACGAGCACATGATCGGCCGTGAGTTGCCATTCTTGAGGGGCCGCTCATCAGGCTGGGGTGTGCGAAAGCGCGGTTCGGACTAGGCCACGGGCGGCAAGGCCCGGAGCCAACGATTCGCAACCCATCCTACCCGCCAAGGGTCGCGGACGGCGGATCTGGACGCCTACGGCAGCCAACCATTGCATCGAGTTGGGTCGCCGCGACTCCGATTTCATCCGGGACCTGCGGCGTTCTCTTCACCCCCGCCGAAAATGGCGAGCCGCTTAGGACTGAGCCGCTGGGCGAATCTCCATTGCCACAGGTGGAAGGGACGGCCCGCCGACCGCGAAAGCCACCGCAAGGCGTTCGCCACCTCGGTGCGCCGGCGGTGCACGCTTTGCGCCAAACTTGTCCCAGAGCGATCCGTTTGCTAGTTTCGGCACGCAAGGAGTTTCCGATGAAGACCTGCATGGGTCCGATCGCCCTCAGCATCGCAGTGGTCGCGGCAATTCGAACCTACGGGGAAGTTCCTCGAGTTCCATGCCGGTGGTCATGGGACGACTTGACCAACAGCCTGGTGGATTTGAGTGGCTTCCTCGAAGCGCCTGCGGGCGCGCGAGGGTTTGTTCGAGAACACGATGGCCACCTCGTGGACGGCGCCGGAAGGCGCGTGCGCATCTGGGGCGTCAATCTGACCGGCAACGCCTGCTTCCTGGACAAGGCGAGCGCCGAACGGCTGGCTGCCCAACTGGCCCAACTGGGTGTGAACGCGGTGCGATTGCACGGCATGGACGGTTGGTCGCCGCTGATTCCACCCAATGCGACGACCTCCCGAGAGCTGAACCCCGAGGCCCTGGACCAACTCGATTATCTGATCGCTTGCTTCAAAGCTCGCGGTATCTACGTCAACTTAAACCTGAACGTCGCACGCCGATTCCGAGTTGGTGACGGTGTTCGCGATGCCGACCAGCTTGGCTATGCAAAATCGGCCACGTATTTCAATCCGCGTTTGATCGAGCTGCAATACGAATATGCCCGTCAGCTCTTAACCCATTCGAATCCGTACACTCGGTCCGAGTACCGTTACGAGCCGGCGGTCATCACGGTGGAAATCGTAAACGAGAACTCGTTGTTGGAAGGGTGGGTGAGCGGACGGCTGGTGGGTGCGGTGGTCACCAATCCCTTCACGTGGTCGCCCCTGCCCCACTCCTACGCAGAAGAACTCACGCGGCTGTACAACGAATGGCTGGCCGCCCACCGTCCGCCGGAGGTCCTGGCCGCTCTGCGTTCCGAAGCCAGCGTGCCGGCCGACGCGCGGATCCCCCGCTTAGCGCCAAGCGAGTTTGCAAAGGCGTCGGCTCTGCGCTTCCGGACCGAAGCGGAGTTCTACTTCGATCTCGAACGGCGGTTTTTCGCCGACATGAAGCGCTTCCTTCGCGACGAGCTTGGCGTGCGGTCGGCCATCGTGGGAACGTCGGACCACAACGACCGCTTTGCGGCGTATGCGCATGTCGTGGCCAACGCACAACTGGATTGGATCGACGGGCACGGATACTGGCAACATCCCAACACGCGCTCCAAACCGCCCACCTGCCAAAACACGCCGATGGCCAACGATCCCTTCGACTCGACGGTGGTTCAGTTTGCGCGTACGCCCGTGGTCGGCCGCGCGTTTACCATCTCCGAAGTGAACCATCCCTTCCCTCACGAGTACGCGTGCGAGGGCTTTGCCATCTTGACGGCCTATGCGATGTTCCAGGATTGGGACGGCATTTACTGGTACACATGGTCGCACGGCCGCGCGCCCTCCAGGGACGGGGGAATTCCGCAAGGATCGTTTTTCGACTTGTCCGTGGACCCGATGAAAGTGGCCAACCTCATTGCGTGCGCAGCGGCCTGGCACATTCGATCCGTCGCGCCCGCGCGCCGCACCATCGTGCGACGCCACGGCCCGGTGGACATGCTCGAAGCGCTGCGCATGGCGAAAACCGAAAGCCCGTTTTTCATGCCGGGGTTTCCCCGCGCGACGCCGCTACTCCATGCCACCCGATGGCGATGGGATGACGGTCCCACCAACGCGCCGCCGACTCCGCCTGCCGCCGCGCAGCTTGAGTCCGACACCGGTGAACTGCGATGGCTGCGTGCCGACGTCGGCCGTGGCGTGGTGCTCGCCGACACCCCATCCTTACAAGTCGTGGCGGGCTTCATGGATGACTCGCTTCCCCCGCTCCGGCATCTCCGACTGGACGTTCAAAACACCTTCGGCACCGTCGTGTTGGTTCCGCTGGATCGAGAGCCCATCGCACGTTCACGCCGGCTCTTGCTGGCGGCTACGTCCTGGTGCGGGAACACTGACATGCGGTGGGACGAGAAACGTCGCGCTCTTCTGGAGTGGGGACGAGGGCCAGTCTTGATCGAGCCCATAGTCGGACAGATTCAACTCCGAGACATGGCGCCAGGGCGTGTGCGGGCGACGCCGCTGTCGCCGGTGGGAGCGCCCGTCGGAGACTATCTGCCGGTGCGCCACACGGAGCAAGAAGCCTTTCTGCTACTCGGCGATCCGCCGGCGTTGCTGTTCCTGATCGAGGTGTTGTCGCCGCAAGGCGGAGGTGGCCAGTGAGATCTTTTCGAGAACCCTGCGTCCGGCGCTCATCCCCAATGGGCCGTGCCCGCGCAGGGGTACGACGGGCGGCCTGTGCGATCGGGTGTGCACTACTGTCGGTGAGCAGTCCGTGGGCCGCGCGCGCTGCGGAACCGTCGGCGGCCTCTGGCGGAATGGAAGGCGTCCGATCCGCGGTGTACAAGCGGGTCGGTTCCACTGAATTGCGGCTGTACCTGTTCATGCCGACGAACGCGGTCGCCGCGACGTCCCGTTCGGCGATCGTCTTTTTCTTTGGCGGCGGTTGGCGAGGCGGTTCGGTCACTCAATTCCGACCCCAGGCGGAGCGTTTGGCGGCCCGCGGCATGGTGGCCATTTGCGCGGACTATCGCGTGTACTCCCGACATAACGCCACCATCCGCGACTGCGTGGAAGACGCTAAGTCGGCCATTCGATGGGTCCGAGCCCATGCGGCAGAACTCGGCGTGGCGACGAACCGAATTGTCGCCGCGGGCGGCTCGGCCGGCGGGCACCTCGCCGCATGCACCGGGATCGTGCCCGGGTTCGAAGCGCCCGACGAAGACATTCGCATCAGTTCCCGCCCGGACGCCCTGGTTCTATTCAACCCCGCGTGCGTCCTCGCGCCAATCCCCGGCGTCTCCGCAGAAGGAACACTTCGGCTGAACGAGCTTGCACAGCGCGCTGGTACGAACCTCGTGGCGCTCTCACCCTACCATCACGTCGCACCAGGCCAGCCGCCTTGTTTGATCTTTCACGGACGGGCCGATGAGGTCGTGCCCTACCGGACAGCCGAACTGTTCGCGGAAGCCATGGTCCGCGCAGGGAACACCTGTAAGTTGGTCGGATTCGATGGCCGAGGCCATGGGTTTTTCAATCCGAACCGTGACGGAGGTCGCTGGTTCGAAGAGACCTACCATCAAATGGAGGAGTTTTTGGAACAACTAGGGTTCCTACCCCAGCGATCCGGCTCCGTCGCACCCACGAATCGAACCTAAGGAAAGGAGAACCTCGATGAGAATGAGACTGCACCCCCACTGGTTGGGAATTGTGGCAGCCCTTCAAGTGGCCGCAAACGCCGTGGAAGCTCCGCGCTCGTGCATCGAGTTGCGCACGTATACGTTCGCCACGCCGGAGCGACGCGCCGCGTTCGCCCGCTTCGCGGCCGAGTCATTGGCGCCGGCGCTCCACCGCCTCAGACTCCAACCGATCGGGTTGTTCCAACCCGTACCTGCAGTGGATTCGTCGGGCTCGACGAACGACCTGCGGATGTTTGTTCTCATTCCCCACCCCGATGCCAATTCCGCGATGACGTTGGACGACCGCCTGGCCGCGGACTCGGCCTACGTCGCTGCGGAGACCGCCGCCTTGGCCGCTCCACTCAAAGACCCAGTCTACCTGCGGCGAGAGACACAACTGCTGCAAGCGTTTCGCACCGTCCCAACCGTGCGCGTTCGAGCGCGCGGACCGGATCGAGTGCTTCAGCTGCGAATCTACGAGAGCCACAACGAAGACCGTGCCCGGCGGAAAGTGGAAATGTTCGAAGAAGGGGGTGAACTGGCCATCTTCGAACGAGTTGGCCTGCCTGTCGTCATGTTCGGGCGGGCCTTCGCGGGGCGGGACTTGCCGAACTTGACGTATATCCTCTCATTCGAAAACCGCGCCGAACTCGAACGGGCATGGGCGGCCTTCCGCGCGGATCCCGAATGGTTAAAACTCAAGGACGACGCGCGGTATACCGACACCGTTTCACGCATTACGAATCTGATCTGTGTGCCACTCCCCGGCTCCGATCTGTAGCCGGCCGAGTTCGATAGCCATGTCCCACTCCGACGGTGCGTAATGAACAGCACGCGGGACGTACCCGTCGTCGTGCACTTCGGTGCGCACCATCGGAAAACGTTGTTCGGGCCCCGAAGCTTGCGTTCGCGCAGCTGAAAGGTAACATCCCACGGTTGTCGTGTGAGTCACTTGACGGCTCAACGTCGTCCCTGCACCAAGGAGGAACTAGCACGATGCACTTGCGTACTGCCATCGGAGCGTCAAGGTTGGCCGGTTGGCTGCTCAGCCTGATCGTGGGCCTCGCCGCCCCGGCGGCCGAACGCCCGAACGTGGTGCTGATGCTGGCCGATGATCTCGGATGGGGCGATCTCTCGATCCACGGTGGGACCATCCCCACCCCGCGGCTCGATCGCCTCTTCCGCGAAGGGGTGCAGCTGGATCACTTCATGGCCTGGTGCGTATGTTCCCCGTCGCGCGCGATGCTGCTGACCGGCCGTCACCCGTTTCGCGTCGGCAGCGGTCCAGAATGCGGCGGTGAACTCGCTGGCGAAGAGATCACCATCGCCGAGGTATTTCGCGCCCACGGATACCGGACCGGCGTGTTCGGGAAATGGCACAACGGAGAAGATCCCGACACCCCAGAATTCCGCGCAGCATGGGCCGAGGCTTTCAAGGATATGCCACGGAAAACGTTTCGAGGGGGACTCGGCGTCAACGAGCACGGCTTCGACGAGGCATGGGTGTACTATGGGGGCGGCGCCGACCATTTCACCCGGCGCACGGTGGATGGCCGTGGCCCTGTCAGTTGGTGGCACAATCGCGAATTTCGCCCCAACGACCAGGGGTACACTGACGACCTCGTGACCCAACACGCACTAAACTTCATTCGGGACCATCGCGCGCAGCCGTTTTTCTGCTATGTGCCCTTCCATCTTGTCCACGCGCCGCTCCAGGCCAAGCCCGAAGATTTGGGACGCGTACCGGGTCACATCACCGGCGCAACGCAGCGCATCTATGCCGCCATGGTGATGGCACTGGACCATAACGTCGGTGCGATCTTGGATCTGCTCGATCAGTTGAACCTCCGGACCAACACCATCGTGGTGTTCGCCAGCGACAACGGCGCGACCAAGACCGGCAGTAACCTACCATTTCGAGGCGGCAAACACACGGTCTTCGAAGGCGGGACCCGCATGCCAACCGTCATTCACTGGCCGGCCGCAAACCTAGGCGGCCGCACATGGAACGGCCTGTGTAGCTTGTGCGATCTACTCCCCACTCTCGCCAGCATGGCTGGTTTGGCCCTTCCGAATCACATGCCACGCCTCGACGGACAGAACCTCTGGCCGGCGCTCCGCGACGGCGGACCCAGTCCGGTGCGCAGCTATTACTGGGTCTGGCGCGACGAAGACGCGATCCGAACCGCGGAGTGGCGGCTGCACCGATACTTTGACCGAGTGGAACTCTACCACGTTTTGAACGACCCAGGGGAAGCTCGCAATGTAGCGGATTCACACCCCGAGGTGGTAGCCCAACTTCTCGCCGAGATGGATGCGTGGGCGGAGTCGCTCGGAGCGGCGCTGTCGCATCGTCCGGCCCCGAAACGGCTCGACCGCCCAGCGGAACCATCGGGGGACGTTCTTGAGGTCACCGTTACGGTCACCCCGCAGGCGAAGCCTCGCGACCAGCTGGTCGTTCCGATTGCATCGTTGGACGAGGCGATCCTGGCGACCGATTATGTTGAGTTCGACGTGGCCGTAGGCCAGGACAGCTTGCAACAGGGTTTCTTCTATAGCCCCTTCAAAGGCCATGAGACCAAGGGCGTAGAACTACTCTTCCGCCGTGGCGTCGGTGTGGACCAATTCGGGCGCGAGCAAGTGCGAGGCCCGGCCCCCCAAGGCGGACCCATGACCTGGGAGCACCGCGTGATCGGTTTGTGTGGGCTGGCTCCGGGTAGTTTGGCACGTCACGCGCTCGTCTTTACGGGCAGCAGGGCCGGTACGTACCGCGTCTACCTCGACAACCTTCGGATTCGCCGTGCAGACGGCACAACGATCCCGGTCTGGACCGATGCTCGGCACACCATCAGCAAACGCATTCCAGACTCTGAGACGTTCAAAAACATGCAAGTGCGAACGATTTCACTCGCCCAGCTCGGAACGAAGCCATGAGCTACTTCACCGCGTGGCATCGAGCGGTCATTCGTAACTTCTCAATGGCATTGTGTCTCGTATCACGGTGGCTAACGACCGCCGTCGAACTCCCGTTTGATCGGACTTGCCCAGTGTTCTATGACAACGACGACCACCGAGACGTTTACACCGACGAGTTCCTGATGGCATTGGCGCACCTGGGCGAAATTCGTCTGGTGGGGTTCACAACGACTTATGCGCCGAATCCGCGCGAGTACGAGTTGTTTGTTCGAGGACGCGCCGAAATCGCCGCAATCGCTCGTCGAAGCGGCTTGCGCAATGTGCCGAACGCCCTACCAGGAACGAACCAGAAACTCCAACGGCCGTCATCGAACCGGCCCGAGGACACCGTGCCGCTGAACCTTCCGGCCAGCCGTGCCTTGATTGCGGAGGCCCGCAAATGTACGCCAGAAAAGCCGCTGGTGTTTCTCACCGGAGGACAGCTCACGGTCGTCGCGGACGCGTGGCTGTTGGCGCCAGACATCCAAGACCGCGTCGTCGTGGCAGGTTTGTTCGGCGCGCCCGGCCGCGACTACAACGCGAGTCTCGACGCATGGGCATGGACGATCGTCATGTCCAAGTTCCGCGTCTTCGCCGTGCCGTTCGGCTCCCCTGGGCGGCGCGGCACGGTTTTTCTCAAAGCAGCTCATGTCCCCAAAGAGCGCATTCACACAGAATTGCCTCAAGAGATCCCGTTTTTCGCCTGGATGTTTGGTAAACGCCACCCCACGAATGACGGCCCCGCGGAGCACGACTATGATGGCCAGGCGGCTATCGCGCTCATGCGTCCGGAGTACATCACCGCGGTACGCCGTTGGAAACCGGTCGGCATTCACACGAATGGAGATGTACGGTTGGTTCAAGACGACCATGGCCCAGTGATCGAGGCGGTGGACGCGGACCAACGGGTGGCGACAGAGGAATTCTGGGGAGCCATGCATGCACTCCGACAGTCTCTTTCGTCAGCGCAATCGGCCGCGGATGCCCCCGTCCGAACCTTGCCTCCTTTGCGCGTGAGCGACAACTGCCGCTGGCTAGTGACGGCCGACGGACGGCCGTTCTTCTGGCTGGCCGACACCGGGTGGCAATTGATCCACGACCTGACCCGCGAAGAAATCGAAGTGTATCTCGCTGACCGATCCGCCAAAGGTTTCAACGTGTTTCAAACCGTCGCCCTAGCTCATAACGGACTGACAGTCCCCAATGCCTATGGTCGCATGGCACTGATTGACCGGGATCCGTCACGGCCCGATCTGCGCGGTGACGACCACTACTGGACGCACGTGGATTTTGTAGTGCGACAAGCTGCTCAGCATGGACTGTATGTGGCACTGCTGCCGACCTGGGGTAACCACGTCACTCGCGATTATTTCGATGGCAGAGTGAACGGGATCTTCACAGTCAAAAATGCTGAACAATATGGTCGGTTCTTGGGAGAGCGTTACCGGACCGCATCCCACATTGTCTGGGTTCTGGGCGGCGACCGCGCCGCGCCCACGCCGGAGTCTCAAGCCATATGGCGCGCGATGGCGCGCGGGATTGCGATCGGTGTATCCGGACGAGAGGACTACTCTGCAGTGCTTATGACCTATCATCCAGCGGGCCCGGGAACTTCCGCGGAGTATTTTCACCGCGACGAATGGTTGGACTTCAACGGCCTTCAGTCGAGCCATGGACCGTTGGTCCAGAACTGGAAAATGGTCCAGCGAGACTATTCTCGCCACCCGCCCAAACCCGTGATCGACCTCGAAACTACCTACGTCGAGATCGTATTTGGCAAACAAACCGAGCCACTTACGGACGACATGGCCCGCCGAGCTGCCTACTGGGCTGTGTTCAGCGGCGCCGCGGGCCACACGTATGGCCACAACAGCATCTGGCAAATGTTCGCTCCGGGTAAACCTCCGTACGGTAAGGCAAGGACGCCGTGGAAGGAAGCTTTGGATAGTCCAAGTGCTATCCAGATGGGTCATTTGCGACGGTTGATTGAGTCGTTCCCGTTTCTTTCCCAACGTCCAGACCAGTCCTTTATCGTCACCGAGCCAGCCACCCCATCGGAGACTTCCTTGGCGTTGCGAGGCGACGAGTACGCCCTGGTCTATACTCCAACTGGCGCGCCCATACAGCTCGACATGGACCGCTTAGGGCTGGACCAAGTCCGAGCCTCGTGGTTCGATCCGCGCACGGGAACAATACACGAGATAGGCTCTTGTGTTGGCCACGGACGTCAAACATTCACCCCGCCCCACCGGGGCACGCCTGCCGCTGATTGGGTACTGATCCTGAGACAATCCTCCCAATAATTGTCCGGATTTTCGACTACCAGCACTTCGTATCCACAGCAGGTCTCATAATCCCGATTCTGACTTGCCCTCAATTCCGCCGAAAAGACCACCACGCCTTGGAACTCCGTTTATACTGCCCGGAGCACCCTCAGAGCGTACAGATCTAGATGCCGGCAGAATTGGGAAAGACGAGACCCTTCTGCCCAGCTCACGCCCGAAAGTGGACGAAGAAAAAGATTCTTGGCTTCTCTGTTGACCGCGCACGTGGAAAAGTTCAACATGGACGTGTCGAGGGCCGGAGCGAAACATTAGGCTACCGACAGACTGGAGGCGATCGCAATGCAACGGTATGCGGTGGGACTGGTCGCGGTGACAACTGGGATCGCTGTGGCAGGTTTGGACAGCCGTATCGACCTAATTGTTCCTTTCCATCATGGTGCTCCGCCCGGATCTGGTGACCTCTCGAGCGGATGGCAATTGGTACCTCCCGCGACCGAGGTGAAGCTCGCGCTAGAGAGTGGAACGACGTCATACGGGTTTGCGCTCCGTTTCAAGCTCGCCCTTGAGTACGACTCGAGTCACGTCTGGCCAGGTCTTAGCGTGCCGTGCCGGGCATGGATCGAACCCCTAGAAGACCCCGACCAGCCCGAGTTTTTCGTTAACCACGGGATCTCCGCGGGATTCAGCGCCCGGCCCTTTTATCTGCACTGGCCCACGATGTTCATTGGGAAAGACTTTTTACTGCGGTTTACGGATGATGGTTCTGCCCCGCTGGGAACTTCACTTTTGGGCGGTATTGACCGTGTTGAGTTTCTGGAATTGCCACTGGGCGAGCTTGTGGGACAAGGGGCCAAAAGTGCGCTCCGGACCATTGCATCGACGGTGGATACTTTGAACTCGGCCGGGTTTAACATGTGCGCGATCGACCTCTGTGGCGAGGCCGTCCTTGAGGGCACGAAAGTGGAGGTCTGGCTAGGGGATAACCGACTCACATTTTATGACTACGGGCGCACACATGCGACCAACTTTTACTTACACGTACCGCGCGACCGTGAAAATCCAAGTAGTCCGGTGGAGCCTTATCCGCTCCAGGCTTTTTACCACCACAATCTTTACTTGACCGTTGGGGCGGTTCTCACGTTGATCAGTCCAATCGAAGTGTGGATCACTCCTTCGATTGTTGATCGGGTCCGGAATCTCATCACCGGTCAATATGAGCCCCCATCGCCGGATGTGCTCCACAACCCCGGTCTCTATTGGAAGCGCGTAAACGGCGCGGTGACGCGCTGCGAACACTTTCTGGAAATCACCTTGCCGATGACCGACCACCCACACGTCCCGGACCTGGCGGTCTTCGATCTCGTCGCCAATCCGAGATCCGCGGCAAGATCGGACCACGGACGGCTATACGCCAATGAGCCAAGCACATTCCGCTTCACGATCGCGAACATCGGACCGGTTGCCACTCGACCGGATGCGATCCTTAAATACGCAGTGGAAGTGGACGGCCGCATGGTCGTGCCTTGGACTGCCCTACAGAACGGTGGATCAAGTTGCGTATTACCCTCCGGAGGTACCACGAACCTGACGTTTACGATCCCGCTGTCTGAAGGCCCTCACCAAATCTCACCTCGCACATGCTACTTGGAGGTGATCGCAACCACGAACGGAGTCCCAGTATATGGCAACGCCGATCCGAGACTGGAAAACAACTATGGTCTATCCTTCCCCGTCTATGTGGGCCCGCCGCGCGGTACAGTAGTTGGAAAGCTCGTCCCGAACCCATGCACGCCCACGGAGGGCATTCCCGGTCTGTTACTTTGGCTCCATAGTTCGCAGTACTCCGCCTGGACAACCTCGAGCTGGGAAAGTGGCGAGGCCCGAGGAACGTTCCGGTTTTCCAACGTTCCTGATGGCGACTACGCCCTTGACGTGGTCGTCCCCACCAACGGCGCCCCGGATGGTCGCAACTATGTGTCCCGAAGTTTCCTATTCCATCATTCAGCCGGTGACTACACGGACTTGCACCAACGAAGCATGTTGCAGTACCAAAACCTGTTAGGGCGCGTGCGGGACAGCCAAACGTCGAATTTTATCTCTGGGGTCACAGTGGAGCTTGGAATCCCGCCGATGTGTACGGTCACCAGTAGCGCAGACGGTAGGTTTGCCGTCCCTGGCATTCATCCTCTCAGTGATGCAGTGCTGACTTTTCGTCACCCACAATACGAGCCCCGTCAAATTGAAACGCGAGTGTTTCAGCTATTTACATTGGAAACCAACTACACGATTCAAAGCTACTGCGACCTTGTTTCCAACCATGTGATTCAAGGATCCATCATCGACCTACAGCCAGATCGAACACCCCCCAGCGTAGAGATTGCGCCACCTGCCAATTACGGAGCCTGTGTATCCAACATCACTGTTCAGTTCCGGGCCGTGGATGGACCTCTCAAAGACGTAGCGCAATGGCGATGGTGGTTGGCCACCGCGGTCGGACAAACTGTGACATCGGTGGCATGGAGCGCCTATCTCACCCCCAGCAATCGCGACGCATACGTTGACCATGCGTGGAACTTGGCCGGCTTGGCAGATGGCATCTATCACCTGTGGATCGTGGTCCAAGATGGTGCAGCACTATGTACCACCGGGCACGTTGAACTTGTTCACGACACCACTCCGCCTTCCTGCATGCTCGAACTGGCCGGCGGGCAATCGCTCACTCAAGAACCTGACGTGGCCGTCCGAATTCAACTGCTGGGAACTGAGTCCCGACCTTGGCGTGTGGAGCTTTCGAACAACGGAATCGACTGGTCGGCCCCCTACGTGTTCACCGGCTCCGAAGGAGTCATCCCGAATTGGACGATTGCAAGTGGTGGATATCACGGCACCGTTACCGTCACGGCCCGTGTTACGGATGCCGCGGGTCACGTGGCGGGATGTGCAGATTCGATTCAAGTAGATTGCAGCGGTTTCGTGCAACTTGGTCAAGGGGCGTCGTGGTATCCGTCGAACCGCGTCCCTGTGTCCGTGTGGTTTACGAATCCTCCGCCCAGCATCGTCTATCTCGAGCCGTCGTACGCTGCGTACCTGGAGATGGGCTCATCCCCCAGCAATGCCGCACGCGCACAAGCTTTTGCTTGCGCCACAGCCCTCACCGTGGCCGCCGTGCGGATCTCGGTCTCGACTATGAACGCCCCAGATCCCTTACGCATTAGCCTAGTGACCCAACTGGGAAGCACACCCACCGGGGGACCAATCACACTCGCGGAGGCCTGGCTCGACCGCACCCTGGTGCCCCCGGATGGGGTGTGCACCATTCAATTCACCAACAGCGTCGTGATTCCATCCGGAACGAACTACTTGGTTCTACATACCAGCACTTCCGATGTGAACCATTGGAGGATTGGTGCTGGATACAGTGAATATGGCAGCCACATGCCTCGCTATGACTTTGCTTCCCCTACCGGGTGGATTCTGGCACCTTATGAACCCGCGTTTGGGTATGTCACGCTCGCGTTTGCGCTGCTGTCGGACTCGCGCGGCCGAATTCGTTGGTCCACGGACGGGGTTTGGGACAACGAACCCTGGCTCCCCTATTGCGGCCCGTCTCCGCAGTTATTCTGGGCGGAGTTTCCAGGCGGAGGTCGGCGCACGGTATGGGTCGAATACGTCAACCCACTGTCCAACGCCTTCAATGGGACGTATTTCGACTCCATTCTCATCGATGCTTCTCCGCCAGTCACTAACTGCGTCAAGTTCGCGGGACTTATGATCAACGAAGGAAATAATGGGGTGGCCTATATCGACATTGGAGCCCAAGATCCCGAATCGGGCATGTCGGCGGTACAGTGGTCCTTCGATGGGATCCATTGGGAAACTGCACCCTGGAGCCCCAGACTAGAGCTGCCGTTCCATTCCCCCTTTGCCGCGGCCTACCTCCGCCTGGTGAACCAAGCCGGGACACCGACTGAGATCATCACAGTGCCGATTGACCAAGATTACTTCCGGCCGTCGTTGACCTTCTACATCAACGACGGCCAACCTTACACCCGTGTTCCCACCGCTACGGTGCACGTTGTTGTATCCGACGATTTACCTACGCGGTACTGTATGATCTATATGTCCGAGTCAAAGACCGGACACCGCTACCCCACGCTTCCAGGAACGGTCACAGCAGCTGCAATCAGTTTTCCCACGACAACGGTGGCCACCGCGACCGGAAGTGTCAGCGCCATTGTGGATGGTGAGTACATTTTCCAAGCCCAAGTGTACGACTCCGCCGGTCATTGTTCAGAAATTGCCCGGACCCAGATTGTACTGGACCGCACTCCGCCGCACATCGAAGTTCTTAAGCTGTATGGCGAGGACGGCCGCTCATGGGTGACGAGCAACGAGTTTATGGTGCAGCTTGAAGCGTTCGACGCGGTCACTCCTGTGACATTCCGCTACAAGGTCAATGCAGAACCGTGGACAGGTTTTGCTCCGCTCATCGGTGGACACGCCACACTTCGAATCATCGCCTCTAACACGCCGCCGCAGCGCCATGAGTTCCTCGTCGAGGTCGCGGACGGCGCCGGGAATTCGGTAACCCAAACCGCACACATTAAGGTCAATCATCGGCCGATACGGCCCCGAGGTTTCTCGCCCACGGGCGAGATTGGTTCGGGAGCCGTGCGGTTCTATCCCAGCGTGTTTCAAGACCCGGACGGAGACCCGATGGGGGCCGCAGAGTATAACATACGCCTCACCAATGGGATCCCAATAGCATGGAGTGGACCGGTGACCAATCAAACCTTTATATTGAGTGACGCACTGCTGTCGCCCGGCGTCCCATATGAATGGGCCGTGCGGTACATGGATGCGGATGGGTACTGGTCCGAATGGAGCGAGCCCACCCGATTTTGGATCGGGCCGGACTCGGACGGCGACGGGCTCAGCGATAGCGTCGAAATCAGTACGGGAACGAATCCGCACAATGCGGACACGGACGGGGACGGAATTCCCGACGGGATCGAAGATTTGAACCGGAACGGTCATCTGGATCCCAGTGAAAGTGATCCCCGAACCTCGGATACTGATGATGATACGATCCCCGACGGTGTCGAAGACCGCAACCGAAACGGCGTACGCGACCCTGACGAGCTCGATCCAAGCCTCAGCGACACGGACGGCGATGGGCTCCCGGACTCATTAGAAGACGCCAACCGCAATGGACTATGGGACCTTCACGACGGCGAGACGGCGGGATACCTTTGGGACACCGATGGAGACGGCGCATCCGACGGACACGAGCGTCTGGCCGAAACCGATCCTCTCAACTTCAAGATGTTTTTTGGGATCTACGAACTCCGTTATTATCCCGACGAAGGGTTGTTCTTGCTGCATTGGCACGCGCGCAGCGGGAAGGTTTATCGAATCGAAACCCAGCAGCCCGGCCAACCTGACTGGAAACTATTGACCACGGTTGAGGTGCCTCTGCAGAACGGCCCCGACCAGTGGTACTACGCCCCATCGATCGAAACTTGGCTGAATTTGTCCGGCATGCCTCTCCCGCAGCTGATTCGGGTTACCCTCGATGAACGTTCTCGTTGATCGCGCTTGAATTGCTTTGCGACTCGAGTGATCCGAGAACTTCGTGCAGATTCGGTTCGGCCTCATGGGACGCGCCGCATAAGCCGTGACGTATGCAGTCGAGCATGAAAGCAAGTTCTGTCTCTGCGACATGCCGGCCACCTCGATCCGGCTTCCGGCAAGTGGCTGACCATTGTCGAGTGACCAGAGGCCAACGTAGCCGAAGAACGGCGTGCGACCGGACCGATGCATCGACGACACAAATTGTGAACGAATTCCAGCGCGGCGAGAGTACACGCGTTGTGCGACGTCACTTCGGGCTCACAGAAAGCGATTTGGCTGCCCCGAGTACGATCTCTGGCCCAACTCGGGGCCGATAGCGCCGCTCTCCGGCTTGCCACTCCCCAAGCTCCCCTATAATACCTATTGTGAGAGCCCAACGTTTGAGCCCAGGAGGTACTATGCGAGAAAGCGTCCGGTATAAGGCTTCAATCCAGAGTCCACTGCAGTCCCGCGTTTCCCACGTGCCGGCCTGCGTACCACGACCAATTCGCGCACATCTTGCCATCCTGAATGTGGCCATTGTGCTTCAAGTCGGGCTCGGACATTCCATCGTATTGGCCCGTGTGGTCTGTGAACCTGGCTTGCCCCAACAACAATTTGCGGCCAGCGAGCTCGAGGCGGTGTTGCGAGACCTTCAACTCACAAACCTCCACGTCTGTCTCCGGATCTCCCAGGGAACCGGACCCGCGGAGTCCTTCGAAATTCGGCGTGCCGCCACGAACATCATTGAAGTACTGGGGCCGGACCCCGTCGGCTGCATGTATGGAGGTCTCGAAGTTGCCGAGCGACTTCGACTCCGCTTGCCTGTGGAAGACATGCGCGCCAGTCCTTATATCGAAAAACGTGGCATAAAGTTCAACATTCCTCCGGACCTCCGGACGCCCAGCTACTCGGATTGTTCGGACGCTGCCCAAGCGAACATTCCCGTCATGTGGGAGCCAGACTTTTGGATGCGCTTGCTCGACGCGATGGCCCGGTACCGCTACAACGTCCTCACGTTGTGGAACCTCCATCCCTTCCCTTCGCTCGTTCGTGTGCCGGAATTCCCCGACGTCGCGCTGAACGACGTGTGGCGAACACGAACGAAACTGGACGATTCGTTCGAGTTTAATGGCAAGGACATGGTTCGTCCTGAAATGCTTGCGCAGCACGAAGTCGTTCGGCGAATCACCATGGACGAAAAGATCTCCTTCTGGCGATGGATCCTTGAGTACGCCCATAATCGAGGCATCGAGGTTTACTGGTTCACTTGGAACATCTTTACCTTTGGGGCCGAGGGCAAGTACGGGATTACGCCGGACATCGACAACGAGACTACCAAGCGCTACGTTCGAGCTAGCGTGCGAGAACTCGTGAAGACTTACCCGCTCTTGGCCGGTATCGGCATCACGGCCGGAGAAGGAATGCCCGCCCGCATGGACCCCAACGTCAAAGAACGGTGGCTATGGGATACGTACGGGGAAGGCATTCGCGATGCCCTACGACAGGAACCCGGTCGGCGCTTCCGTCTGATCCACAGATTCCACTGGACCTCGCAACAGGCGATCTTGGACGCGTTTCGCGACTATCCTGGACCATTCGACTTCAGTTTCAAGTACTCTGTTGCCCACATGTATTCGATCCCCAACCCCCCATTTGTTCAGCCACTCCTGGACGGGCTCGCGCCGGGCAAGAAAACGTGGCTTACCCTCCGCAACGATGACATCTACACTTTCCGATTCGGCGATCCAGCCTATGTGCGCGACTACATTCTCCACCTGCCACCCCGAGAGAAACTCGTGGGGTTTTATATGGGACCAGACGGTTACACTTGGGGGCGAGACTTTCTCGAGCGAGCCCCCGGCGGCGGCTCACGGCCGCTGGTAATCGAAAAACAATGGTATTCCTTCCTGCTGTGGGGACGGCTGGCATACGATCCTACGATCCCGGATTCCCGATTCGAACAACTATTGGCCGCCCGGCATCCGCAGGCGCCCAGCTCCCATCTGTTTCGAGCACTCCAAGCGGCGTCGCAAGTTATGCCGCTCATCACCCGATTTTTCTGGAGAGACATTGACCTGAAATGGTATCCCGAGGCCTGTTGGAGCCATCCGCGTCACAACGGGTTTTACACGGTGCGGCATTTCATGGAAGGGGTTTCTATGCCCGGAGCCAACGTGTTGAGCATTCGAGACTGGCGGGCTCGTGTGCTTGCGGGACAACCAGTGACTGAGACCACTCCGCTCCAAATTGCCGAGCGGCTGGACACGGCGGCGTCCAATGTATTCGCAGCGGTGCACGCCCTCCAGGATGCGGCGTGTGGGGATTCTGAGCTGGCCAAGACCATGGACGACTGTACCGCGTTGGCTTGGCTCGGTCGGTATTATGCCGATAAAATCCGGGGCGCGTGTGCATTGGCCATGTTCGACGCCACGCGAAAGGAATCTGATCACCAAAACGCGCTTAAATATCTGGAGCAAGCCTTAGCTTCTTGGCGCCAGTATGCCGCGGTACGCGACGCGCGGTATGTGCCCGCTCTATACAACCGCGTGGGCTATGTGGATGTCACAGCCTTGACCCAGAGTGTCGCCGCGGACCTTGAGATCGCCCGTGGCTGGACGCCGGGAACCTTAAAAGGATCATTGCGCGGATCCGGCACAGAGAAAGGGTTTCGTCCATGACTCGCACTTGCGTGGGCCGATGGATTGTGTCAACGCTGTTGGCATGCTTGTACCACTCCAGGGCTGAACTGACCTATGTCGTCGACCGGGAATGGGTCACGGTGCACCCCAGGGAGTACCCCGGCGCGATCAACAACCCACTGAAGGGGTTTCGCGACTACAAACCCCACGCCTACGGCCTTCTCAAGCGTCTCTATATCCCGTGGAATAAACTCGAACTCTGTGCGACCGACTCGGTGGAACGCATCATCGCGTACACGAATCAGAAGACGATCCAAGATGGAAAACCGTTCGAGGGTTTAAATATCAAACTTATCCCGCGGGTCTTCCTGGATTGGAATGGCCGACCGGGCGAGCAACACTGGCCCGCCGACTTGCACACCTTCGATTACGATAGCCCGGAATTTCACCGCCGCTTATGTGCACTTGTGGCCAAGCTCGGAGAAGCTTGGGACCACGACCCGAGAATCTTTGCAATTCAAATGGGACTCATCGGCTATTTCGGCGAACACCACTCTCCCTCTCCGACGGCTGCCCAACGTCGGATGCTCGCCGAGGCATTTCGAGCCGCCTTCAAACATAAACCCATCCTAGTTCGGCACACAGATCCGGAGTTCATGGAGGCAGGGTTTGGGATCTACTACGACACGTTTGCGTACTACGGTCGCGAGCCACCCCACGGAGATCCACGGCAGCTCCCATGGCAAGCGACCTACCGCTATCCAGACATATGGAAACGGGCCCCGATCGAAGGCGAAGTGGAGTACAACTGGCAAAAAGAACGGCCCTCGGCCCGAGCATCGGAAACGTTTGGGCGAACCCCTGATGAAACCTTGCTCAACCCCGCCTATCGCCGATACATGATCGACAAGATCCGCAAGTACCATGTCAGCTACTTGGGCTGGATCTCTGGCTACGACGATCGAAACCCGAAGGTTCAAGCCGGCGCCGCGGAGCTTCAAAAGGTGTTTGGATACCGTTTCGTGTTGGATTCTGTGCGCTACCCCATCACGATCCATCCGGGCGAAACCTTGAGGATTGAACTCCGCGTCCGCAACACTGGCAGTGCGCCATTTTACCTCGATTGGCCCGTCGCGGTCGGACTTTTGGACGCGACGCATCGCACACCCGTTTGGTATGCTCCATTGGACGGGATTGACATCCGCCAGTGGATGCCGGGAGAAGACTGGGACAGCGAACAGTTTCAATATCGCCGTCCGCCTCCACTTCACACCGCCATCGGGAGCACGCAAATCCCCACCAACGTCCCCAAAGGGGCCTACATCCTGGCGGTGAGTATCCTTGACCGCCAAGGAGGAATGGTCCCAAGTGTCCGTTTCGCGATTTCGAACTACATTCGAGGTGGTTGGCACCCGTTCGGAATGATCGGGGTGGGCTGTAAACCAGACCGCGTAGAATTGGACTCCGTTCCATTCGATGATCCAGGGTTCGACCCCACGCTCCGCTACGTGGTTCCCGCGTCGCTGCGAGCCGTCCGCGCTCCGGCCGTCCCACAGTTTCAACCGGTCGAGCCATGGCGGCCAGATCCTCGAACGGAATTGGTCAATCCTTGGCGGTATTGGGATCTCATGCACGCCGGATGGCCTGGCGCTGATTTCGGAGTTGAGAAGGAAATCCTTTGGAATGGCCCAGCCACACGGGGGGCGACACCTCGGATCGTTCGAGTCTCTGGCCGATTTGGGCCGTGGACGTCACTGCGTCAAGAGCTTGGGCCCGGGATTTCGCTGGAACCGTCCACATATCGCGTTTCGTTCCAAGTGCGAGGTACAGAGGGCCTGAGTGTGACCTTCGAAGTCCGCGATTCCGACCGCAGTGGGCTGATGCACCCCGTGCCACTGCCCATTTCCTCGCAATGGCGGGAGCATGTGATCGAGTTTTCAGTTAGCAAGCTTGTCGCAACCCCATGTCTTCAATTTCGATTCCCCAAAGGAGCGGAGGCCACATTCGATCTGTGCGACGTTCACCTGCGGAGGATCGCGCCATGAAATTGTTTTGTGCGTGCGAAACTGCTAATTCGAACGCAACGCTTGGGCGACGCCCTCGAGATCCTTGGTCACGCCGATATTTTTGGATCGCATGGTGGACCGTGGGGCCCCTCGCGGTTGCATGGGCGGATACGTTCTATCTCTCGCCCACCGGCAGCGACGCGCCCGACCGAGACGGGCGGACACCGG
>CAACVY010000039.1 GCA_900661335.1 uncultured bacterium | reverse complement strand
CGACGTCGGCCCGACGAACGAGTTTCTTATTGTGCTGCGTGGGGTGAGCAACATTGTCATTCGAAACCTTGAACTTTCATCGTCGCCCGGAGTTCCCATCGCGGGCGGTATTTATGCACGGGATGTACACGGCGTTCGACTGGAAGGCCTACGGCTCCGAAACTTCCGTTGGAATGCGATCGGAATCGAATACTCGCGCCACGTCGTGATTTCGAACTGCGACATCTTCGACGGCAGTCTGGAACGCCACTCATATCACGGAGGCTCCATCCGCACGCGGTGGATCCATGAAAGTGCCCTCGTCGGCAACCGAATTGTCAGCACCAATGGGTCGTACGGTTACAAGGGCAGTGGCCACCAAGCCGTGCGCATGATCGGCAACCATATCGAAGTTCAAGGGGAATTTTCGATTGAGTCCGCGCACGACAACGAGTACGGCTTCGAGATTGCCTGGAACTACCTCAACCGATGTGTCTCCGTGCCCAAAGGCGGTCAGGGGGACGATCCCAACAAGCGCGGATTCCCGTTCTCGGTGTGGATTCACCATAACCTCATGACCGATAGCTACGCAATCGAGGGGCCGCGGAATCATTTGGTGCTCAGTGAGAATTACATCGTGTGTACGAAACCGAACGGGAGGATCTACACCCACCATGGCGGAGTCAACCATGGTCCGGTGCGGATTTACCGCAATGTCATCGAGCAAGCCGATCGCGGGTTCATTTGGATGAATCAGGGCCTCGCTGAACACATCGAGGCCACACACAACACCGTAATATTCGCCGACGTAGGCGACCGTGCGGGGTACGTAGTGGACTCTTGGTCGGCCGAACGGCTGAACGGCTGGGTGATCCGGAACAACGTGTTCGTGGCCCCGGCTTCGCAACCGCGCCGGTTCATGCCATTGCAACGGGGCGTGCCCCAGAAAGTTCTTGCCACACATAACGTCGGTGTGAACATCCTCGATCTGCCCGAGGGGAATTTCGAGCTGAACGAACTCCCGTTTCGCGCCGACGGCGAACGTCCGTGGCCCTGGTATGCACCCGCCACGGCCGAGTCGCCGCTCGTGGACCATGGGATCCCCATGGGCCTGCCCTTCGAAGGCCAAGCGCCGGACATTGGTGCGATTGAATGGCCTGGCCAACCTTGGAACATCGGGCCGGGGAAGCTACCCAAGGACCCCGTGCAGTTCCCCTTTCCGATCCCCAACCAGCCGTAACCTCTGGGACCCAACCGCCTCACCGCGCCCTACCCGGGCCGCCCCCGCCGTCCGATGGGAGGTTCACCGAGGCCCACTCCGCGCGAGGTCTCCGATAGCGGCCACAATGCGGCCGGGACTTCAAGGCAAGGCGATCATAGACCGGCGTGAAATACCGCGCGGGACGATCTAGCGCTACATCAAACCCTCTGCTGCACATTTGAAGACGCGCAAGCTCCAGTCCTTGCCCTGGTTTCGTCCACCACCGTGCCTCCGCCACGCTGTCGCCACAGAAATGAAGGCATGCATGGCACAGCATGTTTCGCTACGCCGGCGACCGAATGCCGGGAGCGCAGGACACCGCGCCCTGCCCAATTTCGATCGAAGGCTGGGTCAGTGCGCTGCAAGTCCGACTGATTCTACGCAGGGTCCTGTGGTATCTTCTTTGACATGTGGGCGAGCTCCAGCGCGGCACGCACCGTTACATGGTTGGCGGCTTCGCTTTTGCTTTTGCAGGTCCAGGATTCTTGGGCGCTCGGACCGCACGAACTACTTTTGTTGGTCAACTCCTCGTCGCCATGGTCCCGCGAACTTGCTCAACGGTATGCCGCTCTCCGCGGTGTTCCGCCGGAGAACATGGTGGAACTGGATTTGCCCGAAACGGTGATGTACGCCGAAGGAGAAATTTCCACCAACGAGTTCATTCAATACATCCTCGAGCCCGTATGGAAAACGATCCGCGAACGGCGACTGGAAGGACGGATCGTGGCGTGGGCCTACTCGGCGGACTTCCCCGTGCGGGTACGCGCCAATCCCGCGGTTTCACTCCATGGCATGACATTCGTTCAAGGCCAGCTGCCGCCGTCCGGCATGATCGTCACCGGACTGTTTGCATCGGTGTTTTTCCGCGGCCCGGCCGGGCCCAGCCGGCCTGCTGGCCCTACGCTGAGCATGGATGTGTGGACTCGGGCCACCATGCCTGTCTGGCCTATCCCCTCGATGTCCCTGGCATGGTCGGGATCGCGCGGGCTGGACCGCACGGAGACACTAGCGTGGCTGAGTCGAGTCGCCGCAGCGCAAAGCTCGACCACATGGAAGTCCCACGAGGTTTGGCTCGTGACGGGCCCGGATATTCGGGCACAGACGCGAGAGTGGCAGTTCGAATTCGTAGCGCGAGAACTTGGCGAGCTCGGAGTGCGTTGTCGAGTGACCTCCAACGCACCGGGATCGGAGCGGGTACTGTCGGGTTTGATGTTGGGAGAAGCCAAGCCGCTGGTTCAACGTTGGGGACGGTGGGGCCCTGGAGCCATCGCCGATCACCTCACGAGTCTCTCCGCAGTGTTTCACAATCCGGATCAGACCAAATTAACGGAGTGGCTACGACATGGCGCCGCGGCCGCCGCGGGAGCGGTGGTCGAGCCCTATGCCATTTGGACGAAGTTTCCTCATGCCCGGATCTTTTCCCATCTCGCTCGCGGAGTCACCGTGCTGGAAGCGTACTACCAAGCGGTGGCCTGCCCGATGCAGTTGTTCATCGTGGGCGATCCATTGCTGGTACCAGCCCAACCGCCTGTGCCGGTCACAATTCAGGCGGAGTGCACGAATGGTTGGCTGCGTGCCACGCTGCTGCCCGAACCGCCTGGCGAGGCCGACCGAGTCTTGTGGTTCCTCGATGGTGCCTTGGCGCAGCAGTCCACCAACTACACATGGCAGATCGAAGACACCCGGCTGTCGAAAGGTTGGCATCGCTTGCGCGGCGTGGTCTATCGAGGCGAACAAGTTCGTAGGCAAGGCTTTGCAGAGTGTGAAGTTCGGGTGCCGGGTGGACCCGAACTAAGCATCGTAGGGCCCACACCGAACTCGGTTCTTTACGCACGACGTACAAATTCGGTAGAGGTGATTGCTAGTAGTCCACCAAAGTTTGTGGCACTGTACTACAACGGCCGCAAAATCGCGGAGGCAAGGACGCCCTCCACTCCCCGGTTTTCTCTGACCATTCCGCCGCGAACATTGGCCGCCGGGCCCATCCAATGCACCTTGGCCGGTTGGTGGGATGGCCCAGGACTCATCCGTTCGGCAACGGTCTGGTATGAAGTCAGCGATTCCAACAGTCCGCCCATCGTGGACGGACCAGTTCGCCGGGTGCCCTCGGGGCGGTGGGCAGTCAATGTCCAGGACCTCGATGCGGATCCCGTGCGGGTTTCCTGGTGGCACGCCTGCGATCCAAGTTTGGACAGACTCGAATCGCCAGAGGCGAAGCTGCGTCGGAGTTCCCGTGGATGGCGCATTGAAGCCACGGGCACTAATGCGCTCGCCACCGTGCTTTGGCCAATCGGCCGCGAACCGCGCGGTTTTGCGGTCGAATGGATCCCCGCCTCCCTCACCGAACCGCGACGAGACGTCGCCGGCCTGCTGGTCCGATGTAGAACAAACTCCCCGGCGCTGGTGTTCTTTGGATGGATGGGGGACCTATCCGCGTGGGTACTGGGGCGAGTGGAGGGCTCCCACATCCGCAGGCTCGCCTCCCGAGGGTGGCCGAACCGGCCCACCTCTCCAGTAACACTCGTCTTGATTCAAACCGGCGAGGATTCATGGGAAGGTTTGGTGAACGGCAAGCAAGTTGTACGCTGGAGAACACGCGAATGGACCCACCCGGAATGGTTGGGCTTCGCGGCGAACGATGCGGGGCAAGAGTTCGGAGCATTTCGCGTGGAAGTGCACGCGACACAGTTGGAGAACGGTACGGGCACCGTCGAAGAACCGGAAGCTGTCCAGTGGGTGCGCGCATACGACGGAGAGGAAACGTGGAAAAAGATCGAGTAATCCATCCACAGGACCCGTGGGCCCCCGCGGTCTTTTTCGACCGGGACGGAATCGTCAACGAAAGTCCCGGGCCCGGCTACGTCGAACGAGTGGAAGACTTTCGGCTCATGCCCGCGTTCTTGGACGTCTTGCGGATCGTCCTGCATCGCGGGTACCGAGCCGTCATCGTCACCAACCAGCGCGGCGTTGGCCTGGGGCGCATGAGCATGGGCGCGCTGGAGGCCATCCACCAACGGCTGCGGACCGAAGTTCAACGAGCTGGATTGGAGCTGACGGACATCTACGTATGCACGGCCACGACGGACGATCACCCGGATCGAAAACCCAATCCGGGTATGTTGCTCAAAGCCGCCCGCGATCATCACCTCGATCTCCACTTGTCCTGGATGATCGGGGATTCGGAGAAGGACATCGAAGCAGGGCGCCGCGCGGGTTGTGGCGTCACGGTGCGCGTGGCGCCTCTCGGGACTGAGACGAACGCGGACTTCCTCGTGCCGGACATGGAAACTCTGGTGGCTCTGCTGGACTCCAAACTGCCTGGCTGGCGACCGACACCGTCCGGTTCGGGAACTGACTAACTTCACCCCTGTCCCCGAACACTATACCCAGAGTCCATTGGGTTCTGATGGACCACGCCGCACGCGGGGAATCCGTGGATGCCTGGACCGGCTTGTCCGGTTCGTCTTCTGGACTATGCTTGCGGTTTGTGAACACACTGGAGTCCGTTTTGCGAGGGAACCCATCGGCGCGGGTCGAGATTCTCGCGCTTCTGGTCGGTTGCGTTCTGGGTGCGATGTCCTGTGGCCGGCACCCTCCGGCAAAGACCCCGTCGGCGAACCCTCTCACGCCTCCGTCCGCACCGACCGCCTCCAATCTCCCTGCGGCGGTCAGCAGCACCACGCCCGCCGCCGTAACCTCCACCGAAAGCTCCACCACGGGAGCCCGTCCCACGCCAACGCCGCGTGCCGGCGGAGGCTTACGAGAGATCCCACAAGAACTTCTCGATGCAGCGATGGAGGGACGTGAAGAGCTCGTGGACCGAGCCCTTCGCGAAGGGTGGGTGGACGCGAACGCAGTCGGTCCTGAAGGTCGCACGCTGTTGATGATGGCGGCCTTCAATGGGCATGCCGCCTTATGCCGACGCCTGATCGGTTACGGCGCCGCGGTTAACCAGCGAGATGCAAGCGGACGCACGGCACTGATGTACGCGGCATCGGGGCCCAACGTGGACGTCGTCCGCGTCTTGCTCGAAGCGGGGGCGGACGTGAACGCCGTGGATGGGGGCGAACGATGGACCGCGTTGATGTTTGCGGCGGCTGAAGGCCAAACCGACGTAGTCCGACTGCTGTTGCAACATGGCGCCAATCCGGACCTACGGGATGCGGATCAAGACCGCGCGGTAGACTTCGCGCGTCGCAATGGCCACACCGCTGTAGTCGAACTTCTTGAGCGTGCACGGGCGCCGTGATGGTCACCGGAAGTTCAACCCACAAATGTTCTCAAAGCGAGCCCATGGGAGATCGCCCGCAGACCATCGGCATTGAAGAACTTATGCGGGACTTGGCCGAGCCCGGCCGCCGCCCCAGTCAAGTCTGCATGCTCGGAGGTGGCGCACCCGCGCGGATTTCCGAAGTCGAAGCCGTGTGGCGCCGCCGAATGCGCGAGATTCTCGACGACGCCGATGCATTCGAGCGCGTCGTCGCGTGTTACGAACCCCCCCGAGGTCCCGCCGAGTTTCTCGACGCAGTGGCGGCCAGCGTGCGCCAATGCTTTGGCTGGCCAGTTCAACGAGACCACGTGGTGGTGACCAACGGCAGTCAGTCCGCTTGGTTCCTCATCGTGCAGCTTCTTCGTGAATCGTGCGGAGCCAAGCGAACGCTGCGGATTCTTTTGCCTCGCGTGCCGGAGTACATTGGGTACGCAGACCTCGCGGGATCTCCGACTCCATTCGTGGGAGCACTCGCCGACCCGGTCCCGACTGGGTCCCGCCGCTTTCGGCACCAACTCGCGTGGGATCGTCTGCGTGTAATCGAGGCATTCGACGCCATCGCCGTCTCCAGTCCTGGCAATCCAACCGGTGGCCTCCTCGAGGCTGAGGAACTCTCGCGCCTGACGCAATGGGCGATAGAGCGCAAGGTGCCGTTGATTCTCGATCACGCTTACGGGCCGCCCTTTCCATCCATCGTGTTTCGGTCCACACCGCCCGTGCCTTGGAGTCCGCACACGGTTCTTTGTCTGAGCCTTTCCAAGCTTGGGTTGCCGGGGCTGCGAACTGGTATCGTTGTCACCACGCCGGAACGGGCGGAGCGCCTGGCCCGTTGGAACGCCGTCGCCGCGCTCGCACCGGGAGGTCTCGGGCCCGCCATCGTGACTCCACTATTGCGCTCCGGCGAACTGGAGCGACTCTGCCACGACGTTCTCCGCCCCTGGTATCGCGAGCGCCGCGATCGCGCGCTCGCCTTTTTGGACGAATATCTCCCTGCCGACGCCGAGTGGTACGTGCACGAACCAGATGGCGCATTCTTTCTCTGGCTGTGGTTCCCGACGCTCACGGTATCCTCGTACGAACTCTACCAGCGGCTCAAGGCCAAGGGTGTGGTCATCGTCTCGGGCCACTACTTTTTCTATGGCCGCGGTAGTCCACGAGCAGCCCGCCACCGCTTCATTCGGCTGAGTTATGCTCAGCCTGACGACGTTCTCCGCCGGGGCATTCAGGTCCTGGGACACGAGCTGCAAAGCCTGCTCCGAAAGGCACCTCGGTTCCGTTCGAAATCCCCCGTCGCAGACTGTACCAAGTCGCAGACCCACCGTGGCCGCTGAGCCTGCATTCTGAATCCTCTTCCCGACGCACTTTCACTCGACGCCCGGTGCACACGTACACGACAGCCCTCCCGCGTCATAGCCTGCCTGAGATGACGTTTCTCCGCCCAGACGGCGTCACTCGGAGAACGTGCTCGCGCAGAAGGTCATGGGCGGCAGCAAGCCGGGCTCAGCGCCGGCCGCAAGAGGATTGCGCTCATGTGGCCATCCCCGAACCTTCGCGGACGGCGATTTCGAGCAAGCGGACGCGAGACCTTACGGAACACACGCACGCCCGGTTCGGAACGGGGCGCCGAACGTAACTCACGCCACTTCCACTCCACACCGTAGAGCCGCCAAGGCCATGCCGCTCCGAAGCCATCCAAGGATTGGAAATTCACGCCTCTACTCGTCCAAGGCTTGGAAAACCGTGGTCTACATCGTCGGTTCTTTGCATTCATGGAAACTTGTGCAGTTCCCCCGTGCCCTGGGAACGGACCTGGCACCCACAAGCCGCGGAAATCCGGATCGGTGTTCGCGGGGCACGGCACGGGGTTTGGGGTGTCAGTCGCAATCGTCCTGCGTCGCGTGAATCTTCCGGCATCGAGAAATGACCGTGCGCGGCCCGTTGCCTGAACCCACGCACCCGCCTACCGTGCGGGCCACCGCAGAAACACGATGGCACAGTCCCCAGCATCTTGGACCGCGCGACGCGCCCACGCGGGAGCGTCGGAAGTTGGAAACCCAGAATCGGACACGCTGCCCACGGCCAGGATGCCGTCGGGTAACACAACGATGGAATTCAACGCCGAGGAGCCCATGGCATTGCCGCGTCCGTCATCCTTGGCGTCGCCATGGATCACCGCTGCAAACTCGATTCGACTCAGATCGGGCGCGAGCGCATAGATCAAGCCGAACGACCCCCACAACGGCTTTCCGTCCATGGTCTTGGGCCACGAGGGGGCGTTGGCGGTGGAAAAGGCATAGCGCCCCGCAGTGGCCGAAAACCAAATTCGCCCGGCCCCGTCGACGGCAAGTTTGTTGATCCGCGCGCCGGATAGTTGGGGCCACCGCTGTGGCCGGCCGTTCGCATCGAACTCACCGCGTTCGCGAATACAGTGGAGATACCAACCACCAAGAATCCGCCCTTTCTCTGCATCCCACCGACCCACCCACGGAACGGACAGGTTTCCGCTATCGCCCACCAGGTCGCCCACCAGGCGATACTTGTTCGAGCCGTGCTGCCATGCCGCGACCACGATCTCGCCGGTGACAGGATTGAAGACGATGTCTACATCTTTCTGGTCTGGAGTGTGAACACTGTCGCCCTCTTGGTAGCCATTGCTGGACCATATCAACCGGCCGTCCGACCTATAGCGAGCCACGAACAAGTCGAAGGCCGGCTCTTTTTTGGCCCCTTGAACATGAAAGTCGTACTGCAACGAGTGCGATACTGCCAAGTCCCCATTGGGCAGCACGGCCACATGGCCACCTTGACGAAATCCATGGAGCCAGAACTTCACCGGTGCCCAACCGCCGGGACCGTCGTAATCAAAATATCCTCCGCTTGCGGCCCCTTTCTTGTAAAAGCTGATGTACTGCCCTGGTTCGTTGAGTGCTTTGTTGGATGGATGCAATCCGATGGCCCACTCGCCGCTGCCTTGGAACGGCACCGTTTGCCCATCGGCCAACCGCGCCCGAACCACGTAGGCCCCCATGCCGCGGCCGGCCGTGCCGCCCGTCCAGTATACCCATTCGCCGTTGGGGCTCACCGCGAGCCCGTTGATTTCGCTCTGATTGGGCGCACCCGGTACAGCCCAAAGCACACGACGCGCGTCCACGCTCACCTTGAGAACGGCCGTACTGGTTTTTTCGCTTCGCGCCGACGGCCACAGCGTGGCTCCGTCAGCTCCCAACCGCCCGCCCAACACGATCTCTCCGGACGGCGTTGTAGCAATCTGATCCAGCTCGAACGTACGCCACGCCCACATTCCGATGCATTCAAACGCCGTACGGTCGGCGCGTAGCCGCCCGATCCAACCGGCGGGAAAAGCCGAAGGCGTCCACCAGTTCGGCGACACACCGCTCGGGAGGCCATCCTCCTTTTGAAGCACTCCGGCCACCCACACGCGGCCGTCAGAACTCACGACCGCGTGCGTCAGGCGGTCACCCACCGGCCGGGTGGTCGTGCCCGCCTTCGACTGGACAGTTTCCGAACCATCCGATCCACCGAACTGCCAACGCTGAATCGCTGGCTCCCCATCCAACGCCCCACCCCATGGTGCAGCTTGGACCGAGACAGCCAATGCGAAACAAAAACTCAGCTGTCCACCGCGATTCATCTTCATAGGCATCCTCCAAAGTCCGTCACTTGAGATATCGGATAACAGCTTCCGTGCGGGAGTGCACGTGAAGTTTCTCGTAGATCTTCTTCAAATGGGTTTGCACGGTGAAATAGCTGATCTGCAACCGCGCGGCGATCTCCTTGGCAATAAAGCCCTGCGCCAGGAGGCTCAAAATCTCTTCTTCCCTAGGAGTAAGCTTCGCCTCCCCACTCACCGAACTGGACTGTCGAAACGATCGGACAACTTTTCGGGCAATTTCGCTAGTCATCGGCGCTCCGCCCGCGTGAACTTCCTCAATGGCCTGAAGAATCTCCGACGGCGCCGCGCGCTTGAGAAGATAGCCGCTGGCGCCCGCCTTGAGCGCCTCGAAAATGCTGTCCTCGTCGTCGTAGACCGTCAGAATCAAGATCTCGACTTTGGGCATCGCTTGCTTGAGCCGAGCGGTGCACTCGATGCCGGACATCCCCGGTAACCGGATATCCATGAGCACCACTTCCGGCTGCGCAGTGGGAAGCGTCTTGATCGCCTCTTCACCCGTGGCGCAGGCCGCGACGCAGCAGCAGCTGTCCGACCGATTCAAAATGCGCACCCACGAGAGCCGAAGCTCGTCATGGTCTTCGACGATTCCCACGCGGATCGGGTCGCGTGGTGTAGAACGTATCCCTGTCATGGTCCAATCAGTTTAAACCTCCTGGCGCGCGTGCGTTATCCCACACATGAGGGATCCCCACTCAGTTCGTGGTCGGCCCGATTCCGACGTCAAGCACGACCCTCGTGCCCTGTCCCGGTGCGCTGCAGAGCCGCATTGAACCGCCCACGGCTTCCATCCGCGCGCGCACATTGATCAAGCCGTTCCGTTCTCCAGACACGGAGACGGGGTCGAACCCGCGTCCGTTGTCGGCCAACTCCACTTGCAACCGACCGTGGGCCCAACGGATGGCCGTGCGTAGCTCCGTGGCGTTCGCGTGGCGAATGACGTTGCGCACGACTTCTTTGATCGCCATCAATAGGTGGTGTCGAACCGTGGCTGACATTTCAGCATCGGGAAGATCCTCAGCAACATCGAACCAGGGGCGCACTGGGGTGTCGTGGAGCAACTCTCGAATCAAGCGGCAACAGTAGGACACCGTATTGTCGAGGCGATCGTTGCGGGGATTGACTGTCCACACAATTTCGTCCAGCGCCCGGATCGCCTCCTGCACCGCCGCGGAAACGCGCCCGAGCGATTCCCCCGAAAGCCCGCCGGCGGGTGGATCGCTCTGCGTCATCAGTGCGATCTGGGTCATCCACGCCCCGACTTCATCGTGGAGGTCCCGTGCGATTCGAGCGCGTTCCGCTGTCACGGCCTCACGCTGAGCTGTAGCTCGGATGATCTTTTCTTGCTGTTGTACCTGGTGACGTAGCCAAGCCGTCCAGCCCGCCAGCCACAATGCCCCGGCCGCCAACAGTCCAATCAACACGAACAGCCGTTGAGGCGTCCACCAAGGTGGTCCCGCCAAAATGACAATGTCCGCAGGGGTGCGCGGAGCGACCTGGACCCAACCGGTCGGTACCGTACGACCATCCACCGACATCCGAGACTGCACGCTGGCGATTCCGGTGATGCGGACACGGGAGTCTGCACGGATTGCCCGCAGGAGCGAACTCATCGTCGGATTGGCTGCCACCTCGATCAGCTGTGCTCCGGTATCCAAGGATCCCACGACCTGAGAACCGCGAAGCGACACTTGTACCCACCGTCCTTCAACTTGTACGAGCTCGGCATCGAGTGTTTCAGGAATCCACGAGCCGCTGGGTACCACCACAGGCGGCGGCAGCGACGCCGCTCCTAAAATGCGGAACACTACGTCGTGAAGAACCCACCGTGTGCCAACCAAAATTGGATGGCCCATGGCTTCGACCTGCAGTCCAGGCGCGGGCGTATGTCCGATCGCACGGCCCATATAGGCCCACACCGCCCCATCGTCACAACGCAGGGCCGCTCGCCACTGGCCTTCAGCCGCCAGCACCACGCCGCGCACACGTACCGGCATGCTGTCCGCCCCGGCCGTACCATACCGAGGGAGATCCCGCACGCTCACCAGAGGTGCTTCGAGGAAGTCCACCGGAGGTTGAAGGATGCGAATGTCCTCCCACGGACCCAGGAACAACAAATTGCCCACCCATTGGCCTCGCTGGTTTAGAATCAAGCCCATCATGGCATCCAGTTCCACCCGGCTTCCCACAAGGGGCGGTGGGACGACACCGGGATCCGTGGGCGGTGCAAGCACCGTGATCCGGCCAATGCCGGTCCCCAGTTGCAGTTCAGCTCCGCCGGGAGTTTCCGTGATCGCACGGATCAGCCCTCGAACTCGCACGCGGTGTCCGCCATACCGCCCTCCATCAATTTCAGCGGGCGCAAGCGGCTGGGGCGTAGGAAGCGGAGCTGATCCCAAGACCACCCATTGCGAGGTGGCACCAGGACCACCGAGCGAAGGAACCCAACCGGTGACCTGCAACGGACTCGTGATACGAACCCTCGTGCCAACCGATGGTCCCGGATTCCACGCGGGGTCATTTCCAACATACACTGCGATCCCACGATCGCCGTCGTGAACCCAGAAGACACCCCGGCGGGGCTGGGCGACCACCACCACCCCTTCCACCTCGACCACCGAGCCGTTGCTCCAGCCTCCAGGTTCCGTCCAAAGGTCTGCGATCGAAATGGCCGTAGGAGGCTTCGACAGAGTGGACAGGTCGTCGGCCGCTGCGTGGACAAGTAACCCTCCGGTCCACAAGGTGGGCAGAACAAGCCATGGGACTGTGCGCCACATTCGTTCGCTTTACTGGCAACCCGCAGTGTCTAGATTACACAGAACTGCCGCCGCCATCATCCTTCCGGCGGCCCTCTGCGAGCACGTAAAGGGACGTAACCGACGAGCGTACCACAGGTCCCCAATTCGGCGGTCGTTCATTGGGTCCAAGTCGTACCGCCGGAGATACCTGCCGCCGGGGACTGTTGGCGAACATTGTGGCCTCGCCCAGTCTCACCTTCGTACGACTGTAGTTTCGAGACCCGACTCGAGTTGATGTCACCCATGAGTGCACGGGATGGCCGCGACACAAATTTGGCTGACCCGCCGCATAGGGTGCAAAGGGGCATGGCCAGATGTGCGGCGATCGGCGCGACCGGCATCCTCGCAGGGACTCTGGGCCGATTCTTCATTGGGACAGCGTTCGTTTGGGCTTACGCAGGTCGTAGCAAACCAAACTGTCGAAGGTTCTCAAGAACAAACGGCCATCCGCCATGGCAGGGCGTATGGGGCAGACATAACCACTGGCGAGATCTACGGGCAGTTCCCCAGGCAGGAGCGTCAGGCGGTGATTCTCCAGCCGGAACATGTGGAGCTTTGCTCCGCTCGTGATAACGCGTCCGTTGGATGCGATGGTCCAAGTCCAATTGTGGCTGCCCCCGAACATTTGGTAGAGATGTTCAAACTTACCGATGACCTCGCCGGTTTCTGCGCGCACGGCTTGAAACCCCGTCTCCCGGCTATCCAAAAAGAATACGCCCCGATGCGCGATCGGGAGGAATCGTCCCGAGGGGTACTCCACGTCCGGATTCGTCCAAAGTAACTTCGCACCATCCAACGCCATACGAACCGCTCCGAGTCTCGACACTGGTTCCGGTTGTCCCTTGGAATTCATTCGGACCGAATCCCGCAATACGTTGAGACCCACGATATCACCCCAAACTAAGGGATATTGGGAGTTGGGACCGACGATCGGCAACTGCCACTGCACACGTCCCGTCCGCGGTTCAATCAACGATAACAACCCTTGAGGGTCCCACCCTGGAACACATTTGACCTTGGCGGTGGGCGTTGCAGACCCCTCCGCGGCGGCTACCAGGTATGGGCGACCGCCCAATGTCGCGACGATGGGAATGGAGTTCTTGCCGGCCACATAGGGCACTCGCCAAAGCAACTTTCCAGTTTCCAGATCCAAACCGATCCAAGTGCTGTGTTCCGGTGGACCTTCCGGACCGAGGCCGGACGTAGAATCGCTTGAATCGGATCCTTCGGACTTCGATCCCGCCAACTTGCCCTTGGTCGGCTTGGGCGTGTCGTTGATGCGGACCACGACGACGCCATCCACGATGATCGGGCTATGATCCGTACTGTAAGGCTGCGACGCACCGAAAGAATAACCGGGATCATCTTTCGTGGCCTTCTGTCCGTCGTTTCGCCAGATTAGCCGACCAGTGCTTGCGTCGACACAGTACACACTGGTCTGTCCCCGAAACACCACCTTTCCATTAGCATACGCCGCTGTGAGACCACGTCCGGATTTGCTTTCACCAATCAGCTTCATGTGACGGCTGTCAGAAAACCGCCACAGCAGGCGGCCGGTCGCCGCATCGAAGCAAAGCAAGGTGTCCCGCATCAAGCCGAGCTCCGGCCCGAGTGCCCGCGGATCTACGCCGCGAATCACGCGTGGGTTTTTAGCCAGGTCAGGATGCTTCGCCAGCGCCTCCTCATCCACGGTGGGAATGGCTAGATACACACGGCCTTCCGCGACGATCGGAGCACTATACTGTGTGATCCCCAGCCCGCTTTTCGGCAGCGGGAAAAATCCGAATGGCGAACGCGGAATTTCGCCGCGTCCCCCTGGGATAGGAACATCCGCCACCCATTGCAGTCGCGCCTCCGCGATTGAATCCACCAATTCACCCGCATAATCCTCGGCCGAACCATTGAAGAACGGTCCGTGTTGTTGAGGCCACGCGGCTCGTGGGGCGAACGTGCGATCCTCCCCTACATGCCAGGCGTTCGGAACCGCCATAACGGTCACTTTCCCCTCCCACCGCGTCCGAGGCGAAAACTCCTCATCATGCTCCGAGTAGTCGAATGCCTCGTAGCGGCCCTGATAAGACTCGCCGGACTTTGTCGTATCTACTCGCACTCGCATCGTATCCCGCTGACTAGCATCCGGGTAAAGGAAAAAAAGATCCAACACTCCCCGAACGGCATCTGGCGTGATGGACAATGGTGGCGGGATATCGTAGTTTCGCATACTCAGCTGCCCCTCCGAGAACCGTTTCCGATATTCAAGGAACTCGGGTTTCTTGTAATCGTACGCGCTCTTGAGGTCTTCCGGTGGGTCGAAACGTTGTCCGTTCAAAACGTACTCAATTGGCGCGGCCGGGGTCAGGTCGACTCGATGCACGACCGCCGGATTTTCCCCTGACACCTGAGCGAAGGCATGAACCGGCTGCCCATGGCGCTCGAACACCGTAACTGCGACTGACTGCTGCTGGTTCCAAAAACGGTCCAGGGTGATCTTCCAAACGCTCGAGGCACTTACGGTCTCAGTGAACACAGGGATTTGGTTCGACGCTGGCTCGGTCTGACCTGATATCACTCTAGCAACGATGCAACCAATTATGCATGGGCCCCAGGCTTGTTTCATGAGTTTTCCTCCCCCTCACCGTATGGTTGGAGGCACGCGAACCGAGGACTCGGGTGCGAGCGCGACCGTGCCATCACGAACCCACCAACACGCAAGGTCGACAAAGGAACACCGGTGGGCTCTAAGCTGCCAAACTGTGCGGCGCAATGCCACGCCCCCTAGCCCGTCAACAATTTCACGCCGTGGAAAACGCGGTGTCACGCAACGGACGCCTGACACCCTCCATCGGCCCAAATCATTTCCGTAGCTGGGGTGGTGTCGTGTCCTCCACGTAGTTGACATTCTCCACCAATTTCGCGCGCGCCTGGTTCCGGATCTTTGCGGGTGAAGCCGCGCGGCACCGGTTCCGCTCTACCACGACATCTTCGGATGGCTCGCCCCCCACGTGGATATCCCCCTCGGTGACGTTGCCCACGATACGTACTCGCCGGATGGGGTGGCGCGACCGGTTACGATCCGCCACCACCATGATCCTCGGGACTTCGTTCTCTTCGACGACCAGCCCTTCAATGCCTCCGGTCTTGTAAATGCTGATGTAGGCGTTGCCCCGGTTGCGCCGGAGTATGCTATCCAGAACCGTGGAGTTGCAGTGATCCTCGTGCATCAAGCCTTCGCCGTCGTTGATCAAGTACTTTCGGCCGTAGGCCCAGTTCCGGTGGACCTCGTAATCGTTGTCCTCGACCACCCATCGCCACCCACGCATTTCGACGGCCCGATTATCATTGGTGGAGGAGCCCCCCGTAACGGACCGCCCAGTTGCGGTAGGTCGCACCACGTCCCGCGCGAATCGGATCACGTTGCCGCGGCAGATCACGCCATCGCCGCAGAATCCAATCGCCATGCGACCGGTTTGAAAGATGTAGTTGTCCGCGATCACGATGCCACGTCGAAACCCATGGGGATGGGTTTCGGGCGTCCCATCCGGTCCTTCGCCCCCCTGACCGCCGATGGCAAAGTGGTTCACATAAATGCCGGGGCGGTTGTCGTAATCGAAGACGACTTCATCCAACTCGATCGGAGTTTTGCCCTGTAGCAGTCGGTAGCCTTTCATCACGAAGTTCTCTTCGCCGCTTTTCGGAAGGCGGTTGTTGGCCACCAAGATATTACCGGCCGCTTCGATCTCGATGGCCGCGGCATGCCGCGCCGTGAACCGCTGCCAGGGATGCTGACCGATGGACAAGTCCGGGATGGCGGGATCGGCCACCGCCGCGTTGCGAAGAATACACCCGAACACGATCCGGTTCGGACGACTCTGGTGGCCTTCGGCCTCCAACCAGCGGATGTGCCCTCGCTCGATGTGCAGGTGGACAAGCCCACAGTTGGCACCATTGGATGGATTGTCCAAGACGATACCCTTGAACGCTGTTTCGATAGGCGTTCCGTTTCCCTCCGCCCGAAACTCGTAGCGCGGAAACTCTAATCGCGTACCCAACGAATACGACTCCTGGCGTGCATCCGAGACTTGGGGCGGTTCGCCGCGCAACACTACGCCGTCCAATAACCGAATCGAATCCGAAAGCCGATACGTTCCCGCCGGCAGATACACCACCCCTCCACCCTGCTCGGCCACGATCTTCTGCGCCCGTGCGATTCGCTCGCCCGCGGACCCGCCGAGCACGTCGGCCACATTCACGACCCGATCCCAACGAATCTGGCCGGTCCAATCCAGTTTGTAGCGGGCGGTCGGATCGTCCTTCGGCACAGCTGCCAACGCTCGGCTCGCACCGCCAAGGACGCACGTCGCCCCGAACCAGCGCAACACATCTCGACGAGTACAAGTCGCAGACACCCTAGTACCTCCTTGAGGGCTCGGTTGGATTTCGAACGATGATCGCGGACGATCAACGAGTCCGCCGACGCAGCCACATCGCCAGCAGCGCGGCCATCAGCATCCCATAGGTTCCAGGTTCCGGAATCACCGTCAGCGTCACCGCGTCGTCATAGCCCGTCAGTGTGCCGTAATTGATTTGAAACTCGTTCGGACCCACAGTGAACGTAGCTCCGTCCGACAAACCGCCAAACGTGGAATTGATCGAACTCCAGCCCTGAATAATCGGGAAGACTGTATTGAAGGGCAGAAGGTTCGGCGCCGACACGCTCAGCGTGGCCCCTCCGAGATTTAAGCTGGAGCCCACCATGAATAGCTTGTCGTACTGACCAGCCAACGGCCCCAGGAGCTCCACTTCGAACGTCGAGCTGCTGCTGAACGTGACACTGCCAGTCACCGTCAAGGTGCCCGGGCTGGCACCCGGAGCCAGAGTACCGCCATACATCACGATGTTCCCGCCAATGAAGCCCGTCCCCTGCAAAGTACCCCCGGAGTAGACGCGGACTTCAGGGGATCCGGCCAGGCTCCCGTCAATCTGAAGCGTTCCGCCGTTGTTGGTCACCACTGTATAGCCCGTGTACAGCGCCAGCGAGTTCGAACCAAAGGTTTGAATTCCCGGCCCGTCCTTGATCAAGCCCATATACCGTCCTGACGATCCATTTTGCAAAAGTCCGTCGAACACATAATTGGTTCCCGCCGAGGCGGTGATGACTAAAGTCCCGGTGGACGGCCCTCCCGCACCGGCAAGCCAACCCGACACTCGACCTATGCCTCGCAGGCCTCCGATTTTGTCCACCCCGTTCCCGGCCGGTCCGACGATCAGCGTCCCATAGGCATTGACGGTTATGTCATTGCCCTGGGACGCCGTGGTTGCGAAGCGTACCGCGCCGCCGTTGATCGTGATACCTCCGGAAATTTGATTCCCTGCGTTATTTAGAGTCAAAGTCTGCGACACACCTAGGATCGTCAACCCGCTCTGAGCAAGAATTCTCGCACTTATGGTGGCTTGCGCGGCCGCGTTGTAGACACCGATGTAGCCGGGCGTGGAGCCGAAATCCAAGTCGCCGCCACCGCCTAAGGTTACGTTTGCCATAATCAAACCGCCGCTTCCCAATGTCAGCGTCACTCCCGAGTTCAATGTGAGATGCTGACCCATACGGACTGCGTGCACGGTCTTGGTCGAAGTCAACGTCTGCGCTGAGGCGCCGATGTTAACGATATCCGACGGACCAGCGGCATTGATATCCGTACTTGTGTATGTAGCTTGCACCATTCGGTTCGTGTCGGTTGCGCCATACGCCACAAAGTGTCCAAGGACATTCCCGCCTTCGTAAAATTGGATGGACGGGGGCAACATCCCATTCGTCACCGCAGGTCTGGATCCGCCGGTTTGAATCGCAATCGTGGACTGGGAGGCGGTCTCGCCAAATTCCCCGCTGGCTGACACTTCAATCAGCAAAGAGCTGCCTGGCGCGGGAGTCGCAAACTCCGATGGGTTCAAGACGACACCAGAGTTTGAGGCGTTTCGCCGATTCAAACGCACCACGGCGCCTCCCACCACACTCAAGGGGCCAGTTTGTTCGACCACCGGCGTACTTGCCGCATTGCGACCGACGATATTGACTTGATTGTTCGTCAAGGCCATGGGAGACGTGTTGCCATAACGATCGGCCACATCCGAGAAATTGTCTAGCACAAGAATTCCAGCTTCACGAAGATACCGAGTCGGCTCGGTCAGATTCGCCAAAGTCCCCCACGGTCCTCTCGCCGCCAGTCCGGCGCCCCAAGAGGGAACCACCTTGGCCATCTCCGACTCCGTGATCGCAAACTCCACTCCTAGAATGCCCCCGCGGCCCACTCCAATCTGAGTCGCGTTAGGAAATAGAGAGAGGTTAGTCGTGAAATACGTGACCGTTGGACGAACGGTGTGCGGCCCGGGCAGGAATGGCGGTGAAGCAACAACACTCACCGAACCGACAAAGGCAGTTTGTGCCCCTCCGATGGCCAGCCCGGCGCTACCATAGTTCGCACTACCTCCAGCCGAAATGAGCGTCAGGGGTCCAGCACCTGAAATCACGTTGGTCAAACGGAAGAAAGTCTGGTTGCTCGAAAACACCGCTCGAACTGTCCCACCGCCCGCACCGATCTGGAGCGGGTTTTGAATCCAGTAGGTAGTCGTATTGTCCGCGCCGATCGAGAGCGTGCCATCGTCGAGGACGACAAGCTGGTTCGCACCCCCAATCGTTGTCGGGCGCGTTAAAGCCAAGTGCGAACCACCGGCCACATAGGTTTCGCCCGCCCATGGACCTCCGAATGGACCAGCATTGGCCAGGTTGCCAAACTGCACAATACCGCCGCCGAGGTTCGTCAGCCCCCCGCCGGCGGCAAGGGAACCGCCAGTGCCGTATGAGAACACGTAGGTGCCCGATGAATGATTGAAGAGTAAATTGCCCGGCGTAACGGAACCCACAATCGAGATCGTACCGACTCCAGTGTTGCCGAAGATCACGTCATCGCCGGACTGGTACGTCGCATCCCAACTGGTCGTGTCCGGCTGAGTCCACTCCATGTCGCCCGACCCGGTCCAAGTCCTTGTGTCGGCCCACGCGAAGGTCCCAATCAGCGCCAGGCCCCACACGGTCAGCCTTTGAGTGCGTCGCACTATCTTCATCATGGCAGTCTCCTTGTGACCATTCGAACGCTAACGTATAGCCACGTCGTCCTGAATGCCATACCTAAAATAAGGGATCCCCCCACTCCCCCCGCTCGGGCCAACACCCGCGCCCTCCCAATGTGAAGACTCCAGGGACGCCTCACAGTCACCCAATGAGCGAACGAACTTCGAAATGCGGATGCCGCAAGACTAGACGGAATGGGCGCCAATTCTAATGCCCCCAGCCGCACAAAGATCGCGTACCGAACTTGCCTCCCGTATGCCCCGGGCCCCGGCCTGTCCGGACCCGACACACCCAGTCGAGCGGCGCGAACGTCCGCATGAAACCCTTGGGCTTGCTTTCCGCACCGTCTTGACGCATAACGCGGTGAACTTATGAACCCACGGTTTCGACTCGCCGTGTTCGCGCTGACGACCGCGGCATGGACGGGCTTCTCGGACCACGGTGTGGAACTCCCGCGGGCCACGGAAGTACCCACACACGCACGGATGCACGCGCCAGGCTCGTCCCGCGGCGCGCGTATCGCGGAACGACTGCATCGGCGGGGATGGTCGGCGGAGTTGAGCGTCGCAGCCATCGCGGCTTTGCCGATCGTCGAATTGCGCGGCGCGATTCCGGTCGGCGTTTGGTACTTCGGGATGCCGTGGTACCGCGCGCTGCTGTGGGCGTGGGTCGGAAATCTGGTGCCGGTTCCGTTGATCCTGCTTCTGTTGGAACCGGTCTCCAAGCTCGCGCGTCGGCGTCGGTGGGGCGATCGGTTCATGGAGTGGTTGATGAGCCGAGCGCGCCGCCGCATCGCAGAGGTACAGCGATATGAAAAAATTGGCCTCGCCGTGTTTGTGGCCATTCCGTTGCCGGCCACGGGAGCGTGGACCGGCGCCATGGTGGCCGTGCTGTTGAGCATGCCGTTTATGGACGCGTTATTGTGGATCTCCGTCGGCGTGCTCGTCGCTGGAGTCATTGTCACCTCGCTGACACTGCTCGGTTGGGCCGGCGTTGGGATTGCCGCGGTCGCGCTGCTTGCAATGGCTGCCAGCGGGGTTCGTACTCGCATGCGACGACCCTCGCGTCGATCCGAGTGAATTCCTTGAGTGACGCATGAGCGAAGTGGTAGTCGTCGGCGGTGGATTGGCCGGATGCGAGGCCGCGTGGCAACTGGCGCAGCGTGGACTTCCCGTCCGGTTGATCGAAATGCGGCCGGAACGCATGACCGGCGCACACCGTACGAGCTGGTTGGCCGAATTGGTCTGCTCCAACTCACTCGGATCGGCCCTGCCCGATCGCGCAGCCGGATGGCTCGTGAACGAACTGTCGCGGTGCGGCTCCTTGCTCATCGAAGTGGCCCGCGCATGCACCGTACCCGCGGGGGGTGCTTTGGCGGTCGATCGCGACCGCTTCGCGTGCACGGTGACTGAACGTATCGAGCGCCATCCCAACATTCAAGTTGAGCGGCGCGAAGTCCTCTCCGTTCCGCCGCCGCCTTGCATCATAGCAACGGGGCCACTAACCTCGCCGGCACTTTCTGCGGATCTCGAACGGCGGGTCGGTCATCGAGCCTTGTTCTTTTACGACGCGATCGCGCCTGTCGTGGCCGGCGATTCGCTCGACCGTTCGATTGTGTTTGCCGCTTCCCGACGAGGGCAGGGCGTGCTGCCGGAAGGCGACTACCTGAATTGTCCATTCACGCGGGAAGAATACGACCGATTTGTGGAGGCACTGCGAACCGCGGAACGGGCACCCCTGGCGGAATTTGAACGCGAGATCGACCAAGGGGTGAAGGCCGGCGAAGGGCCGTTTTTCGAGGGATGCCTGCCGATCGAAGTTTTGGCCGCCCGCGACCCCTTGGCCCTCGCCTATGGGCCCTTGCGGCCAGTCGGACTTCAAGACCCGCGAACGGGCCGGCGACCTTGGGCGGTGCTGCAGCTGCGTCGCGAAGATCCAGCCGGCGAACGGTACAACTTGGTGGGTTGCCAAACCAATCTACGGGTGTCCGAACAAGAGCGCGTCTTCCGAATGGTTCCAGGGTTAGCCCAAGCACGGTTCCTTCGCTACGGCCAAATGCATCGTAATACGTATCTCAATGCGCCTCGCATCCTCGGCCCCGACTTGAGCCTGCGCGGACATCCTGGAATTTGGATCGCCGGACAGCTCGCGGGAGTCGAGGGATACCTTGGCAATATCGCAACTGGACTGGTGGCAGGCATTCAAGCCGCGCGCTGGGTGCGTGGCCAACCTCCCATCGAATGGCCCACCAGCCACATGATTGGGGCGCTGTTGAATGCGCTTAGCCATTCCGATCCCGTCTGGTTTCAGCCGATCAAAGCCAACTTTGGCCTGCTCCCACCGCTACCCGAAGCACCCGCTTCCCGCGCTGCGCGTCTGGAACTTTGGTCCCGCCGAGCGCAAGAAGACTGGTCTCGATTGGCATGCGAGCTTCATCGAGATCTGGTCGGGCCCGCTCCCGGAGACTGAGCCCACCGGCCCGCCGTCGCGGTTCATGAATGTACTCCAGCCGTTCGAGCGACTGTACGGGCCCACGCAAACTTCGCCTCCAACTTCATCTCGGAACATTCCGTAGGCGGCCCGGATCCCTCCGGCTGACCACAAACATGAGCTCAAGGTGCCTCGGCGTCGAGAATCGTTGCGAAACGACGGTCACGGAGACCAAGCCCGGAACCACTGGATGCACTTGCGGATGGAATCCATCTGGTCCGGCCCCCAGTTCTCGTATTCGATGGAGACCACACCCTTGAAGCCTTGCAGGTGCAACTCCTTGAGCACTTGGTCCAGGTTCCCGACCCCCGTTCCCCAAGGCACGTCGCGCACGCTTTTGACACCCTTTTCGGGCAGGTCCTTCAAATGCAGCGAGATGATCCGGCCGCGTAGCTTCTTGACACAGTCCAACGGTTCCAGATTCGACCGAAGCCAGTGCCCCGTGTCGGCACACGCCCCCATCAAAGGACTGCGGTTCTCCACAGCCTTCAAGACGGTGTCTGGGTTCCAATAACGGGAAGGTTCCGGATGGTTGTGGATGGCGACCCGGATCTTGAACTCGTCGCAGAGCTTGGAGATCATATCCAGATCGTTTTCGGCCGGTTCGGAGACCAGCGTTTCGATTCCCATCTCCTTGGCGAACTCGAAGAGCTTGCGCCATTCCGCTTCGCCTTTCACGGTCACGACACCGTAGTTAACCCAGCGCACTCCGTGGCGCTGCAGAATCTGGCGCACCTTGTCACGGCTGGCGGAGTCCATCGTGTAGACGAGTTTTTGATCCGAGCCGTCGCCGATGACTTGGCCCGGGAAGCCTTCGATCGCTTTGAGGCCCAGTTCCGCGGCAATCGCAACAGTCTCGGCGAACGTTTTCTTGTTCAACGTCCACGCCTGCAGCGCCAAAGTCCACTCTGGCGGGGCGGCCAAGGCCGCCGCGCAACATAAAACCAACCCGGACAACACCACCGATTTCGCCGATGTCATCGCTCGCACTCCTTTCACGCATAGTGTAGCAAGTCATCCTGCGCTGCGCCACCTAGCGAGTTCAAGTCCGCTTCAACAGTCGAGGCTCCCTTGTCGACGTCACCACGAATGCGGCAGCGGTCGCGGCCGCTACCAGCAGTGTGGGACTTTGTCGGGCGAGCTCTTGCACGAGGCAAGCCGATTCCCCAATCCGCCCGATCGGACCGATCTGTACACTCCGGGCGGCCGGAGCGCTCTTTTTGACCTCCGGGTGGAACTGCTGGACGGGAGAGCGATATAGTAGCCCACGTGATTCGACTAGCGGACACCGAGTATGATGCCGAGGTTCCCTCCTGGCGCTTCCCGGCCCAAGTAGAGCATTTCTTCGAGCCGAACGGCGGACTTCGCCGGGCATCGGAAGAAGAAGGTTTGCCGTACGAGCATCGGCCTCCACAGATCCGAATGGCGCAGGCGGTCGCCGAAGCGCTGGCGGCGCCGGGTCACCTTTTGGTGGAAGCCGGCACGGGCGTAGGCAAAAGCTACGCGTACCTCGTGCCGCTGATCCTAGCCACCGTCGAGCGCAAGCAGCGGGCGGTGGTGTCGACATGGACCATCAGCCTTCAAGAACAACTCCTCCACCGCGACCTGCCGTTCTTGCGCCGGCACCTCGGCGTCCGATTTCAAGCTGCGCTCGTGATCGGGCGGAGCAACTACCTTTGCCGACGACGCCTGAACTACCTGCATCAACAGCCCGAGCTCCAGCCGAACGAACGGTTTGGCATCTGGCTGCCACGGCTGTTGCGCTGGGCCGAAACCGCCACAGAAGGCACCCTTCAAGAATTTGGTGAAGGAGTCCCGCCGGATGTGTGGGATGCGGTATGCTCGGAGGACGGCACGTGCTCCGCGCGGAAGTGCACCCAGGCGGCCGGCTGTTTTTACCGGCGGGCCCGGGAGCGCGCGGCCAAAGCCGACTTGCTGGTCGTCAACCACCACCTTCTCCTCAGTGACCTGGCGATGATGGCCGCAGAGGGTCGCGCCTTTCTTCCGCGCTACGACTCGGTGGTGGTAGATGAAGCGCATCAACTCGAGGACGTTGCGTCGGACCACTTTGGCCTGCGGTTGTCCCGCGCGATGTTCACCCATGTCCTGGGCCGGCTGTACTC
>CAACVY010000030.1 GCA_900661335.1 uncultured bacterium | reverse complement strand
CCGAATTTCCTCTCGGAGGCTGGATTTATGCGCTTTCATGCTCGGGTCCCATCGAGCGCGGCCGAGATCGACGCGCCTCCCATTGTTCCATACGCCGCCGAATGATCTCTTCGTAGCCTTGGTCGGTCGGGTGGTAGTATGTCTTGTCCGTCGGAAGGTATTCCTGGTCCACGAAGTGCCCGGGGCCATCGTGGGCGTACTGGTAACCCACATGGCCGAGCCGCTCGGCACCCACATAGTGCGAGTCGCGCAAGTGCAGCGGCACCGGCGCCACCGGGTTCCGCTCCACGTCCTGCCAGGCTTTCTCGATTGCCAAGTACGAGGCGTTGCTTTTCGGCGCCGTGGCCAGGTAGGTGGTCGCCTGGGCGAGGATGATGCGGGCCTCGGGCATCCCGACGATTTCGCACGCGTGGGCCGCAGCCACTGCGAGGCTCAATGCCCGCGGGTCCGCGTTGCCAATGTCCTCCGACGCCAGAATCATCAGCCGTCGCGCAATGAACCGTGGGTCTTCTCCGGCGTAGAGCATCTTGGCCAGCCAATACACCGCGGCATGGGGGTCGGAGCCCCGCACGCTTTTGATGAATGCCGAGATCGTATCGTAGTGGCCATCTTCGTTTGCGTCGTACACCACCGCCTTCTTCTGAATCGATTCTTCCGCGACTTCGCGCGTAAGGTGGACCCCTCCCGACGAATCCGGCGGGGTGGTCAGCACCGCGATCTCCAACGCGTTCAGCGCCCGTCGCGCATCGCCCTCCGCCACGGTGGCCAAGTGGCGCAACGCATCCTCGTCCGCCACCACCTTCCAAGCCGCCAACCCGTTGGGGTGCGACAAGGCCCGTCGCAACAGGATCATGAGGTCCTCCACACTCAACGGCTTCAACTCGAACACCAGCGACCGGGACACTAGCGGGCTGTTGACAAAGAAAAACGGATTGTGCGTAGTCGCGCCGATCAGGATCACCGCCCCTTCCTCCATATACGGGAGAAGCACGTCCTGCTGCGCACGGTTGAACCGGTGGATCTCGTCCAGAAACAGGATGGTCCGCCGGCCGGCCTTGGCGCGATGCCGCGCGGCTTCGAGGCATTCTCGAAGCTGGGCCACGTTGGAGAGCACCCCACTGGCCCGCTCAAATACGCAGTGGGTTGTACGCGCGACCACTTCCGCCAATGTGGTCTTGCCTGAGCCCGGTGGACCGTACAACAGCACGCTCTGGAGCCGATCCGCTTCAATGGCCCGCCGAAGCAGCCGCCCCGGCCCCACGATATGGTCCTGCCCGACGATTTCGTCGAGCGTTCGCGGGCGGATCCGGACCGCCAGGGGAGCTGAACCGCGCCTCGCCTCCGGGGTGTTAACGTCCCCGGGTTCGTCCTTCATCTGGAAGAGCTCATCCATTCGTTCAAAAAAGTACCCCGCCTTGCCGTAGGGGTCGGTACTCTGCAACCTCGTCAACCAAGGTGGGGACGTCCCCGCTCGGATTCCTCGTGCCCGCACAGGGCGGAGGGCCCCGAGCGGCCTCGGCCCCCTTTGCAGTTAGTGTTGGGTCAGAGCGTTGGACCCGTTCGCGAACAAGGCAGGGTACAAAATCATCACCGGGTCACGGCCCGGAACCGATCATGGCAAAGAACGATCTCGCGCACTCTCCGAAACCCTCCGCAACGGTCCCGGAAGAGCGAGCAGAGACGGATTTTCCAAGTTCAGAGCGTTCGCTGTTCGCGCATCTGGCCGCTGCGCATCCTGGCCGCCCAGGCCGGGCATCGAGCTCGACCGCGGCCGGACCCGACGTTTCACCCATGTCGCCAGCCCCATGGTTTCCATACTCTGCCTTGTCAAATCGTCTGCTCGGTCCTACCCCGCTCGGAGGGTGGCGCCCAACTCCGCAGCGACGTGCGCCGCGATGCGCTCCTGCGCGCGTTGGACCTCTTCATCTGTGATCGTACGCTCGGGCGAGCGGTACGTCAAGGAGTACGCCATGCTCTTCCGTCCCTCGGGAATACCCGGACCTTCATACACGTCGAACAGCGTGACCGATTCGAGGAATGGGGGCGCCACTTGCCGGATTGCGGCTAGGATCTGCTCGTTTCGAATCCGGCGGTCGACGACGAACGCTAGGTCGCGGACCGCACACGGGAACACTGGCGGTGGCACGGGCGTCGGCACGCGGCCCCAATGCCGCAGGAACGGCTCAATGTCCAACTCCGCAACGGCGACGGGGTCATAGATGCGCCATTCCGAGGCAATCACCTTTCGCACCACACCGGCACGGCCGATGGGTTGACCTTCCAATACCACTTGGACACTCTCGCCCGGCTCAAATGCCGGCACGACAACCGGCTGGAACTCCGGAACCGGCGTACGCAATGCTTCACACAGCCGCTCCACAATTCCTTTCACCCAAAGAAAACTCTCCAGTGGTTTAGGCGTGGGCCGCACTGAAAGAGGTCCGCGCCCCGCAGACCCCATTAAGCCGATCGCCAGTCGCTCGATCTCAATCGAGCCGCCCTCAGGACCACGGCGAAACACGCGGCCGAACTCCACCACCGCCGCGTGTTCGACTTGCCGCGCCCGATTCCGACCCAAGGTTTCTACAAGCTGCGGAATCAAATCCGTGCGCAACACGGCTTGTTCCGCGCTGATGGGATTGGGTAACCGGATCCGCAGGGCTGGATCGTCCAACCCAAACTGGTCGAGTAAGCGGTCCGAGGTTAAACTGTAATTCATCACCTCCTGAAGACCTAAGGCCGCGCACAGTTGACGCACGAAACTGTCGGCGCGCGCCTCGCGATCGTCCGCAGAAAGGACCACGCGCGCAGCTGGCGCGGGTGCCGGAATGCGGTCCAAGCCATAGACCCGGGCGAACTCCTCGATCACGTCTACGTCGGCGGTCACGTCTCTACGCCACGTGGGCACGACCGCCGTGAGACGATCGTCCGCCTCCCGTCGGACCTGCCAACCCAGTGCGGACAAGGTGTCCGCCACCTGATCCGTACTCACATCCACGCCCAACAAGCTCCGGACCCGTTCCATTCGGACCGACACCGTCCGCGGCCGCTCCGGACGCGGGTACACGTCCACAACTCCCGGCACGACCCGTCCACCGGTCAGTTGCGCAAGCAGCGCGGCGGCGCGGCGGCTGGCCAATTCGGCCAACTCCGGATCCACACCGCGGGCAAAGCGGAAGGAGGATTCGCTGTTCAGTCCCAACCGGCGCGAGGTCACACGAACGGATGACGACAAAAACGACGCGCTTTCGAGGAGAATCGCGGTGGTTCGTTCGGTCACCCCACTGCCCTCTCCGCCCATGACACCCGCGATTGCCACCGGTCCCTCGGCATCGGCAATGACCAGCATCTCAGGACTGAGCTCACGTTCTTCTCCGTCCAGCGTACGGATTCGCTCGCCAGGACGTGCGCGCCGGACGCAGATGACACCGCCGCGAATGAGTGCGAGGTCGAACGCGTGCTGCGGCTGGCCCAGTTCGAGCATGACATAGTTCGTGACGTCCACAGCGTTGCAGATCGGCCGAACGCCCGCACGTTCCAATCGCCACCGCATCCAGGCCGGGGAAAGGCCAATTCGCACACCCTCGATGCACCGTGCGGTATACCGTGGGCACAACGTGGAGTCTTCCACTTCCACGTGAATGCGGGAAGTCACGGGGGCGAGGTCGGTCGCTTCGGAAAGGGCGAACTCCGGAACGCGTACGCGGGTTCTGTACAGCGCGGCCACTTCGCGGGCGATTCCCACCACGCTTAGGCAATCCGGCCGGTTAGGGGTAATTTCCAGATCCAGCACCACATCGGGGCCACCCAACACTTCTGCCAGAGTGCTGCCAGGGCGCGCGTCCGCCGGCAATTCCAGCAGACCGGAGTGGTCATCGGAGATTCCCAATTCATCCGGCGCGCACAACATTCCGCTAGACTCCACGCCGCGGATGCGTGCCGCGCGAATCTCCATGCCGTTGGGGAGTCGCGCCCCAGGCCGAGCCAGTGGGTAGCGCCCACCGGCGCGCACGTTGGGTGCACCGCACACTACGGTAACTTCTTGTTGACCATCCCACACACGGCACACGGTGAGGCGGTCCGCATTGGGATGGCGCTCCACTGCTCGGACCTCGCCGACAACGACTCCCTCATACGTCGAGCCGACGCGTTCGATCGCCTCCACCTCGATGCCACCGAACGTGAGGCGTTCCGCCAAGCCTTCAGGCGAATCTTCGAACTCGACCCATTCTCTCAGCCATTCCAAAGGAACGCGCATAGGTCGCTCCGTTTCTCGTTCACTTCGAACGTGCCAGAGTGCCCCGCCTCCAACCCATCGTCAAGCGCCGAAGGCCCTGCTGATGCGCTCTCGACCGGCAAGCTACCACCGGCCCAGTGCAGCCCGTTTCCCTCTTTGCTGGTTGGAATCCGGGGGAAGATTCACGCCGTGGGGCTCAATGACATTCGGGGCCAGGCATGGAGAAATTCTCGACACAACCTGGATCAGTTCCACGAGCTTCGAGCGCGGTGTGACACCTTATATCACGGCTCCCTACCCCAGGTGGTCAGTGTGCGCCCTCACCCGACTACTGAGTGTACTAAAGTCGGAACACGCGCCACCAACGCCTGCAGTCTCACCGGTTGGAGTGTTTTTTGAGCCCACATTCCAAGAAGCGATGGCCCGCTCGTTCGCAAGACATGCCTTCTCAGATATCTCATGCCCGGACTCATACAGCCCGTTCAACTAGTGGGTCGATCCTCTCCAAATGATTAAACCCGTCCAAACTCCTACGAAGCCCCATGCGCACAGGGTACCCGCCCGGCGTTGGCACATTTCAACGCTAAAGGGACAGCGCAGCTGGCACATGCAAGAGCCCTCTGGGCCGCCGCCTCACCACCGAAGAGGCCGCCCGCCTCACCCAGAAACCCGCATCCGACGTCCGTACCGTGCTCAACCGCCTGGTGGAAGCGGGCTTGGTCGAGCCGCGCGGCGAACGCAAAGGCCGCAGCTGGCACCTCTCGGCGGCCACCTATCGCCGCTTGGGCCAACCTGCCGCCTAAGTCCGCCAGCGCGGCTTTGAGCCGCTCCAGCAAGAGGAGATGGTGATGCGGTACGTTGACAAATTCGGACGGATTACGCGGAAGGAAACTTGCAACCTTTGCCAAGTAGGGCCCTTCCAAGCGTACCGCATCGTCAGTAGGATGGTACAGAAAGGGTTGCTGATTGTGAAAGGCCAGAAAAAGGCACGCTATTATGAGCGGCGCACGCAAAACAACGGCGCGCCGTTATCCAATAACAGCGCGTGCAAATAATACGGCGGGTCAAACGGGTGGCTATGATACAAGTAGATTTCCTGCAACGACTTGGAGTGTTGAGATGAAAATGCACCCTGCGCGTTATTTGCCGTTTCGACCCGCACCTGCGGCTCTTCGAAGAACCAGAGTAGAGGCAGGCATGACCCAGAAACGACAAACCGGCATGTCGCGCGAGCAGCAGGCCGAAGCTGCCAAACTCGACGCCACCATGGCCAACACCTCCCCTCTCCCCTTGGGAGAGGGGTTGGGGGTGAGGGTTGAGCCTCCCCGAGGCTCATTGAAGGAGCTGGGCTATGGCGGGTGAGTGGAGGGAGGCTCGATTCGGCGAAGTCGCCGGGATCCTGCCGGGCAAGTATATTCCGGCGTCGGATTACGACCCTGCTGGCGGCTATCTGATCTACGGATCCAACTCGATCATGGGCAGGGTTCGACTCCCGCTGTATGAAGGGCCGATCATCGCCTTCGCTCGCATCGGCTCAAACTGCGGCGCGACGATGTATTCGGCAGCACCCTGCTGGATCAACAACAACGCGGCTGGCATCCGAGCGAAGGCCGGTTGCGACACGCGCTTCCTCTACTACTGGATGCAGTCGTTTGACTTCGCACAGACGAGAAGGAAGCGGGCAGCCCTATATCAGCGACCGCACACTCAAGGAACTGGTTCTGCTGCTCTCGCCGCTCCCCGAACAACGCGCTATCGCCCACATTCTGGGGACGCTGGACGACAACATCGAGTTGAACCGCCGGATGAGCGAGACGCTGGAGGCCATTGCCCGCGCCCTGTTTGAGTCTTGGTTTGTTCGTTTCAACCCAGTTCGACGGAACATGGCGCGGAAAGGGCGCGGGCAACCCTCACCCCCGCCCCCTCTCCCAGAGGGAGAGGGGAAGGCAGCACCGCACTATCGAGGAGGATATGATTTTGCCGGTTTGGTGGAGCGAGCCAGAGAACTGAGGTGCGCACAGACGCCGGCGGAAGAGATTTTTGGGGATCTTGTACGGGACAGGCGTTTTCTAGGACTCAAGTTCCGTCGACAGCACCAAATCGGGGACTACGTTGTGGACTTTTACTGCCATGAGCATTGCCTCGTCGTTGAGTTCGATGGCGGCGTACATTCGGAACGGCGCGAAGAAGACCACAAGCGCGACGCCTGGCTGAAGGCGCGGGGCTACAAGGTTCTCCGTTTTCCCAACGAACAACTCTGGGACGATCCCGACACCGTTCTGCGAACCCTTGCTGACGTCGTCAAGAGCACTGACAATCCCCCTTCTCCCTCTGGGAGAAGGGTTGGGGATGAGGGATCGGTCGAGGAACTCGACCGATTGTTCCCCGACCGACTGGTGGACTCGGAACTGGGCCCCATCCCGGAGGGGTGGAAGGTGGCTCGCATGAATGACGTACTGGCCGATATTGTATCCGGGGGCAGACCAAAAGGTGGCGCGGTGGAGGAAGGAGTGCCAAGCGTCGGTGCCGAGAACGTTATCGGCTTGGGTAAGTACGACTTCTCTAAGGAAAAGTACATCCCTCGAGAGTTTTTTGAGGAGCTCCAGCGCAAGGGTGCGGCTGTGCGGCCGGGAGATGTGCTGTTGTACAAGGACGGCGCACAGATCGGCCGAAAGACCTATTTCGATTGCGGATTCCCTCACACCAAGTGTGCAGTCAACGAGCACGTGTTCATCCTACGGGCTCAGCATCCCCGTTACCAGCGGTACCTCTTTTTCTGGCTGGATCAGGGCTGGATGACGCAGGAGATCATAAGCCTGAACTCGAACTCGGCCCAGCCAGGCATAAACCAGCAGGGCGTGCGTAGCCTCCCCTGCTTGATACCACAAGATCCCGTGCTCGATGCGTTTGACCATTTTTCGAAGCCGCTTATGGATCGCTTGTTTTTCACTTGTATTGAATCCCGCACGCTCGCCGCCCTGCGCGATGCGCTGCTGCCAAAATTGATTTCCGGGAAAATCCGTGTAAAGGATGCGGAGAGGTTTTTGAAGGAGCGAGGACTATGAGCCGCATTAAGCGTCTATGCAGGATGACAGCTTGCGGAATCTTTCGTGACTTCGAGTGGCCCAAAGACTTGCCCGAGTTCGGACGCTATAACCTCATCTACGGGTGGAATGGGACGGGCAAGACGACACTAAGCCGTATACTGCGCTGCTTGGAGCAGCGGAGGGCACCATCATCAGGACAGGTAACGGTTGCGGTCGACGAGCGGGATACTCCGGGAGATGAATTTCCCAACGCGATGGTGCCGGTACGGGTGTTCAACCGTGATTTCATCAACGAGAGCGTGTTTCCTGTGACGGGCGGGAATCTTCCACGAATTTTCGTTTTAGGAGCGGAAAGTGTCGAGAAACAGAAGGAGCTTGAACGTCTGAAAGGCGAACGGGATACGGCCCAATCGAGGCTGGATTCCGCAAGCTCCACGAAGCACAAAGCCGAGAGAGACTTGGACCAATTCTGTATAGATCACGCGAGGGTCATCAAGGAAACACTCCGATCGCCTGGCCAGAATCCGTACAACAACTACGACAAGACCGATTTCAAGCGCGACGCAGAGGAAATGGCTGAAGCCGGAGACGGGTCTGCTCATCGTCTCAGCCACGCGGAGCGCGAGAAGCTGCTGACGCAGCATCGGGCGGTTCCAAAGGCTAAGGTGCAGGAGGTCAGGTACGCCCTGCCGAACACCGCCGATATCCTCAGCAGACTATCGCAACTCCTGGCCACCACGGTTGTTTCAGCAGCAATTGAAGCCCTCAAGAGTGACTCCGCTCTTGCCGAATGGACCCGACAAGGCCTGCAGTTGCACCGCGAGCGCAGCACCGAACGATGCCTGTTCTGTGAACAGCCGTTGCCGAAAGAGCGTTTGGCTGCTCTCGAGGCACATTTCAGCACTCAGTATGGACAGTTCATCCAACGCTTGGACGGGTTGATCAGCGAGTTACAGGCGTTGTCTAAGGCGGCGGCCGAACTGCGCCTCCCGAACAGGGCAGAGCTTTACGACGACCTCGCGGCGGAATACCAAGACGCGGAAGAAGGGCTGCGACAGGCCCTCAACGCCGTTCGGAGCTTTCTCGATGAGTCAATCCATGTGTTGAAAGAAAAGAAAGGTCGGGCTTTTGAACGCGTCGAGCGGAACCTTAGCGCACCGCCGGTGGATACAGAGGTGGTCGAGAAACTGAACGCGGTGATCCGCAAGCACAATCAGGCATGCGATGAATTTCAGAAACGTGTCGAAGACGCGCGCAAAAAGCTTGCCGATAACATGATCGCCGAGAGTTTAGCGGATTTCATTTCCAAGAAAGCCGACGCACAGAAAGCTCAGGAAGAGCTACAGGCAGCGCAAACAGAAGTTTCACGATTGGACAATGAGATTAAGTGCCTGGAGATGGAGATCGTCGAACACCGTCGGCCTGCGGAGGAGCTCAACGAAGACCTGCGGAAATACCTCGGTCACGATGAGCTGCGACTGGAAGTAAAGGAGACTGGCTACATCATCACACGCGGCGGTGAGCCGGCGCAGACTCTCAGTGAAGGCGAGATGACCGCCATCGCCCTTCTGTACTTTCTGAAATCGCTACAGGATAGGCAGTTTGACCTTGCGAATGGTGTTGTCGTGCTCGACGACCCGGTTTCGAGCCTCGACGCGAATGCCCTGTATCTCGCTTTCGGTTTCATACGCGAGCGGACGAAAGACGCAGGGCAGTTGATCATCCTTACGCACAACTTCACGTTCTTCCGGCAGGTGCGGAATTGGTTTCATCATCTCAAGGGCCAAAGGAGACGAGACCCGAACCAGCGACCCGCGCGTTTCTATATGCTCGACTGTAGTTCCTCGCCCAACGGTCGGCGCGCAACGATTCAGCAGCTCGACCCGCTGCTTGAGCAATACGACTCGGAGTATCAATACCTTTTTGTTCGCGTTTATAGAGCATCTACTGAAACAGCGTCCGCAAGTTTAGAGCAGAACTACGAAGTTCCAAATATGGCTAGGCGCCTGCTGGAAGCCTTTCTCGCGTTTCGTCAGCCACATGTTTCTGGGGAACTCTGGCAGAAGCTCCAAGCAGTGTCATTTGACGAGGCCAAGAAGCAACGGATTCTGCGGTTTCTTCACACGCACTCTCATAGCAGCGCCGTTGGAGAACCGGAGCATGACCCGTCCCTTCTTGCTGAGTCCTCAGCGGTTCTGAAGGACCTCTTAGAGTTCATAGAGACGCAAGACAAAGCTCACTTCGATGCGATGGTCCAACTTGTCATGAAACAGACGGCGGAGGAGAACGACGAATGAAAAATCGCTTTACTGAATTCAGTGGTGGATTTGCCGCCCTGCGCGACACTGCTGCCCACGCTGAATTCTGGTAAAATGCGCGTGAACGAGGCGGATCGGTTTTTGGATAAGAGAGGGCTGGGGTGAGTATGAATGTTCAGAATGGACGGGGGCAGCCGCTGATCCCGAAGCATGGGGGCTTCCGGAAGCTGAAGACGTTCCAGATCGCACAACTGATTTACGACGTGACGGTGCGGTTTTGCGATCGGTACATTGACCACAAGAGCCGAACGCATGATCAGATGGTCCAAGCGGCGCGCTCAGGCGTGCAAAACATCGCCGAAGGAAGCGTGGCGAGCGGCACGTCCAAGAAAATGGAAATGAAATTGACCAATGTAGCAAGGGCAAGTCTCGTCGAGTTGCAGCGGGACTATGAGGATTTTTTGAGACAACGCGGCCTCAAGCTCTGGACGCCCAACGACCCGCGCCGCAAAGCCCTGGTGGCGAAGCGCTGCGCCAACGCCGATGAGGTGGCGGCCTGGGTGAAAGAGACGGCAAGGGGCAAGGGACTGAATGGACAGTATGGACCATCCAGCCGGTCCATTGAGTCCATTTATGCAGAAATCTCGGCGAATGCGGCCCTCGTTCTGATCGGTGTGGCCGTGGCGCTGCTGGACCGCCAACTTACGGCGCAGGCCGCTGCCTTTGAAAATGAAGGCGGGTTTACCGAGCGGTTGTATCGGACGCGGCGAGACCGGAGGAGCCAGGCATGAGGGGCCCGAAAAATGCAATGGATGGACGGAGTGGACACTCCATTCCCGTGGAGTCGGGCATTTCTGAGGCGCAGATCGAATCGGCCACCCTTGCCTGGCTCTCCGAGTTGGGCTGGGTGGTGAAGCACGGCGCGGAGATCGCCCCTGATAGCACCGTCGCCGAACGACAGGATTACGGTCAGGTGATTCTCGAGCAGCGCCTGCACGATGCCCTGGCGCGCCTGAACCCGGATCTCCCACCGGAAGCGCTCCAGGACGCCTTCCGCAAACTGACTGGGCTCGAAGGCGCTACGTTGGAGCAGCGCAACCGCGCGTTCCACCGCATGCTCGTGGACGGTGTGACGGTGGAGTACCGGCGACCGGACGGCTCCATTGCCGGAGCACAGGCCTGGATCGTGGACTTCGACGATCCCGAAAACAACGACTGGCTCGCGGTGAACCAGTTCACCGTGGTGGAGAACGGCCACACCCGCCGGCCGGACCTCGTGCTGTTTCTGAACGGGCTGCCTTTGGTTGTCATCGAGCTGAAGAACCCGGCCGACGAGCAAGCTACCATTTGGTCCGCTTATCAGCAGCTTCAAACCTACAAGCAGGAAATTTCCTCGCTTTTTGTCTACAATGAAGCTCTCATCATCTCCGACGGGTTGGATGCAAGAATCGGAACGCTGACGGCGGACCGAGATCGATTCATGCCATGGCGGACAATTACAGGGGAAGAGCTGGCTCCCGAGGGAGTTCCCCAACTGCAAGTCTTGCTAGCGGGTGTGCTGGAACATCGACGGCTACTTCAACTCGTCCAGCATTACATCGTGTTCGAAGATCTGGGCGGCGGAAAACTTGCTAAGAAAATGGCGGGCTATCACCAATTTCACGCAGTCCAGGTGGCGGTGGAGGAAACTCTCCGCGCCGCCGCGCTGACTCGGGCCGACCGCACGAAGGAACCTGGCAGCCTCTGCGCAACCAGGCGTCAACCCGGCGGCGCTCCCGGCGACCGTCGCATCGGAGTCATTTGGCACACTCAAGGCGCAGGCAAAAGCCTCACCATGGTGTTCTATGCGCGAAGGATCACGTGCCATCCGGCAATGGAGAATCCGACCCTGGTCGTCCTGACCGACCGCAACGACCTAGACGGCCAGCTGTTCGGCGTTTTCTCTCGTTGCCGCGAGCTCCTGGGGCAGGAGCCCATCCAGGCGGAAAGCCGCGCTCACTTGCGGGAGCTGCTGCAGAACCGACAAGTCGGCGGAATCATTTTCACCACCATCCAGAAGTTTCTTCCGGAGCCCACCGGAGACCGCCACCCCCGACTCTCCGACCGCCACAACATCGTCGTGTCGCCGACGAAGCCCACCGAAGTCAGTATGACTTCATCGACGGCTTCGCGCGCCACATGCGGGACGCTCTGCCCAACGCTTCCTTCATCGGGTTTACAGGAACGCCGCTCGAACGGGACGACCGCAACACCCGCGCGGTTTTCGGTGACTACATCTCCATATCCAGCGAGCGGTAGAAGACGGAGCCACCGTCCCCATCTACTACGAGAGCCGGCTTGCCAAGCTGGACCTGCCTGAAGAGGAGAAGCCCAGGGTGGACGAAGCGTTCGAAGAGGTGACGGAGGGAGAGGAAGTCGAGCGGAAGGAGCGTCTAAAAACGAAGTGGGCTCGCCTGGAGGCGGTGGTGGGAGCGGAGAAGCGACTCCGCTTGATTGCTCAGGACATTGTGGAGCATTTCGAGCGGCGGCTGGAAGCGCTGGACGGCAAGGCGATGGTCGTCTGCATGAGCCGGCGCATCTGTGTAGAATTGTACAACGAGATCGTTCGCCTCCGCCCCGAATGGCACCGCATAGACGACGACAAGGGCGCAATCAAGGTGGTGATGACGGGCTCGGCTTCGGATCCGCCCGAGTGGCAGCCGCATATCCGAAACAAGGAGCGGCGAGAGTTTCTAGCCAACCGGTTTCGGGATCCGAAGGACCCATTCAAGGTTGTCATCGTGCGCGACATGTGGCTCACGGGCTTCGACTGTCCGAGCCTGCACACGATGTACGTGGACAAGCCCATGCGCGCCCACGGGCTGATGCAGGCTATCGCGCGCGTGAACCGCGTCTTCCGCGACAAGCCGGGCGGTCTCGTGGTGGACTACCTGGGCCTGGCGCACGAGCTGAAGCAGGCGCTCGCCATCTACACGGAGAGTGGAGGCACGGGCAAGACCGCTATTGACCAAGCGGAAGCTGTGGCGGTGATGAAGGAGAAGTACGAGGTCTGCTGTGGCCTCTTCCATGGATTCGACTGGGCACCGTGGAAGATCGGCAAGCCGGAGGAGCGTCTGGCTCTGCTCCCCGCGGCGCAAGAGCACATCCTGGCGCAGGAGAATGGAAAAGAGCGGCTTCTGAAGGCTGTCTCCGCGTTGTCCAAAGCCTTCACCCTTGCCGTGCCTCACGAGGAAGCCCTTGCAATCCGCGACGATGTAGCGTTCTTCCAAGCCGTCCGGGCAGCTTTGGCGAAACGGGGACCTATCGAAGAGCGGCCGGAGGAGGAGTTCGACCACGCCATCCGGCAGATCATCTCGAGCGCGATCGCGCCCGAGGGCGTGGTGGATTTGTTTGCCGCCGCCGGGCTGAAGAAGCCGGACATCTCCATTCTTTCCGACGACTTCCTGGCCGAAGTGCAGGGCATGCCGCAGAAGAACCTGGCCGTGGAACTCCTGCGCAAACTCCTCGAGGGCGAGATCAGGGTGCGGCGCCGGAAGAATGTGGTGCAGGCGCGGTCGTTCGCAGAGATGCTGGAGCAGGCCATACGGCGCTATCAAAGCCGCGCTGTCGAAACCGTGCAAGTGATTGAGGAACTCATCACGTTGGCCAAAGACCTATGCAATGCGAACCGAAGAGGAATCGAGCTGGGCCTCTCGGAAGAAGAGTTGGCGTTCTATGACGCTCTGGAAACGAATGACAGTGCGGTGAAGGTTCTGGGGGAACCTACCCTGAAACAAATCGCACGAGAACTGGTGGAGACCGTCCGGCGTAATGTCACCATCGATTGGACCGAGCGGGAGAACGTGCGGGCGCACTTGCGGCGGCTGGTGAAGCGCGTACTACGAAAGTATGGATACCCGCCGGATAAGCAAGAACAAGCCACCCGAACGGTCCTAGAACAAGCCGAAGTCCTCTCCGCCTGTTGGGCCACCGCCCACTAATTCAGCCGCACGTTCGGGACATACCTGGGGCACAAGCCGGCTTTTCTCTTTGCACCCGCTAAGCCGTATCAGCCGCGTCCTGCCCCTTGTGTCTCTCGGTTTGCACCACAGCGACGCCGGCGTCCTTATACCATCTGCGGCCGGCCTTCCCTGTGGCGAGCTGTAGCGACCCCCATGAACCAGCCGCGAAAAACTTTGACCATGAGCGCGGAAAAAACGCGGGATGAATTCTTTCTATCTCTGGACGTGGGCGTCGCCCACAGTTCGGAGGACATGAAATGAAGACTAAGCCAATGACGGTAACGATCCGAGAAGGACCGACAGAATGGACAGAGTGGTGGGTGCGCGAACCTCGGAGTGCCCACACCACGGAGGTGCCGTCCGAACGCCACCTGCAATGCGTTTGGTATGACCCGATGTTCCACCCACCCAACCTGCACACCGCACAGAATGAACCCGTGGAGATCGAACACCCGGGACAATGGAACTTGGAGGCCGGACCGGACTTCCTGGGAGCGGTCGTTCGGATCGGGCATCCACCACGGCGGATCGTCGGCGACGTGGAGGTACACGTTCACCCCGCGGACTGGCTTCGACACGCGCATCGCGAGGATCCTGCCTACAGCAACGTGCGGTTCCATGTAACGTACTTCGACGACCCCCCGATGGAGGTGCCGGGGGCGATTTGGATTCCCATGCGGTCGGCGCTCCGCTCTTGGGCAGGGTTCACGTTCGAGGCGATTGACGTGACGGCCTACCCGTACGCCGCGCGGTCCAAAGTCCCACCTTGTGCAGAGCTGGTACGCAACTGGCCGGTGGCAGCTCAAGAGGAATTTCTCCACCGAGCAGGGGTGGAACGACTTCGGTCGCGAGCAGCCCAGTGGGCGCATCGTGTCGCGATCCTGGGCGTCGAAGAGGCCGTTTATACAGAGTTCATGGCGGCGTTGGGCTACAAACGCAACCAGGCGCCCATGCGGTGGCTCGCGCGCCGCGTGCCATGGTCCGCGCTCAACTCTGAGTGCGAGGGCGATCCCGAGCGGGCCTACGCATTACTCATGGGCGTGGCGGGGTTGCTCGGCCCAACCAGACCCGAGATGGCGCCACCTCGATGGATCTGGGATCTATGGTGGAAGATGCGCGCCCGCTGGGAAGCCTGCGCGCTTTCGCGGAGCACTTGGCACCTCGATAGCACCCGACCGCTCAATCGTCCAGAACTTCGCTTACGCGCGGCCGCCGTGTGGTGCACACGGTCCCCAATGCCCGCATGGGAATGGCTGCGCATCGCCGATGAATCTCCATCGCATTGGATCGAACAGATCGTCCAAACTTTACTCATCTCGGATCCTTGGGCGGCCGGCGCCGCACGACGGGTTCTGGGGCCCGATCGCGCGGCCGCGATCTTGGTCAACGTCGTCGTGCCTTTCCTCATTTCTCAGGGCCGTCTCGAACTCGACGACGCACGCTGGATGGAAGCGCTGCCTCTGGAAGTGACCAACAGCATCGAGCGGGAAATGGCGTACCGTCTGTTCGGGCCCGACCATCCCCCCTCGTTGCGGCGAAGCACCTTGCGCCGGCAAGGGCTACTTCACCTGTTCCACGAGTACTGCTTGGTCGACCGCACGAACTGTCAAGAATGCCCTATCGTGCCGTGGCTGAAGAAAGCGCAGCGCAAATTTGCACATATGGCGCATGACCCCAACCCACTCCGTGGCATTCCCACTGCACGCCCATGAATCTGGGCAGGAGAAGGGCCAATCGAAACCGTACCGGTATACGATGCCGGGAAAGGACCCCATGAACTATCGAGTAGAGAGGTGGCTTGAACTGATCACGTAGCATCACGTGCGATGGCCCAGATGAAGAGCCTTGACACCGGATACCCGGTAAGGCGCGTCGAGAGTTCTGAGGGACGAAGAGCCCGATCGCGACAATACGAGTCCCGTAAGGACTCCCCTGCTCCTCTACCGGCGCTGTCGGCAAATCGTCGGGCGGAACTTGCAACCGTTGTATCGTCAGCGCAGTACGATTGCACCTAGCGTTCTCGTGATTCATTTAGCCGACCGCTCAAGAAAGTTCCGTTGTACGACGTGCCCGTGAGTTGGACCCCCTCGATTTGACACCATTAACCGCGACGCGCACGCCGAGCTGTAAGCACTTGGGCGGATTCCGAATGTCCGAGGGCGTGACGTCAATTTCCCCTTGCTAGGTCCGGCGCCTGTGCACTCAGCCGCCGAGGCTCCGGTTCGACACTCGGCCTGAATTCTTTCATTTCAAATGCCTTGCACGTCTTTATGTCCCAAGACGTTACGACCATTTTCCCAAAGTGTCTGGCACCTACGTTGGGCGGTTTAGTTCCAACGGATGCGTTTTAGGAGGCCGCCGGTTTTCGAAGGAGAAGACGCCACCGAACGACAGGATTCCAGTTGCCCATCGGCAGGGCCGAGGACCGTGTTCCCGTGTGTTCCAGATACATGAGCCGCAAAGCCACCGCCGCGTTGCATGCCGGGCTCTTGAACCAATTCACAAACTCGCCCTGAAGACACCGCAGCTCTGTGGTGTTGTCATGAGTGGGGAACACCGGCGAGCAGGAGACGCAACATGACGACCGTCACGCGACTCGCACTCGGAACCTGGCGGACGGATGGCACTGGCACTATCGCACTGGCCTGGTGGATCATTCCCCGTACACCACCCACCCACGGCCCGAACCGCCACCTCGGATCGAACCGATGGAGACCCGCTTGCACCGAGCGGACATTGTCGTGAGCGGTCCCGTCGCACGGGTGGAAGTCGAAGCCGTGTTCTTCAACCTAGGGTCCCAGCGAATCGAAGGCGAGTACTTTTCCCCCATCGAGGCCGACGCATTCGCGCGACTTCGCCCTGACTATCAACGGACGGAAAACCAAGGCCGAACTGTTAGAGGCGGACAAAGCCCGGCGCATCTACGAGGAGATCGTCCGTCGGCAGCGCGATCCTGCCTTGCTCGAACGGGTGGGTTTGCAAACGTTACGCGCCCGGAGGTTTCCGATCGAGCCAAGATCGAAAGTCAAGATTCGGCTCGCTTATACCAAAGCATTCGCATCGAAGGCGGTACCGTACAGTTCTGGTACCCACTGCGCTCTGCGAGACCCGGCTCGGGTCGCATCGCCCAGCTTGCAGTACGAGTGGCTCTGCGCGCTGAGGCGCCGATCCGATGGTTCTACTCGCCAACACACGCGTTGGACATCCATCATCGCCCTGAAACCGAACTAGTCGCCGGGTTTGAGCAGAGCCAAGCGACCGCCGATCGCGATCTAAAAGTCTACTGAACACTCAACCGAGTCGAAGTGGACGTGTCCGTAGTAACCTGGAAACCCCAGAACGAGGACGGCTTTTTCCTGCTTGCACTGTCGCCGCAAGTTCGGCTCGATCCCCGCCGCACGATTCCGAAGGACGTCCTTTTCGTGCTGGATCGTTCGGGCAGAATTTCGGGCACGAAAATCCGGCAGGCCCGCGACGCGCTGACCTTCTGCCTCGATCGGCTTGAACCATCGGACCGGTTCGCTGTGGTGACCTTCAGCAGCGACAAGGAGCCTTGGTGGAAGGAACTTCGTCCGACGACGCCCGAGACGGTGCGCGAAGCACGCGTCCGCACGGCTACGATCGAAGCCGCTGGAGGCACGGCGATTCATGACGCGCTCCTCGCTGCTCTACCTTTACTCAAGGGCTCCCATCGGTTGGCGATCGTCGTATTCTTGACGGACGGGCAATCCACTGTGGGCACTAGTGACCCGGACGAGATTCTCCAGGCCGTCCGCCGCGCCAATCCCGGGGGAGTACGTCTGTACGTCGTCGGCGTCGGCCACGATGTCCATACATACCTTCTGGACCGCCTGGCGGCAGACCACCATGGCACCCAACAGTACGTCGGTGAGCACGAGAACCTTGAACACAAGTTGTCAGCCTTCTTCCAAACCATCTCCCACCCGAGATTGACTGGTGTGACCATCGAGGCCGAAGGCGTCGAATTGCGCGACTTATATCCCCGCCGCATGCCGGGACATATTCACCGACAAATCCGTACTGGTTCTGAGGCGTTATCGCGGGGAAGGACGGCGCAAGGTGGTGGTCCGCGGTCGTGTACACGGCCTCAAACAAACTTTCACAGCCGAGGTCAACTGGACTGGGCACCGCGACGCGCGGTTCATTCCAGCAACTTTGGGTGTACCAGAAAGTGACGTTCCTCTTGGAAGAAATACGGTTGCGCGGCAAGAATCCGGAACTTCAATCCCAAATCGAGTCGCTAAGTCGCCGGTTCGGCATTCTGACACCCTACACGGCGTTTCTGGTGATCGAAGACCAGTCGCCGCAAGCCGCCGAGCAGCTGGAACGGTATCGAAGGGAATTCGAAGGTGGCGCGGTGTCGGGCACCAGGGGCGTCGGCCTCAGTTACCGGCTCGCGCTCGCGAAAGAAGCCCCAAGCCCTGCGGCGATCGCTCCGAACGCGGAGGCCCTGGCGGTCGGATTCGACCGCGACTTCGGCGCAAAGGAACTCCGGACCGAACTGCCCGGGGTCGATCACTCCGTCAAGCGCCTGCGCCGTGTCGCAGACAAGGTGTTCATCCGACGCAAGGACGCTTTTTCCTACGCCACGATGTTCGACGAGTCCATGCGCGCACAGATCGTGGACGTCCGTCGTTGGAGCGAAGAGTACGTTGCGCTGCTCGATCGCCATCCTGGGATCGGCCAGTATCTCGCGGCGGGATGGAATATGGTATTGGTCGTGGACGGGAAAGCCTACCGCATTCACGGTCACGACTAAGAGAGCTTCCTTTACGGAAGCACACACACGGTATTGATGGGCGGGCTTCCGAGCCCCGGAGGGTCCCCGACCGGTCGGTCATGTCTAATTCCGAGGGGTTCCGGACAGAGAGTGCGCCGCCCATTTCCAACCGGAGGTGCACGGGCCGCACCGCCCTCTGCACCGTTCGTCCATTGAGTCGGGCGAACCGTAACCGGCTTGCGTTCGCGGCCCGACCCGTGCAGTATGCCGCGGACTGCATCGACCAAGACAAAAGGCGACGACGATGGCGAAGGAAACCCAACTCCGACCGGCCCAGCCGGTGGATCGAACGACTGACGAAGCAGAAAGCGCGGAGCAGCAGCTCGATCTACAGGAACTACTGCGAACTTACGGCCGTCCACTCTTGATCGCGGGTGTGGTGGCTGCGTTGATCGTGATCGGAGTCGGCCTCTACCGACGACACCAGCGGCAGACCATGGAAGCAGCCAGCCGGATGCTGGTGAGCGGGCGCATCGAACAGCTGGAGGCCATTCTGAAGCAGTATCGCCGCACACCCAGTGCGCCGATTGCGCACCTAGCGATGGCACGTGTAGCGTTCCACAACGGACAATTCGAAGACGCCGAGCGCCGTTACGCGGAGTTTCTCCGACTCTGGCCGCGCCATCCCCTGGCGCCTGTCGCCGATGTGAACCGCGCCACGGCCTTGGAAGCACGCGGACGGTTGGCGGAAGCGCTGAAGCTTTACGACGCGTTTTTGGCACGGGACAAAACGTCTGTGGTCGCGTCGATTGCGATGCTCGGCCGGGCGCGAACGCTCGACCAGATGGGTAAGTACGAGGAAGCCCGAGAAGCGTACGAAGCATGTCTGGCCGCGAATCCGGAGGGGCCGATGCGGGGCCCGGCGGAGGCGGGGCTCAAACTGCTGGAACAAAAACGGCGCGCGGCACGTCGCGCGGTGGAGGCCACGCTGTCGGCGACCGCCAGCCCGACCTCCGCCACGCCGGCGGAAGCCGCAGGCGGTCCCACCACGATTGCGCCAACCGAACCGCAGCCCGCTCTGCCCGCGTCGCCCTCCCTGCCGCCGGCCACGTCGTCGAATCCGTCCGCCCATCCGACCAACGCGCCGGCCCGCTAGCGGATGGGCGAACCGGGCGGCAGATCACCATCCACGGTCAACAATCGTAGCGAGCTTCCGGAGGAGGCCGCGAGCAACATTCCGCGCGATTCTACGCCACGGATATTCGCCGGCGCCAAGTTGGCGACGACCACGATCGTGCGTCCAATGAGGTCCGCCGGTTGGTAGTGCTGTGCGATGCCCGCGACAATGGTTCGCCGTTCGCTTCCCAGGTCGATTTCAAGCTTCAACAGCTTATTCGTGCCTGGAACCGGCTCGGCGGCCACCACGCGAGCGGTGCGCAGTTGAATCTTCGAAAACTCCTCGATGGAAACGAGCCCGCCCTGGGCCGCGGGAGCGGGCGCGGTGCGAGCGGACTCCGACGGACCCGTGCCTGCCGACGCCTGCGCATGACCTCGATCCTCGATTCGAGGGAACAGAGGTCCTGTCAGTTGTACCGGCGCATGCACCGGTAGCACGCCCCACTGGCGTAGCTCCTCGGGTGCCGGCGTCTCGCTCAAGCCGAACGCACGGCGCAGTTCCGCGATTCGCCCCGGCATCACGGGATGCAAGAGCGACGCCGCCACTCGCAAGCACTCGCCCGCGGTGTAGAGGGTGGTATGCAGCCGCTCGCGTTCGTGGGCATGCCGAGCGAGGTTCCACGGCGCGCGCTGCTCGAGGTAGCGGTTGATGGCGCGGATCGCCGTGATTGCACCCGCCACCGCGCGATCCAGCTCGTACGTCGTGAGTGCTCGCTCCATCCCCGCCACGGCATCCTGTGCGGCTTGCCAAACCACGAGTTCGGGGCCGTCCGTCGGTGCACCGGCGGGCGCGGGCCAACGACCGTGGTGGTAGCGGCTCAACATGGTCGCCAGCCGGCTGACCAAGTTGCCCAGGTCGTTGGCCAAGTCGCTATTGTACCGACGTTCGAATGCCTCTTCGGAGAAGGACGCGTCCTGACCCAGAACCATTTCGCTGATGAGAAAGTAGCGGAAAGCGTCCACCCCGTGCCGCTCGATCATGTCCATGGGGTTGACCACGTTGCCGAGCGACTTGCTCATCTTCGTGTTCCCCATCAGCCACCAGCCATGGGCGAACACTGTGCGCGGCAGGGGCAGGCCAAGCGCCTTGAGCATCGTGGGCCAATACACCGTGTGGGTCGTGAGAATGTCCTTGCCGATCAATTGCAGCGACGCTGGCCACCACTTCGCAAAGGTCGCTGGATCGTGTGGATAGCCAATCGCCGTGATGTAGTTCAGCAGCGCGTCGAACCACACGTAGCACACGTAAGCGGGATCAAACGGCAACTCGATGCCCCACGAAAGACGGTTCTTCGGGCGCGAAATACACAAGTCGCCCAGCGGCCGTGTGCGGAGAAACCCCAGCGTCTCGTTGCGGCGGAAGTCTGGCCGGATGAAGTCGGGATGCGACTCGATGTACTCCACCAGCCACTCTTGGTAGCGGCTCATGCGGAAAAAGTAGTTCGTTTCGCGCACGCGAATGATGTTCGGCCGCCCGATCGGTTCTTCGCCCTCCGCCAAGTCCAGGTCCCGTTCGGTGACAAACGTTTCGCTGCTCACGTCGTACCAGCCATCGTACTCGGCTTGGTAGATCTCGCCCCGGTCGTAGAGGTCTTGCAGCACGGCGCGCACCGCACGCACGTGGCGGGCTTCTGTCGTGCGAATAAAATCGTCGTGGGTGATCTGCAGTTTACGCCAGAGTTCTTGGAAACGGACGACGGTACGGTCCGCCTGTTCGCGCGGCTCGATCCCCGCCGCCCGCGCCGCTTGCTGGACCTTCTGCCCGTGCTCGTCCGTTCCGGTCAGGAACCAGGTGGGAATCCCAAACAAGCGGTGGAGACGGGCGAGCACGTCCGCCAAGACCGTGGTGTAGGCGTGGCCGATGTGCGGCACGTCGTTCACGTAGTAGATGGGCGTCGTGACGTAGAAGCGGTTCATGGTTTCGACTCCATGTTCGTGCGATTCCAAAGCTCTCGCAACCCGTCCTCCAAGCTCCACCGCGGCTCATATCCGAGCCACTGGCGTGCGCGCGAAATGTCCGCCACAGAATGGCGCACGTCGCCGGCGCGCGCCGGCTCGAAGCGAGGTGGTGTGGTAACCCCTGCCAGTTGTTGTAGTTGTTGCAACGCTTCCAATACGCTCGTCGCGCGGCCTGTGCCGACGTTGATCACTTCCCCGCGCCCGACCCGCTCGCTGGTCATAGCCGCGAGGTTGGCGGCGACCACGTCGGCGACGTACACGAAGTCCCGCGTTTGAAGACCATCGCCGAAAATCACTGGAGGCTGCCCGCATCGCAGCGCTTCCACGAATCGCGACACCACGCCAGAGTACATGGACGAGGGGTTCTGACGTGGGCCGTACACGTTGAAGTATCGAAGCGACACTGTTTCGAGCCCATACAGGAGCGAATGAACCCGCGCCATCCATTCATTCGTAAGCTTTGCGAGCGCGTACGGCGAAATCGGAGTCGGCTCCATGTTCTCGCGCTTCGGCAAGGTGGGATCCAAACCATACACCGCCGCGCTGCTGGCCAGGACCACGCGTCGAACGCCTGCTCGCCGCGCCGCTTCGAGCACGTTCAGCGTGCCCATCACGTTGATCGCGCAGTTCTCCACCGGTCGCTCGATGGAGTCCGGCACCGACACCAACGCCGCCTCATGGAACACTCCCCACATGCCGTCCATCACGGCCTGCACTTGTTCCGCGTCGCGAATGTCGCCAATCACGATCTCCACCGGGCCGCGGATGTGACTCAAGTTCGACAACGAGCCAGACGAGAGATTATCCAGCACCCGCACCCGGTGTCCCTCGAGCACCAGCGCCTCTACGATGTGCGAGCCGATGAACCCACACCCGCCAGTCACCAAATATCGCTGGGAATTCTCCGTCATGTCACAAGCGCGCTCTAGCCTAGCTGAGAAGTCCGGCCGGCGCGACCTAATTCCTGCCGCCCATGCGCCCCGCACAGAGCGCGAATGCCCCCGGCGTGCGCACACCGTCCAAGTTTTGGACACAACTGGCCGTTCGAGATCCAACGCTTGGAGGCCGGAGCGTGCAGGATCCCTGGGGACTCCAGCAAAGGCGGAGCGTGCGGGTGGTGGAGGTCCGCGTGATCACCCGAACACGGCGGTACCGGTTGACACAAGTAGAAGGCGGATTTAGCATGTTAAAGTCGTAGACAAGGAGCAGCGTTCATGCACACACGATGGCAAACGACTCGGCGGAACTTTTTGCGCAGCGCAGCGGCGGCCTCGGCGCCGTTCTTGCTTCCATCGCATATTTGGTCGGCAGAGACCAAACCGAACGACCGCATCACGATGGGATTCATCGGGATGGGCAAACAGAACCGCTTCCTCATGAGCCAGTTTCTTTGGCGCGTGCAGGTGTTGGCGGTGTGTGAGGTGGACACCAACCGCCGCAACCACGCGCTCCAGCAAGCGAAAAAATTCTACGAGGAACATCCCGATCGCGGCGCGCCCAGCGTGGACGCCTACAACGATTTCCGCGAGCTGCTCGCGCGCAAGGACATCGACGCGGTGTGCATCGCCACGCCCGATCATTGGCACGCCATCATCACCCTCGAGGCCCTAAAGTCTGGCAAAGACGTCTACTGCGAAAAGCCTCTCACGCACAACATCCACGAGGCCATCGAGGTCATGAAGGCCGTTCCCAAGTACGGCCGCGTGCTCCAGACGGGTTCGATGCAACGTTCGATGAAAGAGTTCCGCATTGCATGCGAGCTGGTGCGCAATGGCGTGATTGGCAAGATCGAGCGAGTCGAGTGCAGCTTCGGCGATCCGGGGCGCCCGTGCGACCTGCCGGCCGAGCCAGAGGAGCCCGGATTAGACTGGAACATGTGGCTAGGGCCGGCGCCGATGCGGCCCTATAATTCCGTCCTCAGCCCGCGAGGGGTCCACGACCACTTCCCTCATTGGCGCAACTACATGGAGTACGGCGGCGGGATGGTGACCGACTGGGGTGCCCATCACCTGGACATCGCGCAGTGGGGGCTGGGCATGGATGACAGCGGCCCAGTGGAAGTGCGTCCGCCGCAAGATCCCAAGGCCAAGCGCGGCGCCACGCTTGTCTACGCAAACGGCGTGCAGGTGATCCACAAGGATGGATTTGGCGTGCACTTCTTCGGCTCGGACGGCGAGGTGAAAGTCAACCGAGGCAAATTCGAGCTCATTGTGCGCGGCGAGGTGGTCGCCTCCTCGAACCGAGAAAAAACCTCCTGCGCAGCGGAAGTGGCAAGGGCGGAAAAGCAATTCCTCGCCAACGCGAAGGTGCGACTGTATGAAAGCAAATCCCATTACGATGATTTCCTCACGCACATGAAGGATCGGGGCAAACCCATCACGTCGGAAACCGTCGGCGGCCGCAGCGTAATCTGTTGCCACCTGATGAACCTGGCGTACTATCACCGGCAGGTGATTCGCTGGGATCCTGAAAAACTCACCTTCGCCGGCGGCACGGGCAACCCCGCGTGGCTTACGCGCGATTACCGCGCTCCGTGGAAAGTTTAAATCCGCGCAGCCGCGGCACGCTTGTGCGTCCTTCGCAGGCTCGGCGAGGTCAAGCGAAACCAGCTGTCCCACCGCAGCCGCACAAAGAATCCCGCCACGACTTGGCTAGACCTGCAACGCGCGAGCTCGGCCACATGGCCGTCTGCAAGCGACCAAAACTCGCGCATGACCTGCCTCGGTCTTTTCTCTACAACATCCGGTAGGTAGCACCAGCGCAACCGAAATCACGCGCTGCGTTCGCCTCGAACGTGCGAAATCCTTAGTCTGGGCGCTCGCGTGACCGTTTCCCAACCTCCGACACCTCGACACTCCACGACGCTATGCTCCCAGTCGCGCCAAGCCTCGGAAGCATTTCCTACCTGTCGTCAGCAAGCGCAGGGAACAACTAGCCACTAACTCCCAGATCCTCAGAGCGCCGGCGGACGCAACGGTCGTCGCCCGCGCACTCCACCTACAACCGAACATGCGACGGCACCACCGCGTAAAGACCCTCGGTGATGACCCATGCATCCTCTAGGGACATCCGCTTCTCTTCGTGGCCTGCACCCCACGTGTCGCTGTAGAGGACCTCGCCGGTGCTGGCGTTGTATCCCACGATCAACCGCAAGTGGCCTTCCAGGATTCGCTCGTTTTTTTGGCCAGGCCGCCCTCGAATTTGCGCTCGGCTAAATTCGATTTCTTTCTCCGGAACCAACCCGACCGTCACCCCCCAGACCAGCGGCACGCCCGCGTCGATGAACCGCTGCACGTCGGACTTGAAGCGGTTGAGACCGACCTTGTCGGACAACTTGGCCTGACGAAGCAGGTCCGGCTTCATCATCCGATACACCTCCGTCACGCTGCCGCTGTGGAACAGTTCTGTCTGTTTGATCTCCGATGCCTTTTCCCGGCGCGCGACGCGGTTGTAATCGCGAATCAAGTCCAGCAAGTTTTTCAGCAGTGTCACGATACGGTTTTCCTCACGCCATTCGGCGGTCGCCTCGCTGTCTCGCACGGCCACGACTCGCAGCTTGGTCTGCGACGCCATCCGGCGCACGGCGCCCACCAAAGCGGTTGGATCGGTTCCCCGATCGGCGTCACTGCCGGCCAACTGAGCCAATACGTGCTGGTCCACTTGATATCCATAAAAGCGCAGCAGTCGCTCGATCGTGGCCACGGCGCAATAGCCTTTTTCGCCCTGGTCTACCATTGGCACACTCGGGATGACCACGTCGCCGTTGGCGCGCCGCTCGACGCGCTTGCGCATCTCCGGTAGCGTCAGCATCGCGGTCTTCGTTGTGGTAGAGTCCAACCGAGAATCACCGACCAGCATTGCCGCGCGTCGGGAAGGATCGTAGGGCTGAAGCACGGCCTTCAAATACTCGGATTGAAACTCGCCCCCATTCTCCTCTTTCGACCAGGCCCATTCCAGATCGAGTCGGAGATCCCCGCGCACCCAAGTCCTCCCCGCGGCGTAGCGCCGGCCTGGACGCGTTTCCTGACGCCGCGGCTGCCCGGAGTTCCCTGCCCAATGCGTCACACGGCCGCACACGCTCGTGACCACAAATCGGAAATCGGCCTCGCCCAGCGCACCCTGGTCCCCACGGCTATGCAGCATGATCGTGATGTCGCGCACCCGACCCTGGTCGAAGTGAACCAAAATCTCCGCGGGCGGTTGCCCAAACACCCGGCCCTCCGGCTTCGCGAGCCTCAAATCGGCGCCCGCTTGCGTGCTGACCGGACGAAACCCCAAGGGTCCCAGCTGTTCTTGCACCCGCGCGGCGTCGAGTGACCACAGCTCTGGTGAGAGGATGGCGTCCTCAAGATCCGCCCCATAAGAGGCTTGGACCCCGAGCCATACCGTCAGAAGTCTACCCCAACTCGCTCGGGTCCGTCGTCGCGATCGGTGTTGCGTAATCGGTTGAGAATTTCGTGCCTGCATCAGAAGCCTCCGAGGTTAGCAAATGCAAACGCATGCTCGTGCAATCGATTTCGGATCGACTTTTATCAAGCGCGAGGCCCGGCCTCAAGCCCGCGCGACTACAGAGCCTTGCCACTGACGTCCCACGATGGCCGGATGGGGGAACGGAGGCGGCCAACTCAGGGTGGTTCGGCCGGCGGGCGTAGCTCCCAGAAAAGCAAGAGGCCCGCCGTGGAGCGGGCCCCTTGGTGAACTCCTCCGAATTGCTCAGAACCGGTCGGACCGACGCCCTCCACCGCCGTGCCCGCGTCCGAACCCACCCTCACGTCGGGGTCGTTCTTCTCGCGGTCGGGCTTCATTGACTTTGATCGGCCGGCCTTTCAACAGGCTATCGTTCAACGCCTGGATTGCCCGGCGTGCTTCCTCGTCGTTCGGCATCTCCACGAAGCCGAACCCACGCGACTTGCCCGTGATCCGGTCGACGATCACCGTAGCTGAGGTGACCGTGCCGAACGCGGCAAACGCCTCTCGGAGGTCCTCATCTACCGCCTGGTAGGAGAGGTTTCCTACGAATATGTTCATTCGGTCGTTCTTTCCTTCGACTGCGGCCGCTCTTTTGGATCTCCCATGGGTGTCGGACGCGGGGCTCGCGGCCGTAGCCATCGCCACCGAACACCAGGCGCCACAGTACGGAGAAACGCGGTGAATGTCAACCGCCCGAGACCCCCCTATCCCCACGGCCGAGCGCGGCCAGAAAAAGCGCGCCTTAAGGCGCCGACGAGGTGCGCAGCCGTGACATCATTTGCTCGAACCCCGGCTCGCGGCGCAAGAGTTCCAGCTCTGGACGTTGCAACATTCGAGCGGCAGCGCTGGCGTCCACCAATTGAACCGCACGGTGCAACGCTTCGAGCGCGCCCGGGGTCTGGCCTATGTGGGACCGTGCTTCGGCAAGGTAAAACCAGACCGGCGCGGAAGGAGCCCGCAGTGCCAACGTCTCTAGAATCTTTTCGGCCTCGCTCCACCTCGACTGGCGGAGGAGCGCCACGGCGTACAGCAACAGCAAATCTTCATCGGCGTTCGGCACCAGCGGCTCCAGCACTTCCACCGCTCGATCGAGTTGGCCCAACTGAACATGGAGCCAGCCGAGATTCCGACGTGCAGCTTCATACTCAGGAGCCACTTCCACTGCCCGCTCGAACGCCGTCGCCGCCAAGGCCAACTTGCCCTGCCCTGCCCGCGCGACGCCAAGATTGTTCCACAACGCCGCACGGTCGGGCGCTCGTTGCGTCAGCCGATCGAACACCTGCTCGGCCAGCTCGTACCGCCGCGCCCTCAAGGCGGCCACGCCTAGCAACTCTTGCACGCGCAACGACTCGGGAAAAATCTCCGCCACATTCTGATACAGCTCACACGCCGCGGCCCAGTCCTCGTCCGCGCCTGCCCGCTCGGCTTGACGTAACCACACGGCCGCGCGCAGCACGTGATCGGGTTGCAGGTCCGACGGCGAGGACGGAGCGGCCACCTCCGAGGGCTGCACGCCGTCCAACTCGTCCAACACCAACCGCCCCGTGGAGTCCAGCTCCAGCGGCCAGGTTCGTTCAATTCCTGCGTTCCGCTCCGCCTCGACACGTTGAAGCGCCCGGAATCGCCATGCCCGAGCCTCACGGTACTGGAGCCATGCGACGACCCCAAAGAACACCAGCAAGGCCAGCACGGTGAAGACTACGAACAGCATGGAGATCTTTTCCCAAGCGGTCGTAATGGACCACCAAACCTGGAATGGCCCTCGCCCCACAGACTCGGAACGATCGTAGCCGTGTTCCTTTCGGTAATAATATTCGCGCTGGTCCGCCATATGGGCCCGGTTCCTCTCGTTGAAAAGACCATATCCCATCACATACCCCCGCACAAGTAGCCACAAGACACCGAGCTGCACGAGAATTCTCATCTTGGCCGGGCTGGTGTAGCGTTGTCGCTCTAGCGTAGGCAGAAAGAACGGCCTGACCGTTCCCGCCGCCGCATCCATCAGATGGCCGCGCTCCCACCCGATCGCCCGGAGCACTTTTGTTCACTCCCATCCACCCGATGACCGGCTTCAGGCGCAGTAATACGATTGACTACTTTGAGTATGAATGATACTATCGGTCTACCATAACGGAATCACGGAGGTTTTTCTATGCATATGGCGGATGCCCTGATCTCCCCGGCAGTCGGCCTGACCATGTGGGCTGTGGCGGGCGGGTCTGTCGCACGGGCAGTGCGGCGGCTGCGGAACGAAACCGCGGAACTTCCAGTACCCCGAATGGGGTTGTTGGGAGCATTCGTCTTCGCCGCCCAAATGATCAACTTCTCCATCCCGGGCACGGGCTCCAGCGGCCACCTAGCCGGAGGACTTCTTCTTACCCTACTGCTCGGTTCGGACGCGGCCATTCTCGTCATGGCCGCAGTGCTCACCATTCAAGCACTCCTGTTCGCCGACGGTGGGCTGCTGGCCCTCGGCTGTAATATCGTCAACATGGCGGTGATCCCATCCTATGTGGCCTACCCGCTCGTGTATCGCCCGCTTGCCGCATTCTCGAACAGTTCGTCCGCACGTCGGCGCCTGGCCACGGTGCTGGCCGCCATCGTCGGCGTGGAACTCGGAGCATTCGCGGTCGTGGTGGAGACGTTGCTATCCGGGGTCACGCCCTTGTCGTTCGCTACGTTCGCGGCCCTCATGCTGCCCATTCACCTCGCCATCGGCCTGGTTGAGGGCATCGCCACGGTGGCGGTCGTCGAATGGCTGGAGCGCGTACGTCCGGAAACAGTCCGCGAACCAGCCCAGGCCGAGTCGCGCCTCGCCGCCGTCATCGGGCTCGCCGCGCTGTTCATCGCCGGCATCCTCAGCTGGCTGGCCTCGAGCCGACCCGATGGGTTGGAATGGTCCCTCCAGCGCACCGCACCCGGCTGGGAAGAGTCCCCTCCGCCATCCAAACTCCACGCGGCCTTGGCTCGCGTGCAACAGCGTACGAGCTGGTTCCCGGACTACGACTTTACGTCGCCCGGGGAACAAGAGCCGGCCAACGAGACGGCCGCGTGGCCGGCGGTCTCATTGGGCACCTCGCTGGCAGGGGTCCTCGGCAGCGTGATTGTGCTCGGCGCCACTGTCGCGATCGGTCTCCTCGTCCGGCCTCGCTCGCGGCAGGCGCCGACTCCATGAGCCAATGTACCTCCAACCTCTGGTCTGCCGCGCTTCACGCCGACGACCTCGCCCGCCGCGATACCTGGCTGCACCGTCTAGATCCTCGGACTCATGTGACTATCACCGTCGCGTACCTGCTGGCCGTCCTGTCGTTGCCCCTGCATGACCTTTCGCGGCTCATCCTGTTGGCGGCGTACCCCATCTGGACTGCCCTGGCTGGCGGTGTTCCGTTCGCCTACCTGGCCCGCCGTGTCGCAATCGCCGCACCGTGGATCGTGCTGGTCGCCGTGTCGTGGATCTGGCTGGACCGACGTCCGCTCGTTCCCGGCCACCCTTGGCCTACGGCCGGCTGTCTGGCCGCCGCCTCGTTGCTGGCTCGCTTGGCCCTTACCGTCGCGGCCGCTTCATTGCTGCTCGCGCTGACCGGACTGTCCGGGCTCACCTCAGGACTGCTCGGAATGCGCGTCCCGCCTTTGTGCGTGGCCCAGTTGTGGATACTTCATCGCTACGCACTGGTGCTCTCCGACGAAGCTGCTCGCTTGCTCCGCGCTCGTGCATTGCGTTCCGCAGGCCGTCGCCTCACGTGGCGCCAGGCCGGCACATTGCTGGGACAACTCTGCGTTCGTGCCTTCGACCGCGCCGAGCGGGTTCATCGCGCCATGGAAATGCGGGGATTCGATGGCCACTCCCTCCGCGCGTTCGAAATCTGCACTCGACGGCTCCGCGCCACGGACCTCGCGTATGCCAGCGCCATGATCCTGTGGATCCTCTGGGCCCGGTTCGGCGACGGTGCCGCCGGACTCGGTCGCCGCCTAATGCAACTCGCTCCATGAACGCCGGCTCCATCGAAGTGGTCGCCGTTAGCTTCGACTACCCCGATGGCACTCGGGCCTTGCGCGACGTGTCGTTGTCGATCCGAGCCGGCGAAGCCGTCGCACTTGTCGGCCCGAATGGCGCGGGCAAAACCACGCTGCTCCTGCTGCTCACCGGCTGCCTTTTCCCCACTTCCGGGACCGTACGCGTGGATGGCATGGAGCTTCGGCCCGATACGTGCACCGAACTCCGACGTCGCATCGGGTTCGTGTTTCAGGATCCGGATGATCAACTCTTCATGCCCACCGTGTGGGACGATGTCGCCTTTGGTCCCCGCAATCTCGGCTATGGGGAGGCCGAGGTGGCTCGGCGCGTACGGGCCGCGCTGGACGCCGTCGGCGCGGCGGGCTTGGCGGAGCGCCCTCCCTATCGGCTCTCTGTAGGGCAAAGGCGTGCAGTCTCGCTGGCCACCGTGCTAGCCATGGAGCCGAGTATCGTAGTGCTCGACGAGCCCGGCGCCGGGCTCGATCCGCGCGGTCGCCGAGCCCTCGCGCGAATTCTGCTCGATCTGTCCTGCACCCGACTCATGGCGACGCACGATCTGGACCTGGCGGTCGCCACGTGCCGACGAGCCATTCTACTCGACGGCGGCACGGTGGTCGCCGAAGGCCCTCTCCCAGACCTCTTCGCCGACGAAGCTTTGATGGACGCCCACGGCCTCGAACGCCCCGCCTCGCTCCGCCACCACTGAATGCCCTCCACCGCGGAAGTCCAGCCAATAGTTGCATGGCCCTGGAACAGACCCCTGCGGTCGTGGGTCGGCTTGCCAGCGACTCGACATCTGCCACAATGACGGCACGGCGATGTACGCAGCTCGAATTCACTTTGGGTGCTGCGGAGTTGGACTGTGGCTGCTGGCCCACGTCACCCGCGCCGATGTTCAAGGGCCGTGGACGTTCTCGATCGCACAAGGCGCCGCCACGATTGAGGCCTTCGACCGCACGTACGCGGGGCACGTGGAAATCCCCCACGAGCTGGGTGGCGCACCCGTTACGGTGCTGTGGGCTGGCGCGTTCATGGACTGTACGAACCTCACGAGCGTGCACATCCCCGCCACGGTCACGCAAATCCACGACTCTGCTTTCCTCTTCTGTTTCAACCTGACCAACATCACGGTCCATCCGGACAATCCCGCGTACTGCAGCGTGGAGGGCGCGTTGCTGGACAAAGCTCAGACGGTGATGCTCCTTTGCCCGGCGGGTCGCGAGGGCCGGTACGAAATTCCGCTCGGCGTGCATACAATCGGAGCCGGAGCCTTTCACACCTGCACCAAACTCGCGGAAGTGGTACTCCCGCCCACGATTACAACCATCCGCGAGCTGGCGTTCCACTGGTGCACGAATCTGACCAGCCTCACCATTCCGGGCAGCGTGCAAGTCATAGAACAACTTGCGTTCTTCCGCTGCTCGGGGTTGACGAACCTCGTCATCTCGGACGGCGTCTTGGTGATCAGCAACTGGGCCTTTGCCCACTGCTACCAGTTGCCGAACGTGGCAATTCCGGCCAGCGTGGTGGAACTCGGCGAGCGGCCGTTCTCGGGCTGCTTGAGCCTCACGAACATTACCGTCGCGCCCGACAACCTTCGGTACAGCAGTCATGACGGCGTCTTGTACGACCACGCTCAAACCGTTTGCCTCCAATACCCCGCCGGCCGCGCGGGGTCCTACGCATTGCCACCCACGGTCCATACGATAGCCGAAGGCGCGTTCGAAGACTGTGAAGGACTGACCGCGCTGGCACTTCCCAATTCGCTCCGCTCTATCGGCGCCGCCGCGTTCTACCGCTGCACCGGACTCACCAGCCTCGTTCTGCCGGAATCTGTCGTCGAACTCGGCTCTGGCGCGTTCGCGGAGTGCCTCAACTTGCAGCGGGTCTACATACTCGGCGACGCCCCATCTGTCGGTGCCGGTGTGTTTCGCTCTGCGCCCGTCGTGGTGTACTCCCGCCCGGGCACGGCCGGCTGGAACAGCACTCTAGCGGACCGCCCAGTGCGCTCGTGGGATGTTCGCTTCGAAAAACTTCAGATCGCCGAAGGCCAAGTCGTCGCGGTTGCAGAAGGAACGCCCGATATCCCCGTGGCCTTGGAAGTTTCCACTGACCTCGTCCAGTGGCGTCGCATCGCCGTCACCCACTTGGTCGATGGATATGGGTCCTTCGTCGACACCGACTCCACCAACGCCTTGCGGCGGTTTTATCGCCTTACGGGCTGGTGATTCCTTCCGGGCACCGGCCATGCGTCGCGTAACCGAGTCATACCGGCCATCGGCGGCCTTCATGATTCGCGCGATGCGACCTCGATTTCACGAAACGCCGGCGGAGACCCCGTCCCTCACGGTCATACGCCCCCACTATGAACCGAACCTACAGCCAACGCCTCCATGCGCACCCGCCCACTCTCGAACGCCCGACGGTTGGGCGCAGC
>CAACVY010000031.1 GCA_900661335.1 uncultured bacterium | reverse complement strand
GGGCTACGCGCACGAGGTGGCTTCACGGTGGATATCGAGTGGCGCCAAGGGCGTGTGACGAACTACCGCGTGCGCTCGAGCGAGCCTCGCGAAGTCAAGGTCCGCGTGAACGGAGAACTTCGGACGATCACTTCCATGCCACTGGCCCACCCACCCACACCGCCCTAATCCATCGCGCCACCGTACCGCGATCCCCGGCCATACACCTGGATGCGCCGGACAAGTCGGCCCACCGCACCCCGACGGCCACGTCCCACCGGTCGCCCACGTGGACCGCGATGCCTACTCAGCGTCCCAGTGCGGCATGCGACGACACCCACGCGACGACGCTTATCCACAGGACCCAACCCACCGACCGCGCCGCCGAGCACATGCATGCGCCAACACTAATCGCAATGTTGGGCTTGCATTCCAACGAAAGCGACTTTTGCCACCTCCTCGCAGTCTTGGGGCCGCTCCCATGGCTGCGGATGGAAAATGACGCCGTCGTAGCTACGGTTTCTTCTGCCCATGGGAGGAAAGCGCTCGAGCCAATCTGCTCGCCGATGCATGGCTACTTCCTCGAACCGGCGTTTCCGCCCATCGACCCATGCCACCCTGCACAATCCACATTCGAACCCCGCTCCATTTCGTCCAACCTACGCGAGCGCATCGGATGTCCAGTAACGTTGGGCTCCAGGCTCTCCATCCCAAACGCCGTTCCTCTGAACAGGAATCACCAGAGCCATCCACCCTTGGTGAAAGTGCGTCTGTGAATTCCTAGCTCTTTGTAATCCTCTTTCCTGCTTTACTGGTCCTCTTGGCTTGACACCACACCGAAGTCGGTCCTTCCGTGTTCCCTACCGAGCCCATCTTCACCATCTCTACGCTGTCGTCTGCGGCACGAACACTATCCCACGAACGTGTCGGATTCATTGGTCGCGCCTTGACTTGGGCTCAGCTTGGAGTCGCGCACAAGTCCTGTCGATGGACCCTCCTCGGCTCTCGATACTCTTCCTGCCGGCTCAACACGGACAACGCCGTCTACGCCGAACGCTGCGCCACCGCACCGATCGCCTTGGCATGCCCCCTCCGCTGCGGCACCCACTCATCCAATGGTCCACGCATGGATAATGCAACTGTCGCCGGTGTCGCTACACACCGTTGGCCGCCTCGAGGAGTACCCACTTCAAGGGCCGATTCATGTCCCGCCGTAAGCGACCCTACCGCATTCGGTCTCCACTCGAATGCACCCGCGGCGTCGTGCCAGCGTACGACGCCAAATGTTGTGCACTCGCAAACCGCCGCACATCCCCCGCTTCCAGCGCAATCACCCCCAATAAAATCCGCCGCACTCCTGGCCGCGTCAGCCGCCACTGCATCGTCGCCTCACTTCCCTCACTTCGATCCGCCGCTCCATCCACTGCTCTGCTTGCGCGCTCATAAACTCGTACCCGCAACAACTCCTTCGTCATCCCTTGAGCGCACGGCGGCAACTGTGCCACCGCCCGACCATCTCCTCACCAGCGGCCCTTCAGGTTCAGCCAGTACTTGTTCAAATTCGCCTGGATCCGACACTTCAGACGGGTCCGTGCCCGCACCACAACCATCCGCGTACGCTCGCACCGGTCGCGCACCTCCGCCAGCGGAACCCGCACCGCCGGAACCGTCCCCGCTCGCGGTAGCCGATTGAACCCGTGGACATCCAACCCGTCGGTCTTGTTTACGATCCCCAGCAGGATCTTCGCCTTGTATACTTGTACCAACACCGGCCGACACCCCGCCTGCTTGATCTCGTCGGCGATCCAATCCCAGTTGCCCGCGGCCTCCAGTGCCACCGGTATACCCGCCTCCACATCCTCCGGGTCGCTGCGGATCACGCCCCCCGGGCCCTCGATCCGGCACTGCCGCCTCTCTGAGCTCTCCATCTCCTTCGCGTCCCGCCACCGTGCACGGCTGATGGATATCGAATGCGATACACTCCTTCGCGACACATCTCCTTTCTACTTCCGGCCAACGTACGGTCCCCCGCACGATGGCTTTTCTCCAAGAACGCGCCTTCATAATTTCGTTGGGTGTTCGTGGGGTGGTGGGGATTGGATGCGTGCGCTCTCGCCGGAGGTTTTCCGAGGAACGTAGAAACGTTGGAACTTAGGATGGAGAGTACAATGATGACAGTAGAACGAGGTGGACGGCTCATGGATGGGTGTTCGTTCTGGCCGGGTTGGCGTTCTACTGCTCGGTATCCCTTCACTGGCTGTGGTTGGTGCTGTTCGTGGGGTTGAACTTGTTTCAGTCCGCGCTAACCGGGCAGTGCCGGCGGAGACGATTCTTCGAAACTGGGATTTCGAAACTGTGCGGGGTGACGTACTTACATCGGCATAGCTACCCGGTGATTGTGGTCCAAGATTCTTCACAGCAGGGATCTTGTCGCAAGAAAGGAGGATAGAACAAAAGGGGAACATTGGCGGAGTTAACATCGAGTACGTTCGATCAGGTAGTGACGCAGGGAGTGGCGTTGGTGGACTTTGGGGCGCCGTGGTACGGTCCGTGCCGAATGCAGACTCCAATTTCGGGGCGTTTGGCCACCCGCCTGTGTGACCGAGCTCGAATTGCGAAGGTCAACGTGGATCAAGAGCCCAACTGGCCATGCGTTTCAATGTCCTGAGTATTCCCACCTTACTCCCCAAGAACGGCCAGGTGGTCCAACAACCGATCGGCCTTCGGAGCGAGGCACGGTTGCACTAGTTATTGGAGACCGCATCGGCAATACCACTGTACGCGAATATCGTTGTCGAGCATGTGGGACGTAGCGGAACTGCTGGTCCGTTCGTCGGAGAAGTTCCCTCGTTGCCCGCGTTATAGCACAGGCTCGTTGGAGTGTTTGTGGTCGTCGTTTGCGAGAGTCACGTCGTCCCGCCTGCTCAACCGCTCTATGGCTGTATGGGGGAATATGCTCGCTGGGCGCTGTAGGACAGGTGGCTGTGCCGGTGAGCTGAGCTTTGCCTAGGATAGCTGAAGTTTGGCGGTCCGGTTCAACTGCTCCGTCCGGCCTAGTGTAGGGCGTGGACCCTTCTCGCGCGGCGGGCTAATCACACGCGATCGACCTCGCCGTAGGAGGTCGTGGACGGATCGACCAAGGGGAAAGAGCGAACAGCTTCATAATGGCTTGGGCGGGTACGGAGCTATGGTACCATGCTAGGTCCGTCATGCGTCGAGCAATCCGCGATCGGCTCAAAGCGCGCGATCTTGCCCGACCGCTGGAAGGATGGATTGCCGTGGAGCTCTAGCTCCCTCAGGAACTCCAGCCAAGGCCTTCCGCGAACGACTTGACAGGAGGCGCTCTTCCGTAGCAAATTTAGGTTTCTTATGAAATTGCTGTGTGCCGAGTGTGCTGAGTGGATCTTGAGCCGAACGAGGAGAAGCGCCATTCGAACATTGTGGGCATTCATCACCTGGGGGGCGCTTGTCCTCTCGCGAGCCGAAGAACCGCTGGTGCTTTGGTACGAGCGTCCTGCGACGAACTGGGTGGAAGCATTGCCGGTAGGCAATGGCAGTCTCGGTGGCATGATCTTCGGAGGGACCACCCATGAACGGGTTCAGTTCAACGAGTCGACGCTCTGGCTCGGCGACGAAATCGAGATGGGCAGTTACCAGCCCTTTGGAGACCTCTGGATCTCTTGGAGGCACGTCGCGCCTTCGGACTATCGGCGCGAGCTGGACCTGGACGAGGGAGTCGTTCACATTTCTTATCGAGACGGAGGCACAACATTTCAGCGTGAGATTTTTTGCAGCTACCCGGATTCTGTGATGGTCATGAGTTTTATAGCGGATCGCCCGTCGGCGTACTCGGGCACGGTTCGTTTGACGGACGCTCATCATGCCACGATCCGCGCGGACGGGCAGCGTATTACGGCGGTGGGCCGGTTGACCAACGGATTGGACTACATGTCAGCTGTGTACGTTGTCTCCGAAGGGGGATCCTCCACTACTCGTGAAGATTCAATTGTCATTCAAGGGGCGGACCGTGTCACTCTCCTATTGGCCGCGGGCACCTCGTTCGTCAATGATCCGATGAAGCATTGGCGAGGTGAGCATCCATCTGCGCGGGTGTTGGACCGTTTGCAAGCCGCTGTGCGCAAATCGGTGACTGCGCTGAAAGCGGTACATGTGGCGGATTACCAACGGTTGTTTGGACGCGTGAGTCTGGATCTGGGACCTGGCCATCCGAACTGGCCCACCGACCGGAGGTTGGCGGCATACAAAGAGGGGCATCCCGACCCAGGACTGGAAGCTTTGTTATTTCAGTATGGTCGTTACTTGCTCATTTCTAGTTCTCGCCCAGGTGGGCTCCCTGCCAACTTACAGGGGATCTGGAACGAGGACCTGAAACCCGCTTGGTATTCGGGGTATACTTGCGACATCAACCTCGAAATGAACTATTGGCCAGCAGAATTGACCGGCCTTTCGGAGTGTCATGAGCCGTTGTTCCGGTGGATTCGTAATATGTCCATAGTCTACAAACGTAGTAAGGACCCACGCGTGAAAACCCCAAAAGGGCGCGGCTGGACCACGTATAGCACTCTCAACCCTATGGGCGGTGCTTCCAGGTGGGCGATCCATCATCCAGGCAGTGCGTGGCTTGTTCAACACCTGTGGCTTCACTATGTGTTTACACAAGATCTGGAGTTCCTCCGTACCCTCGCTTATCCCGCGATCAAGGAGGTTGTGGAATTCTGGGAGGACCGGCTGGTCCCAGGCCCGAACGGCACGCTCATCACACCCGATGGATGGTCACCGGAACACGGACCTGTGCTCGTGAACGGCAAAATCGTGATTCGGGAGGGAGACCGGACACCGCACCCGGGTGTGTCATATGACCAGCAAATTGTATGGGATCTCTTTTCAAACTTCATCGAGGCCAGTGCGATCCTAGGTGTGGATTCGGAGTACCGCTCTAGGATCACGGCCCTGCGGTCACAACTTCTGGGCCCGAAAGTGGGCCGATGGGGCCAGCTCCAGGAGTGGATGGAGGATGTGGACGATCCGAAGGACCGTCATCGCCATCTATCTCATTTATTTGCCCTTCATCCCGGCCGCCAAATTAGTCCTCTTACCACACCAGACCTCGCCCAAGCCGCTCGAGTCAGTCTCGAAGCACGAGGAGACATCAGTACAGGTTGGAGTACTGCGTGGAAAATCAACCTATGGGCGCGTCTACACGATGGTGCGCGTGCCCATCGTCTGCTCCAACTCCAATTGCAACGTTGCATTTTGCCGAACCTGTTCAACTCCCACCCTCCGTTTCAAATCGATGGGAATTTTGGTGCGACATCTGGAATCGCTGAAATGCTGTTACAAAGCCACTTGGGTGAAATTCATTTGCTCCCTGCACTACCTCCGGCTTGGCCTAATGGACGAGTATCCGGCCTGCGTGCGCGCGGTGGGTTCGAAGTGGATATCGTTTGGCAGCATGGCAAGGTCACACGCTTCCGGATTCGTTCGAAACATCCGCAATCTGTGAGGGTCCGTGTGAATGGAGAGGTTCGGACCGTTGTGTCGGAATCCATTTGAAATGGGAGGAGACCGCTTGGGGCAAATAGAAACCGCAGGGCCAACAAACTTTTCGCCTTGGACGTGCGACGGATTGGCGCTCACCTTTCACGGCCAGCTCAAGCGTAAAGATCGAGCGTCGGTCCAGACGTGGGCTGTTTCTCGGGAACTCTTTTCTATCCCAAAGCGGACGGTCTCGTCACCCCGGGTTCTGTGTACCTTGGGTTGGCTTTTGCGCGAGGGACGTATTTCCGGGTTCGTCTTCCAGCCCGGTGACAGAGCCGTCCGCACAAAAGGCACAACAAGGAGAGCGCAATGAAAGCCAGTCAGATGATGGCATGGATCGCGTGGGTGAGTTTATGCCAAGCGGATGAACTCGACGAATTGTTTGCGCATCCTCCGGATTCGGCCCGTCCGGGAGTGTTGTGGATGTGGATGGGCTGTAACGTAACCTCGAACGGAATCACGCGTGATCTTGAGGCGCTAAGGAAGGCGGGGTTCAACCGCGCGACGATGTTCAGCTTGGCCGACGTGACCACCCCATGGGCGTGCGAGATCGGCAATAGCCCGACACCGGAGATCATTGCATGGACGGAACCCTGGTGGAAACTTGTACGTCACGCGGCGTTGGAGTCGAAGCGGCTAGGGATAGACTTCGGTATGCACAACTGTCCGGGCTACACGGCGAGTGGCGGCCCGTGGATTCCACCGGAACTTTCCATGCAGGAAATTTGCTACTCACAGCAACCCGTGACGGGTCCCGGTAAAATAGTTCTCGATTTGCCGCGTCCGAAGGTCGACCCACGCGCTGTCCAGCCATTCCCCGTGTTTAATCCGAACACTGGCCAGGTAGAGAAGCCCGAGATCCCGGAGCGGAAGACTTTCTACCGGGACATTGCCGTTTTAGCGTTGCCAGCCAGCGGTGTGGTTCCCAAAGACCAAGTCATTGATCTGACAGGAAAGCGAGAATGGAATGCACCTGCGGGGAAGTGGATCATATATCGGTTTGGTCACACCACGATGGGAACCTTAATTCAACCGGCCCAGTGGAAGGCGACTGGGTTCGAGTGCGACAAGATGAGCGCGGAGGCTGTCACGTTTCATATGAATCATGTCATCCGCGAGATCCGAACGCATCTGGGGGACCTCATTGGCACCGGGTTTACGCATGTTCATTTCGATAGCTACGAAGCGGGTACGCCGAGCTGGACGCCACGAATGCGGGAAGAATTTGCGCAGCGACGCGGATATGACCTAACTCCGTTCTTGGCCACATTCGCGGGTCGTATAGTGGGCAGCGACGCGGAGACCAAAAAATTTCGCGCGGATTTTCATGCCACAATCCTCGACCTTTATCGGGATGTGTACTTCAAAACGGTTCAGCGAATGTTACATGAAACGCACCTGGAGTTCCTCTGTGAGCCCTATGGGGGGCCTTGGCGTCCCCAGGAGATTATTTCCTACGTCGACCGAGTCATGGTCGAGTTTTGGACCGCTGGAGGGGCCTACAAACCTTATGCTGTGGACTCTACGGTGGCCGCGGCACGCAAGCGGGGATCGGTCGTGATTGAAGCCGAAGCGTTCACAGGCTCGCCAGCGGAGAGTGAGTGGACCGAGACGCCGTACTGGCTGAAGCCGATTGGAGACGTGGCATATTGTGCTGGTATCAACCGATTCGTTCTCCATCGGTTCGTCCATCAACCCTGGGAAGATCGGTACGCCCCCGGCGCCACGATGGGACAGTGGGGTACCCATTTCGACCGCACGCAGACATGGTGGAGCTATATCAGTGGCGTGGTCCAGTACTGGCATCGATGTCAGGCCATGCTCCAGTGGGGCGAAGCGGCTGCGAAAGACTTTTACGCAGAGGGGCTGCAACTTGAAGCAATTCACCGACGCGGCCGGTCAGGCGATGTGTGGTTTGTCGCCAATCCCGCACGCGTGAGCGGCCAAGCGGTGTGTTCGTTCAAGGTGACTGGAAAACAGCCAGAACTATGGGACCCGGTCACCGGCTCGAAGCGTGACTTGACAGACTTCCAGGACGATGGATACCAGACCACAGTGCCGCTGGAGTTTGCCTCTGCGCAGAGCTGGTTTGTAGTGTTTCGTAAGCCCGGCCGGCCCTCGGTCCAGGCGAACTTCCCAGTGCTTCAACCTGTCGCAGAACTGTCAGGCCCTTGGGAAGTCCGGTTTGATCCTCGATGGGGTGGCCCGGCCGTACGTATGTTTGACAAGCTGGAGGATTGGACGAAGCGTCCGGAGCCGGGAATCCGGTATTACTCTGGAACGGCGATCTATCGGATCACGTTCGATAATGTTCCGGCTACATATTTAGATTTGGGCGTGGTCAATCACATCGCTCGGGTACGGCTCAACGGGACTGAGCTCGGAGTTGTGTGGACGGCACCGTGGAACGTGAGGATTCCAAAAAGTCTTTTGAAGCCAACCGGAAACCAACTCGAAATCGAGGTCGCCAATGTTTGGCGCAACCGACTCATTGGCGACGAGCTGGAACCTGCTGATTGCGAGTGGTCGCCCGGGCACCAGGGGCATGGCGCTTTCCTCTTGCAACTCCCAGACTGGTTTATCCGAGGTGAACCGCGGCCGTCGGGCGGTCGCTACTGTTTTACGACGTGGAATTATTTTACCAAGGACTCCCCGTTGGTCTCTTCGGGCTTGCTGGGGCCTGTGCGATTGATGGCCGAAGACTGGGCAGTGAAGCCGCCAACGCGACCGTCTGCGGCGATACAGTCTCGGACGGGCGCGTCGCTAGAGTCGGACGTTTTGCAGCAGCATGTCCTACAGGTTGCGTCCTTCGTCGAAGAACGAGTCGCTCACCCCGGGGGCGGCACGGATGCCTCGGCCCTATTCAATGGTACAACCCGGAACGGTGTCGGGGGCGAGGAGACCTTGAACGACGGAAAAACCTTCCGGGGATATGGAAGTGACTCGCAACTTACACTTCGGCTATCGACCCCGAGCACCTTGGCAGAAACTCGTACGTTTGCCGGCCATCATGATGCACGGGCCAGTCAAAATTATGTTGTGTGGATCGCTCGGGCCTCACGGCCGGAGAAATTCGAGCGGCTTAGCGCAGCCTCGGTGCTGTGCACGGGTGGAATGTCCGAAGTCAGGATTCAAGCCAATGCCACGAATGTGGTTGCAGTCCGGTTCGAGTTTAAGGATGGCCCGTTGGGCTTCAATGTGTACCGGGAAATCCAACTTGTTGGGGCAAAAGACCGCCAGGAGGCCCCGTAAGCTAAATTAGCTCTATCCGATGCGCACGCGAACTAGAGAAGTTGTACTGGCCGGGGGGCTCGCTGTGGCGGGGTTCATCCTACCCGTGCAAACGACCCCTTGGGATCCTTGGAGTGAGAACACTCCGAAGATGGTGGAGACGCTTGACGACTGTAATGTCACGTGGAGTTCGCCTAGCGGTAATTCGTTTGGGTCTATGCCCCTGGGCAATGGCGACGTGGGGCTCAATGTCTGGGTGGAGAATTCAGGTAACGTCGCGTTCTATATCAGCAAAGTGGATGCATTAGACGCGCAGCACCGTCTTCCAAAATTAGGGCGGGTGCGCGTGGAATTTTACCCACCGCTGGACACCAGCCAGTTTCGGCAGACTTTGATCTTGCGTGACGCGGCCGTCGAGATTCATGCGGCCGATGCAGAAGTGCATGTATGGGTGGATGCGAATGCACCTGTTGTGCGTGTGGAATATCAGGGGAAAATCCCCCGTGAGGTTCGGTTCGTGCTCGAGCCGCTCCGACCCTTGCAGAGTGTAGCTCTCCCGTTGCCGTCGACCGGTACAGTGGGGGTGCTTTGGGACGATCGTGAAGACCGGCTCGCATGGTGCTACCGCAACCAATCGTCGGTGTGGTCAATCAACTTCGCCCACCAAAACACTCCGGAGATAGTTGGTCGAACTAAGGATCCAATTCTCCACCGCACTTCAGGTTGTCTCCTCCGTGGGGATGGGTTGGTTCGAGAATCTCTAACCTCGCTCGTCAGCCGAACCACCGTGCAAGCGTTCGGTGCTCGAATCCGCGTCCTGTCCAGCCAACCTGAGAGCCTCGATGAGTGGTTGATCGCAGCTCAACGCCCCGTCCGCTCCGACTGGTCGGCACATCAAAAATATTGGCGAGAGTTCTGGAGCCGCAGTTACATCTTCGTGACCCGTTGCGGGGAGGGCGATGTGGACCTCGACCAGTGCCGTTTTATGCAGTGTCCAACCGCGTCCGAAGTCTACAAACAGTATAGGTTTTTGCCGGCAGCCCAGAATGCGTTTCAGTTAAGCCAGCGCTATGCGTTGGAGCGATTTTGTGAGGCGATTGCAAGCCGCGGCGCGATCCCACCGCCGTACAACGGGTCGATCTTTACCATGGACATGCCGGCAGGAGTCATGGGGTTTGACCGGCCGAAATCTCGTCCGGTGTCCCCCGACGAGCGCGACTGGGCCTCGCTCTATTTCATGTGGCAGAATACGCGGCATCCTTACTGGGCCATGATCGCGCGAGGCGACTTCGACACGATCGTCCCCGGTATGCGGTTTGTGCGTGAGGGCTTGGATATCTGCCGAGACCATACCCGAAAACTCATTGGAGTGGATGGCGCATTCATTATGGAAGCCAGTTGGTGGTACAACGTGGGTGTGTTCAATTGGGAGTCCATGCCTGCGCATCTTCGGTTTCACCAACTCGCTACCGTCGAGCTCCCGGCCATCATGGCCGATGTGTATGCGCACACCCAAGATGAAAAGTTTTTGCGGGAGATTCTTCTTCCGTGTGCCGAGGAAGGGCTCAAGTACTATTTCAGCCGCTTTACCCGTACCGACGCGAACGGGCGGATGGTGATGGAGGGCGTCGGCTGTGCGGAGACCTACCAAGGTGTCCGCAATCCGGCGACGGAGATTGGTGCCATGAAATATCTACTCGACCAGTTGTTCACATTCCCGATTGATCAAGACCGGCGCGCACGGTTTAGAAAGTGGCGGGCGATGTTGCCCGATGTTCCAACTCGCCGTATTCGCGGGATGGACCTATTGGCCGTCGGGGAGGCGTATCAACCGGGGCGTGTAGATTGCGAAACCCCGGAGCTTTATTCCGTCTATCCTTTTCGTCAGGCTTGGCTGGGAACCCCGGACAAACTGGCAATGGCGCGTCAATCGTTTCATGTGCGAAACATAAGTTTAGATGGTACGGCAGATTGGCAACCTGTGGAAACTGGCGGCTGGCAGCTCGCGCCTGTCCAAGCCGCTCGTTTGGGTTTAGCCCGTGAGGCGGCACGGCTCGTCAGCATGAATTTCAACGACCGGTTCGTTCACTGGACGGGCAACATTTTGCAAGGGCCGCACGGCGAATTGCTGCGCGCCTCGACCGATACTCCTGGGTTCGTAGTGGCCGATCCCAGGTCCGGGTGGCCATTTCCGTACCGCCCCCGTCCGCGCTTTCCGGCATTCTGGGAGTGCAAAATGGACGGCACGCCGGACAATGACCACGGAGCTACTTCGGCGAACGCTCTTCAAAGCATGTTGCTGCGGAGCGATGGCAACAAAATTTACCTCTTACCGGCTTGGCCCGAGGATTGGGATGTGAAGTTTAAGCTCTGGGCCAACTACACCACGACCGTAGAGTGTGTGTACCGTGACGGGCGTGTGCAATCGCTCCGCGTAACACCTGAGTCACGTCGCGCCGACATCATTGATTGTAGTACGCCAGACGCGCGAATCCAGACGTTGGTCGACGTGGCATGTGCGGACCGGAACTGGCTATTTGGCTTGCCGCCGATGTTGGATGGTTTGCCCAAACCCGGCCCGGTGACGGGTCCATGGCTCCGCCGGTATGGTGAGAGTGTGACTGGGGTCCGGGGTGCACCGTGGCCGAATTGCGCCTTCCGAGATAATGTCCTGTATGTTCACAATGGCGATACTGCACCAGAATTGCCGGCCGCACTAGTCTCCTCCAATCGACTCTCCGACACGATTTTGAAGCTGGAATACGACCGCTCCATCGAGCCGATCGCCCGAGCCGCCGCGTTCGCGGATTCACTTATCGGTCGCCGTACTGGTACACAGATCGACTTCGAAAAACCACTCGCATTCAACCGAGTCGAATTCACCATCGAGAATCCTAAGTATGAAAGAGGGCAGGGGCGAAGCTTTAAGTTGCAAATTCGGGAAACCGATGGTTCCTGGAACACAGTTCATTCCGGGAAAGTATTTGGTACCATCTATGCGAAAGCGTTTGGGACGGTCACCGCACAACACGTTCGATTAAACATAGATGCCCGCGTAGTTCAGTTCGATCTGTTCTGTGACCCAACCCCTGCTCCGGTACGCCGTCTGCCGATGGAACGAAAGAGAGTGGGCGAGTAAGTGCATAGGCGAAGGTTCGGTGTGGGTTCACGGGTGATCCGACCGATTCTGTACAAGCCCCGTCATACTGATCGAACCAGTCGATCGTGGCCGTGAGTTTCTCCACATGGGATGCCTGCGAATGATCAAGCGGGATGATCCTTTGACTGTGTTCCCACAACCGTCCGCCTGCTCGCGCGTGCCCGCCCTGTAAAAGTGCGCGGATAAATCTGAAAGTCGGCGAAGCTGAGGCGCTGCAAGTGTTCTTGTCAGTACCGGAGCCGTACAACTTCACTCTGGGCTACAACTATGGTCTGCGGTGTACTTGAACGCCATGCCCGTGGGCTAAGTGGCGCGATTGTATCATCTCCCAGCGCTCTGCACCTAACCCTTTTGAGATCACACCATTCTACCGAAAAATACACCAACTATAGCTACGGAAACTTCAGCCGGAAGCATATAAGAACTGCTGTGCACGTGCAGGTGGATTCTACGGGGCGGACAAGTTTGGAGTCCAACCCGACCTTGAGCCGGCCGGGGGAAACAACTGCAGGAGTTTTAGCGCCCACGGAGGCAACACTCCGCGAACACCTCTGGGCGTGTGACCCTTGTAGGTCCGTAGATGAACTCTAGGAAATCCACGGTTCAGTATCCCCTTAAGCGAGGGCGGCGTGAGCGGGATGCACTGTAGGGACTTGAGCGCGGTGACGTGCATCCACTGGCCCTCAGTCGCTGGTTGGGTTCCTGCGCTCCGGGTTCACACCTGTAGGGTCATATTATGACACTACTTGACAGTGTCCAATTACAGTGTATCCTAGCTATAGGATGAAACGGCGACGCTTAACGAAGTCCGAGCGGTTTTCGCTGCGTGAGCTCGCCGAACGGGCAGGTGTCCCACCGCGCACGTTGCGGTTCTACATCGCGCGTGGGCTGCTGCCAGGGCCAACTCGACGGGGCCGCTATGCGGACTATGGAGTTGAACACCTTCGCTGCCTCCAGCGAATTCAGGAACTGCAGGCCAAGGGGTACACGCTGGGGCAAATTGCCCAAGTTTTGGCCGGGTCAAGTGTCCGAACTTCGGCGCTTCCGGAAAGTGTCGTGTGGCGGCACTACCCAGTCGCCGAGGATGTGGTGGTGATGGTTCGTGAGCCATCCAGCCCATGGCGGATCCAGCGCATTCGTTCGGCCGTCGCGAAATTGGTGACGGACCTCAATGGAGAATCCTCAACGCAGAAGGAGTCACGCATATGAACTCATCTCGGTCGAAATGGGAGATCTCTGAGCAAGGTCTATCGACATCTCCGAACTTTCAAATTATGCGCAAAGACAAGGGCGAGGAGATGGAACTGTCCATGCAAGACATTGTGCTCACGGGGGTCGTGCAACCGACAGGTGCGCGATTGCTCGTCCGCCATGTGTTCGCGCCCGCAGGCGATCGCCCAGTCGAGCTTGTATACGCAATGATGTTACCTCGAGACGCTGCGTTACGCCGGTTCCGCATCGTCGGCGAGAGGTTGGATGCGAAATCCGAACTGCGCCCGGTGAAAGACGCTCGTCGGGCGTACGAGCGAGCCCTGGAACAAGGTCATCTATCCGTTCTCGCCCAGCAGTACCGCGATGGTTACGTGAATCTGGATGTGGGGAACGTCCGACCCGGAGAACGAGTGGCGGTTTACCTGGAAGTCCTAGCGGGTGTAGATCTCTATGACGATGGGTTCCGTTTCCGGTTCCCGTTTACTTTGGCCCCTTGTTATCACCCCCATATGCGCGCAGCCGCTCTCGATTCAGAGACCGGCGAACTGGAATTTCCGGAGGCCGAGTTTGGCGATTTGCTGCTTCCCCCGTTCAAGCGAGATGCTTCGGTACTGCATTCGACTGGGTTCAGTCTTCTCCTTTGTCTGCCGCAGGATATTGCCAAAATCGAGTCGCCATCGCACCCGATCCGCGTAGATAAGGTGGATTCCCGGCGCGCGCGTGTTCATTTGGCGACGGACCGAGACCTCCCGAATCGGGATCTGGTTTTGGACGCCCGCATGACCTCATCCTTTTCAGGAGTTTTGTGCGGTACGGCGCCGGACCAGAGGATGCACTTTGCCGCGATTATCGCGTCCGATCGATTTGGGAAGACGGACTCGGTGCCTCGGCGCGTGGTGTTTTTGGTGGACCGGTCGGGATCCATGGGTGGGCTGCCGCTTCAACAGGCAAAGAATGCCGTACTGGCTTGCGTGGGCGCTCTTTCGGAAGAGGATCTGGTGGGTTTGGTGGTGTTTGATAACCGCACTGAGTTGTACGACTCGAAACTCGTCCCTGCCTGCCGCTCCATCCGCCAGAAACTCCGCCAGTATGTCGATGCCATCGACGCACGGGGCGGCACGGAACTGCTGGCTGGAATCCAAACAGCGATTTCGCTCCTGGGTGATCAAGGCGGAGACATTTTTGTGCTGACGGATGGCCAAGTCGCCGCCACAGAACCCATTATTCAGAACGCGAAAGCGCCGAACGTTCGCGTACACTGCTTGGGCATCGGGAGTGCCAGTCAAGATCGGTTCCTAACACAACTCGCGCGAGAGACGGGCGGAGTTAGTCGCTTCTTGACTCCTCGCGAACGCGTCGATTGGGCCGCCGTCGAGCTTTTCGCTTCCATCGGAAAACCCGTGGCGACGAATGTGCGAGTGCGTTTGAATGGATGTCCTGACTGCACCATTGCCCCCACCCCACCTCGCATAGTGTATTCCGGCCATCCTTTGATCGTACTTGGTGAATCTGCTCCCAGTAGGGGCGAAATCGTCATTGAATGGTCCGATACTGAGCGCTCCAAGTCGATCACACTCCCTGTGGACGCAGACCCGGGCGTGGATGGATCCACGTTGCGCTTGTTGCGTGGAGCACGTTTGGTCACGGATCTTGAAAGTCAAGTCGTCCCGGATTTTGAAGGCCACTCGGGTCAACGCCGGAAAACACGTCGAGCGGAGTTGTTGCTCAAAAAGTTGGGCCGCGAGTATGGGCTGGCCAACCGCTATTGGGCCTTGGTGGCTGTAGTTCAGCGTGCGGGCGACCGAACAGGAGTATTACCCGAAACGCGGGTCATACCCGTAGGTATGCCCGAGGACGTATGGTTTGGGGCATATTTTCCGTCGTGCCCTAGGGTTTCGGAGGAAAAACCCAGGCTTGGTCCGGTTCCTTCAATTCAAGCGCGATCCCCAAAAGCTCAGGTCTTCGAGACTTACGTGCCCTCCCTCCCGATGGCGGGAAGGAAACCCCAAGAAGCGGTTTCGTCCACACTGGACCTTACGGATGTTGCCATTCAGCTGGCAGGCCTCCTGGAACCGGATGGTGGGATCCCAGGAGCCAGCGACGAAGAACGGCTCGTCGCCACGCTCGTAGTTCTGATGTTCTTGGTCGAGCAAGGTCACCGGCATGGACCGCTACGCATACACATCGAGAACATGCTGCAATTCGTCGATAAACACGCCGCGGTTCGGGCACTGAGAACGGTGACCGCGGCTACGACCGGCCAAGAATGGGCCCCGGCCCAACTCCAACCAATACTCCCACCGCTCTCTTCGATTAGGCCAGTCTACACGGAGCTCATGGAACTACTCCGCTCGTGTGAGGCTACGGACGACGTTGGTCACAGCATGGAACGATTCCGCCGTGTCGCTGAACTTCGAGCCCGTGGTTTGGAGCAGATCCTCTCACGGCTGGATCGAGGTGACCAAATCCCAGGCGAATGGAGTTCGTGGGCCATTCAGCTTTTGAACGAACGGCAGCTTCCACTGGACGAGGTTTGGAGCGCAATCGATTCTGTGCTGAAATCATCTGTTTGACGACCGCTTTCAAGCGTGAAGCTTGAAAGCTTGCGTAGCTGGTGTAATTCTGGAGGCATATGAACCAGCTGCCGTGGCTAGAGCGCGCGGTGTGATTTTAGTACCGTGGGTTTTTGGATTCTTTCGGAGAGGGGAAGATGTGGCAGCTATATCGCGGGCGCGCACACCAGGGTACGTAGGTCAAGGGGTACCGCGCCGGGCCGTGGGTAGTGAGCATCAACGCGCGCCCTGGGATCTCGCGATGGAATTGGTCGCCCCCGCTGGCCGCCATCCTGCCACCGGCCGTGTAGAGGTTACCGGTCCTGGTTTCATTAACCTGGCACTGGATACTGCGGAGATGGAGTCGGCCTTTGATATTTTGGCGGCTGATCTCCGCCCGGGAACACCATGGATCGGCGAAGGACGAACGAGCGTCATGGACTACGCGAGCCCGAACATGGCCAAACCCATGTACATAGCCCAGATTCGGTCTACGAGGATTGGCAACGCCTTGGATCGAATGCGCGGGTTCCTTGGCTATCGAGTGATCGCCGATGACCATTGTGGCGATTAGGCCACCCAATTTGGACTTTTCTTGCTCGGGTCGTGCGAATTTGGCAACTCGGGCAAAAGTGCCTGGCATCACCGCACCACTGGCCCCTACGACCACTCCTGCACCCGTGGAGAACTGGCGGGCGCTAATGGACTCGAACGGACGACAATGGCCGTAAGTGTACTCGAGTCGACTCTGCACAAGTGCCTGTCACTCGTCTTTCTCAATGCGGCCACTGCCGGTGCCAGTTTCACTAGCGCCGGTCGCAATGTTGCCAGGGGCACGGGGCACCGAGACGGTACTGCTCTCCATCCAGGCGTTGAAACCTTCAGGATGGGTGCGCCCAAACGTTGGAATGTTGAGCGGCGGAGCCGTCCAAGCGTTGGATGCCAAGCAAAGTTCGTCCCACCACGGGCACATCCGCCCATAGGCAGAACGACCTTCACCTGCAGTCGCGCCTCCAGCCCACCCCCGGCTGGGACGCTGGGCACCGTATCAAACCTGGTACCCGGCTCGTAGGTTGAACGCGCGCGTGTTGCCGACATGGGAACGGAAGTGCCGGTTGACCACTCCTGGCCCCTGAGCAAAACCACCCGGCGCACACTTGACACGGCCGGAGCTGCATAGTATTTTAGGAATCGAAATTTATAACGGGGCTCTGTTGCCTCGAGACAGGGTGTCCAGCAAGGAGGTGCACGATGTATAGGACAGACCCTGAAGGGACAGCACGCACGGGTTCATGGGCCCTTCGATATGGACTGATTGGATGGGCAATTCTTTGGTTCTGGACAGCGGCGTGGACCGAAGCGCGGGATGTGGTGTTCCTGGCCGCTTCGGATTCGCACTACCGCCATCCCGACCATCCGCTGGGGCATCACAATGACATGAACCGCGCCAGCGTCGAGGAAATGAATCGCGCGGAGGATCTCGAATGGCCCCGTAAGCTTGGCGGCGGGCGCGTGGGTCGCCCCCGCGGCGTAGTCATGCTCGGGGATTTGGTGGATGACGGCGATCTGGCCATCGGGGATCGAGTGGTCACACGAGAGCAATGGTCGCGGTTCGTCGAGGATGTCGGGCTCGACGGAACCGACGGCCGACTGCGCTGGCCGGTGTTTGAGACTTGGGGCAACCACGACGGCCCGCCCGCCGCGACTGCGCGGTGCGGGTTCAGTGTCCAGGCACAAATTGTCGAGCGGAACTGCCGTCGGTTGCAGGCCGGCCGGATTGCGCGCGTTTCAAAGTCCGGGCTGCATTATTCCTGGGATTGGGACGATGTGCACTTTGTCATGCTCGGCTTGTATCCGGCCGACCAAGCCAGCCGCCAGGCGCGGTATTCGCCCGTCTGGCATGACCCCCAAGGCGCGCTGTCGTTTTTACGCGAAGACCTCGAAGAACAGGTCGGCCAGTCCGGTCGCCCCGTCGTCTTGATGAGCCATTGTGGGTTCGACACGGACTGGTGGGCTCCGACCGAATGGCGCGCGGTCTACGACGTGGCCCATCGTTACCGAGTGGTCCTATATCTGTACGGCCACACGGGTACGGGAATCCGCGCTTGGGCTCCTGAGGGCGAACCGGTGCGGTGGGACTGCATCAACACGGGCCATCTGGACGCGGGGTTTTTTGTCGTGCACATCAACTCGAACAAAATCCGAGCCGCGTACCGGTGCAAAGAAGGGCTTCAATACGTGAAAGACATCCAGGGCCGTTCGACCGCCCAGTGGCGCGGGCAGTGGAAATGGTCCTGGGAATGGGAAAAATCCCTGAATCCGTAACGGCCAAGGAAGGAGGTAGCATCGTGATCGTCCGACCCATGTGCACTTCCGTTATCGCAGCCCTCCTGGGATCCATCGGACCGATTGGACTGGTGCGGGGGCTTCCCACCTTCGCCGCTGAACCGCGTTCGGCTTCGCAACCGCCCGGCGACAACTTGGCGGTGTTCGCGGAGGTCAGCACTTCGTACGTCTCGGGACACGAACAGCTCGAGGCGATTCAGGACGACGTGGACCCTCGCGACAGCGGGGATCATTCGCACGGCTGCTATGGCAACTGGCCTCGCACCGGCACTCAGTGGGTACAGTACGATTGGCCGGCCCCCATCCGTACGGGCGAAGTGGATGTCTATTGGTGGGACGATCACCGAGGCGTCCGGCTCCCCGTGGCGTGCCGACTCCTCTACTGGGACGGACGCGAGTGGAAGCCTGTGCCCAACGCGCAGGGACTGGGGGTGGAGCCCCACCGTTACAACCGCACGCGGTTCGATCTCATTGAAACCACCCGGCTGCGGCTGGAGTTCGACAGCCAACCCAAATTCTCGACGGGTATCATCGAGTGGAAGGTCTACGATGCCGGCGGTTCGCCTGCGTTCGCTCCGCGGGTACGCGCGGGCCCCGATCGGGTGGTTGTACCGCCGGCGGCAACACACTTGGCTGCACAGCTCCGCGGGCGTTCCGATGGGCGGCGCTGGTCAGTTTGCTCCGGCCCGGGTGCTGTGCAGTTTGCGGACCCGGCAAATCCCGTCACGACCGCGTCGTTCCAGACGCCCGGCGACTATGTGCTGACGTTCTGTGCGTGGAGCGCCGGCGGAACCTCTTGTGCGCCCGTACGGGTTCGAGTCGAACCTCCTCCGACGCCGAGAGAACTGGGGGAAGTTCCGGTGGGACAGTGGAGTTGTGACAGTCCGTTCTGGCGGCCGCGATTGCGTGCGCAGATCGTCGGCTGGATTCCTCATTGCGTGGCCATGTTGTCCAAACCGGACCTCAAGGAAGGCGGCTTGGAAAATTTCGTGCGGGCGGCGCGCAAACACGCGGAGGGGCTGGTGGAACCGCACATTGGCCCGCCATGGGCCAATGCCTACGTGCTCAACACGCTGGAGGCGATGTGCCGAGCGGTCCAGCTCGCTCCAGCCGGCGATGCCGAACTTCAAGCCACCCAGTCCGTGCTGCGCGCGACGATCGAGCAGTGGGTTCCGATCGTGCTGGGGGCGCAGGAGCCCGACGGCTACCTCCAAACGCGCTTCACACTGGGTGTGCCCTCCGAGCATGGCCGACCGCCTCCGCGCTGGACCCGTGTGGGCGACCACGAAGGGTACGTGGCTGGCTACTTCATCGATGCGGCGATCGCCCACTATGAAATGAGCGGCGGCCAGGACCGGCGCATGCTCGACGCCGCCTGTCGCCTCGCCGATTGTTGGGACGCCCACATCGGGCCTCCACCCAAGCAAGCTTGGTACGATGGACACCAAGCGCTGGAAATGTCGCTGGTTCGGTTGGGTCGCCTTCTCCAAACCATGGGCCGAGCCTCCCAAGCGGATCGGTACTTCCGTCTGGCAAAATTTTTGATGGATTGCCGCCGCAACGGGAGCGAGTACGACCAATCGCATGTGCCGGTCACGCAACAGTACGAGGTGGTGGGTCACGCCGTGCGCGCAACGTACCTCTATGCGGCCATGGCGGACGTCGCGGGGATCTTCCGTGATCCGGAATACCACAGTGCGGTTCGGTCGCTTTGGGAGAGTTTCGTGCATCGGAAGTACTACCTGACTGGCGGTGTGGGTAGCGGGGAAACCAGCGAGGGCTTTGGCGCGGAGTTCTCCTTGCCCAACCATAGTTACTGCGAGTCCTGCGCCGCATGTGGGGCGATCTTCTGGCACCACCGCATGCGTCGCACCTACGGCGAGGCCCGCTTCGCGGACGTACTGGAGGACACGCTCTACAACGCGCTGTTGGGCGCCACCGATCTGCCGGGAAAGAATTTCACTTACACCAACCCGCTTGAACAAGACCACGCCCGGTATCCTTGGCACGGATGCCCATGCTGCGTCGGCAACATCCCACGCGTATTGCTCGCATTACCCACCTGGATGTACACAACCGAACCGGATGGAATCCGGGTGGATCTCTACGTCGGCAGCCGGGTGCGCGTGACGCCGGACGTGGAGATCGTACAGCGGACCGCGTACCCGTGGCATGAGGCCGTGGAGATTGAAGTCTGTCCCCGCAGTTCCCGCGAGTGGACGCTGCGGCTACGGGTTCCGGATCGCTGCCCGAGCCCGCTATACACCGTCTACCCCGTCGTACGCGGACTGCGCGCCGCATCGGTCAACGGCACGCCGATTCCCATCCCGACCTCGGGGTATCTGGAAGTACGACGCGCGTGGCGCTCGGGCGATGTGGTTCGGCTGGAGCTGCCCTTGGATGTCCAGCGCGTGCGATGCGATGAACGCGTCCAAGCCAACCGCGGGCGCGTGGCATTGCGTCGAGGCCCGCTGATCTATTGCTTGGAGAGCGTGGATCAGTCGCTGGATTCCGCGCTGCCCGCCGGCGGCACGCTGACTGCGGAGTGGGTCCCCGAGCTTTTGGAGGGCGTGGTCGTCGTGCACGGACACTGGGCGAACGGCTCGCCGCTGACTGCGATCCCCTACTACGCGCGCAACAACCGCGGCGGACGCTCAATGGTCTGGATCCCCGAGACCGGCCGCGAACCGGGAACGGTCCATCGGATTGTGCCGCCACGCCAATGGTTCTTTTCCAAATGCATGTACTACGCGGGCATTCCAATCCTCGCGCACGAAATCGTCTCGGACGAAGCGTTGCGGGTTGCCTACCGACGACTGGCTCGCATGCTCGACTCGATCCCCGACGTGACCCGCCGACTCGAGCGCGCGGGCGCGGAGTTGCACATCATCGGCCGTACTCAAGTCACGACGGATTTGCCAGAGTTCCGTGATCAAAAAGGCCGCCCGCTGCGCAAGGAGCATGGCGCCACGCTCGACGACCGCACGCGTGGCATGGGTGGGCTCCTGGCGTCGTGCGGCGAGGAAAACCTTTTGCAACTCCCGGACGACCGGTACCGCGGCCGCGATATTTGCGTGCACGAGTTCGCGCATACGATCTATCAATACGGATTGACCGCCGAGTGGCGCCGGTCCTGGGAAGAACAGTTCCGAGCTTCCTTGGCGCGCGGGCGGTGGCGCGGTTCCTATGCGGCCTCCAATCCGCATGAATTTTTCGCAGAGCTTTGCATGTGGTACTTTGGAACGCACGGTGATTTGGGAATGCCCGACCCAAAGCCCTCACCGGGCCCAGAGGGCTTGAAGGCCTACGACCCCGAAGCGTTTGCGCGGCTGGATGCCCTCTTTGGCGGAGGATGCGCCAACTGAATCCACCAATCACCGATGTTGGGTGCGTGAACTTTTGTGGCCGTTCACTGCTGGAGCGAGCATTGCATTGGTGCTCGGTGTGCGTTCGCGCTTGATCCCGCTGAAAGTTCGACGTAGTATATTTTGATTGCGAGTTTGCAGGCCCGGGTGGCCTGCCGGAACATCCGCCCGCGCAAATCTCACGGTGAGCTTTGCCGAGCGGACGTCCAAATGCAGAAAGGAGTCCAACATGCCGTTCAAAATACCAGGTCCCAAAGCTGCGGCTCTAGGACAATACAAAAGCCGTTGTGAAGAATGGGTCGAAGCGATGCTCGCTGGCGACAAAGCCAAGGCGGCCGAGATTATGAAAGCCATCGAGGCCGACCCGGAAAGTAAAGAACGTTCTGAAGCGCTGACCTATTTGCGCAGAAAAATGAAGACCGGCGTCAAGCCGCGCTCCAGCACGCCGCGCGCACCTGCAGAGCCTGTGAAAAAAACTCCCATAGACACCATGCGCGCGGCCGTAAACCTGCTGACCATCAGTCGGCGGCCATTTGCCGAAGCGTTGATGGAAGCGATTCAGAAAGAAAAGCTCAACGAGGCGATGTTGCTGGAAACTAAATCCGCAGTTGAGCAAGCGCTGGTGGCGTTGCGCCGGCAGAACGAGTTCCGAGACTTGTACAAGATTCCAGACACGATTCGGTAATTCCGCCGACGCACCTTGGGGTTGCCACTGCGCTCTGGCGGCCATTCATGGAGCGGCCGCAAGTCGCACAACTATCGTAGTCCAAAGACCTCCTCGCGGCCGCTCCGAAATTGCCAATTGAGTGCCTTTGTCTGCCCTTCTCCCGAGAGGGGACGGATGGAGAGGGTTTTTCGCAGGCGCTCAGGCAGCGATACCACACGATAGCCAGCGAGGACGCAAAACCGTCCAACTCAACGGCACCGTGGCAATGGGTGTAGTGCATGCGTTCTATTTGTCTTTTTCCGTTTCGGCAGGCTTCCGCATCGATTCTCCCGCCGAAAGAGTCGTGGCTGGGTGCAACAAACACGTTTGCAATTTGGCGTTCTTATTTAACCGCCAGAGGTACCGCCGCTCGACCGGGAAGCTCTGTCTCGGTGGCGATCACCCTCCGTAGGTCAGTCCGTCCACGATCCCGCCCAAGACATGGTTAGGGCTCAACGTACCAGCCTCGACGGTCACAAGCGTCTTTTTTTCGAGTGCCGAGCCCACAAATGCTCGCGCTCCCGCTTCGGTCACGAGGACAAGGAGTCGGCAACATCCTGGTCGTCGACCAGCGCGTACGCGCAGAACTTGAAAACGGTTGCCATGCCTTCTCTCCCACAACAATGTTGAGAGGCCGCGCACACACGAACGCCGTGAACATCCATCTGAGCCGCCTGGTCCTGCGTCTACATGATCGACATCTGCTCGGCGCAAGGATCCAGCTGGGCCGCCGAGTTGAGCTCGCCCAGTTTATGCTCGAGGGTTTGCAACGGCGTTGGATCCTCGCAAACCCAGGTCAATCGGTCCCGGTCGGAGGGAACATGGACATGAATATCCACCCAAAATCTTTCATCGGCTTTCACCGTATCCCATCCGCCCCTTGGCCGTGCCGGCTCGCGGAATTCCTTAGCGTCAAGCGTAGCCGCAGATCCATACAGCCGCGGACGTCCATGACTCCGATAACCCTAGGGCCCACTGGGCAGACCTTACGCGGGACGGCTGTTCCGACGCCAATCGGAGTCCGTCGCCGGCGGCACCAAGCTCTGCAAGAAGGGACGCGCCTGATGCCCGAGCAAGGTATGAACAGTGTCCTTCGGTACAGCCCGCCCAGAGACTTGAGGTCCCGGTGAAACGTGTGTGTACTCAGTAGCGCGGCAGCTTGCGCAGACGCCTTCGGGTGGTCCAACGCTGGGCGGGCACCGGACTCACCGGGTGGCACTCCATCCCATCGCACAAGAGCAAGGTATCCGCATACCTTGGAGCAATGGGATGCGCAGACGCTTTCTAGTCCCTAGACTTTGGCGAACCTGCCCACTTCCAGATACTCGCGGAGGCGTTGTTCGACCACCGGGCGACCCGCGGCCTGGAGACGACTCACCGGCAAAGCGGGCTGTTGGTAGCGATGTCGCGTAAACCCGTGAACACCAAACCGGCGGGGGATCATCTCGCACCTGCGTTCTCGAGGAGGTATGGCTCTCGTGGGATAACCGGCGCACCGAGAAATCGAAAGCCATCCCACGGCATTCTCCGTGTATCTCTCAAGCAGTGGACGAATCGTACCCCACCCGAGATCATTTGGATCACGCCGAAGAGCCACACCACCACCCGGAGGCACCGAAGCTGCCGACACATGCGCGCCAGGCCCAAGACACGTCGCCCGCACGATCTCCAGTGCCGAGGGGTCGTCATCAACAGGATGGCGCTTTTGTGCGCGCCTGGTATGGTCCGGATGGTGAACCGCTTCGACGGCGTACGTGCGCCGACCCGACCGCCTGCAGCGGACATGTTGAACTATGCGAACCAGAAGGTAAACTGTCAGGCGTGATTATCGTGGCGCACATCCATGGTTGGCGTTGGACCGGGATCCTCGGGGTGGGCTAGGCGTTTCATGGCGCTGGGACCCCGGGGAGCCGGGGTTTTTTTGTTTGAGGCCATGGCCATGTTGGCAAAACGCATCATCCCATGTCTGGACGTCCACGCAGGGCGCGTGGTCAAAGGTGTTCGGTTCGTCTCCTTGCGCGACGCGGGGGATCCGGTGTCCTGTGCCGTTGCCTATGAAGCCCAAGGCGCCGATGAACTGGTGTTTCTGGACATCACCGCGTCGCACGAGGGCCGCCGCACGATGGTGGACGTGGTCCGCGCGGTGGCGGCGCGCGTGTTCATGCCGCTGACGGTGGGCGGGGGCATCCGAACGGCGGAAGATGTGCGCCAACTGTTGGAGGCCGGAGCGGACAAAGTCTCGCTGAACACAGCGGCGGTGCAACGACCGGAACTATTGAGCGAGTGCGCGGCGCGTTTCGGCCGTCAGTGCATCGTCCTGGCCATCGATGCCCGGCGAAGTACCCACGGGGCTGGCTGGGAGGTGGTCACGCACGGTGGCCGGCGTCCCACCGGACTCGATGCGGTCGAGTGGGCGCGCCGCGGCGTGGAGCTGGGCGCCGGAGAGATCCTGTTGACGAGCATGGACGCCGACGGCACCCGCGCCGGCTACGATCTGGAGCTCACCCGGGCGGTGGCGGAGGCCGTGTCGGTCCCTGTGATCGCTTCCGGCGGCGCCGGTGAACTGGAACATTTGTATCAAGCGCTGACGGTAGGTGGCGCGGATGCCGTGCTAGCCGCCTCGATGTTTCACTTTGGCGAGTGGACCATCCCCCAAGTGAAAGCCTGGCTCCGCCAACGGGGCGTGGAGGTCCGCGAGGTCGACACCGCGTGCGAGGTGATTCCATGAACGAACGCGAAGAAGGATCGGTGCTGCAATTGGATTTTGACAAGCTCGCGCGCGCCGCGGCGTGCGGAGGACTGGTGCCGGTGGTGGTGCAGGACGCCGACAGCTCCGAGGTGCTGTTGCTAGCATACACCAACGCTCTGGCGCTGGAGGAAGCGCTACGACGCCAACGCCTGATTCTTTGGAGCAGTTCCCGGAACGAACTGTGGGAGAAAGGTCGAACGTCCGGGGAGACTTTCGAGCTGGTGGAGGTGCGGGTCAACTGCGAACAGAACTCGCTACTATACAAAGTGCGCCCGCGCCGAGGTGGAATCTGCCACACGCGCAATCGTTCGGGCGAACCCCGACGCTCTTGCTTCTACCGTCGGTTGAACCTCTCGACGCGGGAACTGGAAAACCTCGACCCATGAGCCCGGGACTCGATCGCTGGTTGGAGCGACACGTTCGACCGGACTTCGCTGAGTTCAAGCGGCGGGCCAGTCACGGGAACCTCGTGCCGGTCTCCCTCGAACTCTTCGGAGACTTCGACACGCCGGTCTCGGCCTACCAACGCGTGCGACAGGTTCTCCGAACGCGGGACCGGGCGTCCCACACGTTCCTGCTCGAAAGCGTTGAGGGCGGCGAGCGCATCGGCCGCTATTCGTTCATCGGTGGCAAGCCCAGAGCCATCGTGCGCGCTTGGGGACGACGCGTGATGATTCAGCACGAGGATGGACACACCAGCGAGATGGAGGATGTGGACCCGCTGGAAGGACTTAAGCGGTTCATGCAGCAGTACCGCCCTGTACCCGACCCCTCGATGCCTCCGTTCATCGGCGGCGCGGTAGGGTTTCTCGGCTACGACTGCATCCACGTCTTTGAACCTCGCGTGCCGGTGCGGACTGACCGAGCCTTGCGCGCGCCGGACATGGTGTTCATGGTAACGGACGCGCTGATCGTGTTCGATCGAGCGCGCCAAACTATGCGGCTGATCGCCAACGCATGGATCCGCGAGGATCCATCGGCGGCATATACGCGCGCGCTGGAAACCCTCCGGGGTTTGCTGGATGCTCTACGGACGACCCGACCTACGCGGCTGACGCCTGTGCCGAATGTGGGGCCGGTGCCGTTGCCTGCGTCGACGATGACGCGTGAGGAGTTCGTCCGTTCGGTGGAGCGCGCGAAGGAGCATATCCGAGCTGGCGACATCATTCAGGTCGTGCTCTCGCACCGGTTTGAGATGCCGTTCGCCGGCGATTCTCTCGACGTCTATCGGGCGCTGCGCTGGACTAACCCGTCGCCGTACATGTTTCTCTTGGACCTGGGGGAAAGCGCCATGGTGGGCAGTTCGCCAGAAGTCCACGTGCGCCTCGACCGGGGCCGTGCGGAAATCCGCCCGATCGCCGGCACCCGGCCTCGCGCGGAGGATCCCGAGGCCGACGCTGCGCTGGAGCGCGAGCTGCTCGCGGATCCCAAAGAACGCGCCGAGCACATCATGCTGGTGGATCTGGCGCGCAACGACTTGGGCCGTGTGTGCCGCCCGGGGACGGTCCGCGTGCCGGAACTGATGGTCATCGAACGCTACAGCCACGTCATGCACATTGTCTCCGACGTGGTGGGCGATCTCGCCCCCGATCACGATGCGTACGACTTGTTGCGAGCGACATTCCCGGCCGGAACGGTCACCGGCGCGCCCAAAATCCGGGCCATGGAACTGATTGCCGAGCTGGAGACCGCGCGCCGCGGGCCCTATGCCGGAGCGGTGGCCTACTTCAGCTACGACGGCCACCTCGATTCATGCATCACGATCCGCACGGTGATCCTGGACGAGGGCCGCGCCTTCGTCCAAGCCGGTGCCGGGGTGGTGGCCGACTCGGACCCCGAGCGGGAGTATGAGGAAACGTGCAACAAGGCGCGCGCGCTGTGGCAAGCCGTCGAGATGTCCCGTCAACTTCACCACGACGCAGTGAGTCCGCCATGATCCTGATGGTCGACAACTACGACTCGTTCACCTACAACCTCGTGCAGTACTTATGCGAGTTGGGCGCCGAAGTGCTCGTCCGCCGCAACGACGCGATCACGGTGGATGAAATCGAACGGTTGGCGCCGGAACAGATCGTCATCAGTCCCGGCCCGGGCACACCGGACGAAGCCGGTGTGTCGTGCGACGTCATCCGCGTGTTCGGCGGTCGCATTCCGATTCTCGGAGTCTGCCTCGGCCACCAGTGCATCGGGCAGGTCTACGGTGGCCGGATCGTCCGCGCGGCTCGACTGATGCACGGGAAGACCTCGTGGATCCGCCACGATGGACAAGGAATTTTCCGCGGGCTCCCCAACCCCTTCGAAGCTACGCGGTACCACTCCTTGGTCATCGAACGAGCCTCGATGCCACCCGTCCTCCACATCTGTGCGGAAACGGAGGACGGTGAGGTCATGGCCGTGCGGCACCGCGACGCGCCGGTGGTCGGCGTCCAATTCCACCCGGAGTCCGTTCTCACGCAGCACGGACATCAACTGCTGAAGAACTTTTTGGAGCTCGCCTGACGTACGATCCCACGGAGGACGACCATGGTACGTATCCACGCCCGATACCTCGGTGATCTACGGTGCGAAGCGACGCACGAGCCGTCTGGTTCGCGCATCGAAACCGATGCCCCAGCGGATAACCACGGCCGCGCAGAGCGGTTTTCACCCACCGATCTAGTCGCCGCGGCTTTGGCCACCTGCATGATGACGGTGGTGGGCATTCTGGCGAACGAACGCGGCTGGGATCTTCGCGGCATGACCGCAGAGGTCGAAAAAGAGATGGTCGGACCGCCCCGGCGGATCGGTCGTCTTCGCGTCACGGTTCACATGCCGATTGCCCTGGCCCCGGCCGACCGTCAAGCAGTGGAAACCTTGGCGCACACGTGTCCGGTCGCCCACAGCCTCCACCCTGGGATCGCAACGGTGATTCAGTTCAACTGGCCGGGGGCGTGACCTCGCCGACCGAACGGTCGAGCGCCGCGGCAAACGCCTCCACCTCCGACTGGTACGCGGCCAGAAGTTCGAACAACTCGCCACGCCCTACACGCGCACGACCCAGTTTCAATTCCATGACCCGGCGCGCGGCGTGCATGGGCTGACCAGTCCGGCGCGTCCAGAGTTCCAATGCCTCCAACTTCGCCGCGGGTGGAGGTTGCCCGTGCAGGCGCAACGCCGCCCGCACCAGCGCGCCCAACGCGCCGATAGTTCGAACCATGAGCGCGCGCACCTCCCGATCCCTACGACATTGGAGCCGCGCTGCCCGCAGGCGAAGCACCATCGCGCGCGCTTCGCGCTCCAACTGCAGTCGCAGGTGCTTCGGCTGCACCTCGATGCCCGCCACCACGTCCTCGCCATACAAAACCGTGTGCGCCTCGCGCACGTCGGAGAGCTCGATCGGGAAGACATCACGCGATCGAGTCAGTTCCTCCCCGACGAACACCCACGGCGCCGGTTGCCCAGATCGGAGCCACCGACGAAGGCCGTGCTGCAACGCTGTCCATCCATCGTCGTCGAGTTTTGGAAACACCATGAGCACGTTGTAGTCCGACTCACGCCCGGCATGATCGCCCGCGGCGGCCGAGCCGTACAAAATCACCGACCTCGGTCGCAGGCCGGCGGCTAGCACATCGCGAACCAACTCTCCTGGTGTCATCGCCGCTCTCCTTACCAACCGCGCGTTGCCCCTCCGCCCCCCGACAGCCCTCCGCCGAAACCGCCGAACGAACGGCCGCCGAAACCGCCTCCGACACGGTAGGACCCCGACCCGATGAAGATGATGGGGATCCACGGGTGCCGAAGCCACACCAAGAACCAAATGAGTAGAACCACAATGATCACCCAACTTGGCGCCGCGGGCGCTACCGACGGATTCGAGCTCGGCGCTGGGGGTGCACGCGCCGCCTCCGAGCCGCCGCCAGTGATGCGCTGGCTGATAACCTCCACCACGTCTTCGATCCCGCGCGCAAACGCGCCCTCCCGAAAGGCGGGCACGAGATATTGGTCCAAGATGCGGCCCGCCACGGCGTCTGGAATGACGCCCTCCAGCCCGTATCCCACCTCGATCCGAGCGCGTCGCTCCGCTATCGCGATCAGCAGCAGCCAGCCGTCGTCGCGGTCTTTGCGGCCGATGCCCCAGCGCTCGAACAAACGGTTGGCGAGGTCCTCGATGGAGTCGCCACGCAGATCGGGCAAGATCACCACCGCGCCTTGCGAACCGGTGCGCTCCTCCAACGCAGCCAACCGACTCTCTAGACGCGCCCGCGACGGCGGCCCGAGAACCCCGGCCAGATCCGTGACTCGCGACGTCGGCGGCGTAGCGGTCAACTCGTTCAGCCACGGCCGGTTCGCGCGAACTGGCGAGCTCACCATCGGCCTGGCCGCGGTGGCGAGTCCCATGAGTCCTAGCCCGATGAGCCATCGCACGTGCATCACTGAGTTCCCGATGCCGGCGTGGCGGACGCCTGGGCCGGCGCCTCCAGCGCATACAGCCACTTCATCGTCGCCACGTACAGGCGGCCATTCGCCGCCGTCGGCGTGCCCCAAATGGCGCTTTCGAACCGCGTGCAACCCAATCGCCGAGGTTGCGGCCCCACCTCGTAGGCATACAGCGTGCCGCGATGCGTGCCGACGTACACTTTGCCATCCGTCACCAACGGGGAGCCCGAGACTTCGCCATCGAGTTGCTCAACCCATTGGGGTTGTCCGGTCTCGGCATCCACGCAGTGAAGCCGGCCGCTGCTATCGGGCACGAACGCCCAATGGTCGGTGACGGCGGGAGTCGACAGGCATTGCCGCACGAGGGGGTACCGCCACAACTCGCGGAGCTGAACTTCTCCGCCGGACTGCGACAGTCCAATGGCCACCAACCACGACTCGCGCTTGCCCCACCAACGGTCCCCGCCCACCGTGGCGTATAACCTGCCGTTGGCCCACACTGGCATGCCGTGGATGGTCGAAGGGCCACCCGGCTCGCGACGGCCGTTCCATTCACAGGCGCCCTCCTTGACCGTAGTGGGATCCAAGTCGAGCCGCCCGACACACCGCAGCGCCTGCGGACGCTCGGGGACGCTCTCCACGCGCGGTGCAAGCGCTTCGAAGACATAGACCACCGCGTCGGCCCCACCCAACACGATGTAGTCGCGGCCGTTGAGCCGGACCAGCGCGGGCGAGGACCACTGGCAATGAACGATTCTGGGCCCAATCCGTTCCTGGTCTTCGGCCACCACGCGCCCCGTGGCCTTGTGCACGGCCACCAGCGTAGCCGCATCGGGGCACCGGATGCGGCGGTGCGTATTGTCCACCCCGTTGCAGGTGTTCAGGTACAACAGGTCGCCATGGATGAGCACCGAGGCGTGACTGCTATCGTGAGGATAGATGCCCGGCGTTTTTTTAAGGTCCAACCACCACAGAACATCCGCATCCAGAGGCCCGAGCTCGATGGGGGTCTCGCCGGGTGCAGCAAGCCACGCAGCTTCCTCGCGAAACGGTCCGTCGTTACCATTGGCCATCCCATGCACGTCTAGACACAGCAGCTCCCCGCGGTTACTGAGTACGTACACGCGATCCCCCTCGACCGTCGGCGGTGAACACAGACCTGCCCCCGGCCAATCGAGGTACACGTCGCCGCCGATTTTCGGCGTCGCCACCTGCCACAGCAGCGTGCCGTCGGATTCTCGCAGGCACATCAGCACGCCGCGGTCGCCGCCGCGGCGCGGATCGCGCGGATTGCGGTTGTTCGTGCCGATGTAGACGCACCCTCCGGCCACGATCGGCGTTCCATACGTCTCCAAACCCAGCGCCGCCCGCCACACCACATGCCGGCCCGTCTCGAGGTCGAACTCCGCGGGCAGATTCGTGACCGCCGCCACCATGTTGCGGGTCCAACGTTCGCCCCACTGAGGCTGGTCCGACCAGCCTCCAGCCGCCAGCTGTATTCCAGCGGCGATGAGTGGTCCATGGCCCCACTTATTTCGGCGGCGATGGCGCACGAGCGGTTCCGTTCTTCCAAAATGGCAGGGAGACGATTTCACCCTGGATCGTTCGGTCACCATGACCGCTTTCAACTCGAACGCCCGGCCGCGCGAAGGATGCCACGACGTAGGCCATGGATACGCCGACACCCAACGATGGAGCCAGCGTGCCGCTGGTCACGGTACCCACCCGTCGGCCATCGATGTAAACATCGTCGCCTGCACGCGCGGCACGGCGGGAATTCCACCGAATTCCTACAAGATACTCTGGACAGCCCTCGCGCAAGTCTCGCTCCACCGCCTCCCGTCCGATAAACGCTTTGCGAAGGTCTACGAACGCGCCACGGCTCGCGGCGACGGGAGTCCGCTCGACCGACAGCTCGTGGCCATAAAGAGGATAACCCATTTCGAGCCGTAACGTGTCGCGCGCGCCCAGTCCAGCCGGTCGAGCGCCACATCCGAGCAGCCGTTCCCACAGGGCCACCACGCGCTCCGCGGGGACGTAGAACTCGTAGCCCCATTCGCCCGTATACCCGGTCCGGCTGATCCGAATCGGGACGCCATCCCACTGAAGGTCGCAAAAATGGAAGTAGCGCAGGTTCGGCATGTGGTCGCCCAACAGCGCGCGTACAACGCGGTAGGACTCCGGCCCCTGCACGTCCAACTTGCCCATGCCATCCGAGCGGTCGCGGAGCTCCACCTCGGGTTCCATGTGCTCCCGCAGCCAGGCGAAATCGCTTGCACGAGTGCCCGCGTTTACCACGAGCCAAAAGCGGTCGGGGGCGACGGCGTAGCAGGTCAAGTCATCCAGGACGCCGCCATCGTCGCGCAACAGGTAGCCGTAGCGGCAGCGGCCCGGTGCGAGGTCGGTTACTGACAGCGTGAGCATTCGGTCGAGGTAGCGCGCGGCCCCCGGGCCGACGACTTCGAACTCGCCCATGTGACAGGTGTCGAATACGGTGCAGTGTTGGCGCGTGGCGTGGTGCTCCTCGAGGATGCTCGCATACAGCAGGGGCATCGTCCAGCCAGCAAACTCTACCATGCGCGCACCCAGTTG